>JAJCYC010000106.1 GCA_029263115.1 Pseudonocardia sp. | reverse complement strand
CGGGTGAAGCCGGTGACCTGCGCGTCGACGTTGAACTGGTCGAGCACCCCGGTGATCGCCTCGATCATCGCGTCGTTCGCGGCGCTGCGGGTCCTCGGCGGCGCGCCGGCGGGCAGCAGGTCGTCCGGGGGCAGCTGGTAGCCGCCCTGCCCGGCCTCCGGACGGTCCCGCACGTCGAACCGTTCGGCCTCGGCACCCTTGTCCGGCTTGCCGGACCGCTCGGGCGCGGCCGGCTTGTCCGGCACGGAGCTGGCCGGCACCAGCGCCGGGGGCAGGACCTTCGGCCGGGTCGGCGGCGACACCGGCGGCGACATCGGCGGCGCCTCCACGATGGCCCCGGCGAAGGCCTCGTCCACCGCGTCCGCGTACGCAGTGGCCTGCCGGCGGCGGGCCGGCCGGCGCAGCCTGGCCACCTCCGGCTCGCTCGGCACGAGTTCGTCCGGCCCCGGCTGGTCTCCGTCCCCCGGTCCGGCGGGCGGACCGGAGAACAGCGCCCGGACCCGGGACGGCACCTCGCGCACCGGGGTTCCCAGCAGCAGCAGGACCCCGTACAGCGAGGCCAGCGCCAGCACCGGCGCCGACACCCACCCGGTCAGCCCGAGGGTCAGCGGCGCCCCGGCCACGTAGCCCAGCGCGCCACCCGCCCGGCGCCACTCCGTCAGCTGCATCGGTGCCCCGGCGAGCACGTGCACCAGCCCGAGCCCGCCGAAGGTCAGCAGCAACGTACCGAAGGCCACCCGGGGCCGGGTCTCCGGAGTCGCCGGGGTGCCCATCAGGTACAGGCCCAGGCCCACCATGAACACCGGCAGCGGGTAGGCCGCCGCGCCGATCACCGTGGTCAGCCCGATGGTCACCCCCCGACCGACCGGACCGCCGCCACCCCACCACACGCCGGCCGCCACCACGACGGCGAGCCCGATGAACACCAGGGCGATGCCGTCACGGCGGTGCCCGGAGTCGATCTCGGCGATGCGTCCGACGCCCCGACGCAGCCCGCCGAGGAGCCGGCCCATCAGATAGATCACGTCCTTGGGCGGGCCGGAGGGGCGGGGCCGCGCCGTCCGGGCCGTCGATCCGCGACGTGCCGCGGGTTGCCTACCCCGGGTCGTGCTGGCCCGCCTGCCCGTGGTCGATCGTCCCGCCATGACCGACACGGTAACCCGACGGGGGGACGAAACGGCGGAGGCGGGCCCAGGGCGAGCGGGCCGGAGAGCTGGGAGTGGCCGCACCGCCGCCGGCTTCGTCCATCTGCGGGTGGGTCGGATAGCGCCCGGCGTGCCGTGCCGGACCGGCGGGCGGACCCGCGAACCCCGGGCCGTCAGACCCCCGAAGCCGCCACCAGCACCGGGTCGAAGGCCAGCTCGGCGGCCCCGACGAGCTGGGCCTCGGTGCCCAGCGCCGAGCGCACCACCCGGGTGTGTCCGATCGCCCGACTCACCATGCTGCGTTCCCGCACCCGGTCGGCGACCGTGCCGAGCACCGGTTGCGGCAGCGCGGTCAGCAGGTCGCCGAGCACCACCACCTCCGGGGCGAACATGGTGACCACGTTGACCAGACCCAGCGCGAGCCAGTCGGTGAACTCGGCCAGCCGGGTCAGCGCGGCGGCCGGTTTCGCACCGAGCTCTCGCAGCTCGGCGACCAGCTCGCCGCGTGGGGTCCCGGGCGCCAGATCCAGCGCGCGCAGCAGCGCGGCCTCACCGATCTCGGTTTCCCAGCAGCCCCGGCAGCCGCAGTGGCAACGCCGCCCGTCCGGTCGGACCACCATGTGGCCCAGTTCCCCGGGGTAGCCTCCGGCACCGCGCAGTGCCCGGCCGCCGGAGATCACTCCGCCGCCGACGCCGACGTCGCCGACCACGAACACCAGGTCCGCCGCGCCCCGGGCCACGCCGCGGTGGTGCTCGGCCAGCGCGCCCAGCTCGGCGTCGTTGGCCACCGTCACCGGTATCCGCAGCCCGGCGGACAGCCGCTCGCCCAGCGCCACGTCCGACCAGCCCAGGTGCGGCGACTCGCGGACCAGGCCGTCGGCCCGGCGCACCAGACCCGGCACCGAGACCCCGGCGGCCACCACTGCGGTGTCCAGTTCCTCGGCGAGCATCCCGGCCGACTCGATCACCCTGGTCAGCACCTCACGGGGCTCCCGGGCCGGAGCCCGCAGCCGCCAGCTCAGCCGGCCCAGGTTCTCCCCGCCCAGACCCACCAGGGCCATCGAGACCCGGTCGACCCGGATGTCGACGGCCAGCGCCACCGCCGAACGCGGCCGGGGCAGCACCAGCAACGACGGCCGGCCCGCACCGCTGCGCCGCGCGGGCAGCCGCTCGCTGACGAACCCGGACTCGGCGAGTCCGTCCACCACGGCCTTGATCGTGCTGCGGTTGAGCCCCAGCTCGCCGGCCAGCACCGCGCGGGTGCACGGCCCCCCGAGGTGCAACCGACGCAGCACCGCGGTGCGGTTGTGCCGCCGCGCGTCGTCCGGCCGGGCGCCCTCGGTACCGGCCCCGCCGCCGTGACCGGCACCGGAACCCCCGGTCACACCCGACCGCCGATCCCGGTCGCTCACCGACCCGCGCTGACCTTCCGCCGGGACAGCGCGTCCACGCTCGCCGCGAGCAGCAGAACCAGACCGGTGATCACGAACACCACGGCCGCGGGTTGGCGCAGCAGCCCCAGCCCGTTGGCCACCATGGCCAGCACCGCGCCCCCGATGACCGCGTTGCTGATCCGGCCCTTGCCACCGAACAGCGACGTCCCGCCGATCACCGCCGCGCCGACGGCATAGAGCAGCACCGTGCCGCCACCCGCGCTCGGGTCGACCGAGCCGACCTTGGAGGAGTAGACGATCGCGCCGATCGCGGCCACCGACGCCGAGATCACGAACACGCTGGCCCGGATCCGCGGCACGTTGATCCCGGCCCGGCGGGCGGCCTCGGCGTTGCCGCCGACCGCGTAGATGTGCCGCCCGTAGCTGGTCCGGTCCAGCACGTAGGTCCCGACGACGAGCAGCACCAGCACGATCGGCACCACGAAGGGCACCCCGGTGATCTCGATCAGCGCGCTCTGCGAACGGTTCCGGGTGAGCAGGATCGTGGCCACCGCGCCGAGCAGCAACGTCACGCCGACCTTGGCCGCCACCAGCGGCGTGGGCTGGGTGACCAGCCCGGCGCGCAACCGCCGGTAGTGCCGGGCCAGCACCACGGCCGCGTACCCGCCGGCGGCCACCACGAACAGCACCCAGCTGCCGACCACCGAGAGGTTGCCGTTCGCCACCGCGAACAGGGTCTCGTCCCGCAGCCCGAGCGTGCCGCCCTCCCCGATCAGCTGCAGGATCACCCCCTGCCAGGCCAGGAAAAGCGCCAGGGTCACCACGAACGAAGGGATGCCGATCCGGGACACCAGGAACCCGGTGAGCAGACCGATCGCGGTGCCCACACACACCGCGAGCAGCATCTCCAGCCACGGGTTCGGCGGGATGCCGGACAGCATCATCGCCAGCGCCAACACCGGTGGTACCGCCGCCGCCCACAGCCGCAGCTGTGCGGCCACCGCGACGGCCACTACCACCAGTACGCAGAACACCACGAACACCGGGGTGCCCATACCGCCGAGCAGGTTGCCGCCGGAGACCAGGTGCAGGGCCAGCACCGCGGCGGTGACCCCGGAGGCGGTGCCGGCGGACAGGTCGATCTCGCCGAGCAGCAGCACGAACACCAGGCCCATCGCGATGATCGTGACGCCGGCGCCCTGGGCCAGCAGGTTGGCGATGTTGCCCAGGGTCAGGAAGCTGTCCGAGGCGAGCGAGAAGACCACGGCCAGCACGACCAGGCCGAGCAGCGCCGGCAGCGAGCCGAGCTCGCCGCCGCGCACCCGGGCGACGTAGTCCCGCAACGCCTCGCCGGTGCTGCGTGCGGTGGTGTCGATCCCGAAGTCGGCCACCGCGCGGTCGGCGGCGGAGTCACGGGGCGTCTCGGGGGTGGCCGGTGCGCCGGCCGGGCTGGTGTCGGTCATGTGGTCCCCCTCAGATGCTGACGGTGTCGGGTCGGGTGAGGCCGAGGTCCCCCGAGCGCCCGGCGGTGATCAGCTCCACGACCTGACCGTGGGTGAGGTCCCGGGTGGGCAGGTCCGCCACCAGCCGGCCGAGGTAGAGCGTGGCGACGCGATCGGACACCTCGAAGACGTCGGCCATGTTGTGGCTGATCAGCACGACACCCAGACCCTGCTCGGCGAGCCTGCGCACCAGGTCGAGTACCTGGCGGGTCTGGGCCACGCCGAGCGCGGCGGTCGGTTCGTCGAGCAGCACCACCTTGGAGTCCCACAGCACCGACTTGGCGATCGCCACCGTCTGGCGCTGCCCGCCGGACAGCGACGAGACCAGGGTGCGCACCGACTTGACCGTCCGCACGGACAGCGTCGCCAGGGTCTCCCGGGCGGCCTGTTCCATGCCCGCCTCGTCCAACGCCCAGGCCTTGCCGCGCTCCCGGCCGAGGAACATGTTCTGCACGATGTCGAGGTTGTCGGCCAGGGCGAGGTCCTGGTACACGACCTCGATGCCGAGCGCCGCGGCGTCGCGCGGACCGGTCATCTTCACCGGCTCGCCGGCCCAGCGGATCTCCCCGGAGTCGGCCGGGTGGATTCCGGCGATGCACTTGACCAGAGTGGACTTCCCGGCGCCGTTGTCCCCGACCAGCGCGGTGACCTCACCGGGGCGGATCGCCAGGTCGACGTCGTGCAGCACGTGCACCGGCCCGAAGCTCTTGTTGAGCCCGGAGATTTCCAGGATCGGTGTGCTCATCTCAACTCCTCTGCCGAGCTGGCCGGCCGGGGCGCCCGGCGTAGGCCGGCGCCCCGGTCGTGGGTCAGGAAATGCCGAGCTGGTCGCAGACGGCCTTGGTGTCCGCGACGCAGATCTCGGCGGCCTTGACGCTGCCCTCGTCGGTCACCTGCTTGACGTTGTCCTTGGTGACCAGGATCGGGGTGAGCAACACCGACTTGACCGTCCGGTTGCTCTTCGGGTCCTGGGAACTGGCCGTGGCCTGCGCGTCGGCGCCGGCCCGGTCGCCCTTGGCCAGCGCGGCGGCCAGCTTCGCGGTGGCGTCGGCCTCCTGGGCGATCGGCTTGAACACGGTCATGTACTGGTCGCCGCGCAGGATGGCCTGTAGCGAGTCCGGCGAGGCGTCCTGGCCGGTCACCGGCACCTTGCCGTTGAGCCCGACCTTCTTCAGCACGGTGATCACCGCGCCGGCCATGCCGTCGTTCGCGGCCAGCACGCCGTCCACCCGGCCGCCGTTCGCGGTGAGCAGTTGCTCGAACACCACGCCGCCCTGCTGGTTGTTCCATTCCGGAATGCGCTGGCTGCCGACCAGCTTGTACTCACCGGAGTCGTACCTGGCCTTCACCACGGACTGCTGGCCCTCGTAGAACAGGGTGGCGTTGTTGTCCGTCGGCGCGCCCTCGATCTCGATGATGTTCGCCCCGGGCTTGGCGCCGACGCCCTGCACCAGTCCCTCACCCTGCAACGCGCCGACCCGGGTGTTGTCGAAGGAGACGTAGTAGTCGGAGGTGCCCCCGAGGTTGAGCCGGTCGTAGTCGATGGTCGGGATGCCCGCGGCCTGGGCCTTCTTGGCCACTGCGGCACCGACCTCGCTGTTCGGCGCGTCGATGATCAGGACCTTCACCCCGTTGTTGATCATGCCGTCGCCGAGGGTGGCGAACTTCTGTACGTCGCCCTGGGCGTTCTGGATGTCCGGGTCGAGCCCTTCGGCCCGCAGAGCCTTGTCCAGCAGCGGCTTGTCGAAGCTCTCGTACCGGGCGGAGGTGGCGGTCTCGGGCAGGATCACCCCGACCTTCGCCCCGCCGGCCACGGGTGCCGCCGCACCGCCGGAGCCCGCGCCGCCACCCGCCGTGTTCGCCCCGCATCCGGTCAGCGCGAGCACCAGCCCGGCACCGGCCGCGAACAGAGCCACGCTGCTCCTGCCCATCTGACGTCCCTCCCAGCACGCATGTCGGCCCGCGCGCCGGGCGGCGAGCGGCACCAATAAGTTGCGGATCACAACTTAGCGGGAACTCCGCGTCACCCAAAAGGGTCACTTGACCGGTCCAGTGTCACATTTCGGCAACGTCACGCTCATCAGACGGTCACCTTGACGCGGAAACCGAACCGCCCCGGGGTGTCCGGAGACTGGTGTGTCCCGCGTCGGCATCGGCAAGCACCCGGACCCGCGGTCGCGGCGTCGTCGGCGGGCACGACAATTCCGACATGGACCGTCGACTGATCGTGTTGCGCCACGCCAAGTCCCTCTGGCCCGACGGCGTGGCCGACCACGACCGGCCGCTCGCCGAGCGGGGCAAGCGAGAGGCGCCGGTCGCCGGGCAGTGGCTGCGCGACCAGGTCGGGCAGATCGACCTGGTGGTCTGCTCCTCGGCGACCCGGGCCCGGCAGACCTGGGAGCTGGTGGCCGGGCGGCTGGTCAGCCCCACCGAGGTGCGCGTCGAGGACCGGCTCTACGACGCCACGACCCGCGACCTGCTGGCGGTCGTGCGCGAACTCCCGCCGACCGCGGAGTCGGTGCTGTTCGTGGGGCACAATCCGGGCCTGGAGGATCTCGTCGGCGAGCTCACCGGCACCTGGCAGCCGATGAAGACCGGCTCGGTCGCGGTACTCACCGGCGTCGGCGGATGGTCGGACGCACGGCCGTGCTGGGCCGTGTTCCTCGCCTCCGCCACCCCCCGACCCTGACCCGCCACCCGGACGGGCGGGCGGGATCAGACCGGGATCACCGTGGGCACGATCATCGGCCGGCGGCGGTAGGTGTCCGACACCCACCGGCCGGCCGCCCGGCGCACCGCCTGGGCGATCCGGTGGGTGTCGGTGACCCCCTCGCTCTCCAGCCGCGAGAGCTCGTTCTCGATCAACGGCACCATGTCGCGCAGGGCCTTCGGGTCGTCGGAGAATCCGCGGCCGGACACCGTCGGTGCGGCCACCGCCCGGCCGTTGGCCACCGAGAACGCGATCGTGATGGCGATGAAGCCGCCCTCGCCGAGCACCAGCCGGTCGCCCAGGGTTGACTCGCCGATGTCGCCGACCGACAACCCGTCGACGTAGACCCGGCCGACCTCGACCCGTCCGGTCACACTGGCCCGGCCGTCGACCAGGTCAACCACCACGCCGTCCTCGGCCAGCACAACCGAGTCCTCGGGCACGCCGGTCTTGATCGCCAGCGCGGCATTGGCCCGCAGGTGACGCCACTCGCCGTGCACCGGCATCACGTTGCTCGGGCGCACCGCGTTGTAGAGGAACAGCAGCTCTCCGGCCGGGGCGTGCCCGGAGACGTGCACCTTGGCGGTGCCCTGGTGCACCACCCGGGCGCCCAGCCGGGTCAGCCCGTTGATCACGCCGAAAACGGCCGTCTCGTTGCCCGGGATGAGCGAGCTGGCCAGGATCACCGTGTCGTCCGGCACGATCCGCACCTGACGGTGCTCGCCACGCGCCATCCGGGACAGCGCCGAGAGCGGCTCACCCTGCGACCCGGTGGAGACCAGCACCAGCTCGTGGTCGGGCAGCTTGATCGCCTCGTCCAGCTCCACCAGCAGGCCGTCCGGCACCTTGAGCAGGCCCATGTCGGCGGCCAGCCCCATGTTGCGCAGCATCGAGCGGCCGACCAGGCAGACCTTGCGGCCGCGGGCGGCGGCAGCGTCGAGCACCTGCTGCACCCGGTGCACGTGACTGGCGAAGCACGCCACGATGATCCGCTGCGGGGAGGCGTCGAACACCCCCTCCAGCACCGGACCGATCTCCCGCTCGGCGATCACGAAGCCGGGCACGTCGGCGTTCGTGGAGTCGGACAGCAGCAGGTCGACGCCCTCGTCGCCGAGCCGGGAGAACCCGGCCAGGTCGGTCAGCCGGCCGTCCAGCGGCAGCTGGTCGAGCTTGAAGTCACCGGTGTGCAGCACCAGCCCGGCCGGGGTGCGGATGGCCACCGCCATCGCGTCCGGGATGGAGTGGTTCACCGCGAAGTACTCGCACTCGAACGACCCGTGCTTGCTCCGCTGACCCTCGCGGACCTCGCGCAGGTGTGGGGTGAGCCGGTGTTCCTTGCACTTGGCGGCGACCAGGGCGAGGGTGAACTTGGACCCGACGATCGGGATGTCCGGGCGCATCCGCAGCAGGAAGGGAATGGCCCCGATGTGGTCCTCGTGGCCGTGGGTGAGGATCAGCGCGTCGATCTCGTCGAGGCGGTCCTCGATGGCCCGGAAGTCGGGCAGGATCAGGTCGACGCCGGGTGAGTCCTCCGAGGGGAAGAGCACCCCGCAGTCGACGATCAGCAGCCGGCCGCCGTACTCGAAGACGGTCATGTTCCGGCCGATCTCACCGATGCCGCCGAGGGCCACGACCCGCAGCCCGTTCTCGGGCAGCGGAGGTGGCGGGGAGACCGGGAGCTCAGGGTTCGGCTCCGGCTCGGCGGGGCGGGTGGATCGGCGGGAATTCTGGTGGGAACGGTTCACAGGTCAACAACTTTCGCGGCCGACATCGCGCCGACCATTGGTCGTGTCGCCGGTCGAAAGGGACGGCGACGGGCTTGGGTCGCGCCAGCGGCATGCGCACGCGGCGCCGCCGTGTTCGGCTGAAGCGCATCAGCGTCCATCCTAGCGCCGAACCGCCGGTCGACCGACGCGCAGGGTCGCCTCGGGCGCGCTGCGGCGGTCGTCGGAGAGTCCGCGGGGCCGTCCTCGGAACCTCGCGGACCTGCGGCGCGAACCGCGCGGCGGCGGTCAGAGCCCGCGCGGGCTCGCGGTGAGAGCCTCGACGTCCGGTGCGGCGCCCTCCAGCCGCACCTGGCCGACCTCCCGGCCGAACGCGTGCAGCACCAGCTCGGACGGCATGCCCGACACGGTGACCAGGCCCCGGCCCGGACGGGCGCTGATCTCGGCGGACCGCTCCCGGGTGGGGTGGCGCAACCGCACTCCGACCGGGCTGTGCCGATACATCACCCGGGCGATCAGCCGCAACGCCGACCACAGCGTCCCCTCTCGCTCCGGAGAGGACGGGCGCGGTGCGCTCCAGCCCGGTTGGGCCCGGGCCAGATCCTCGTGGTGCACCACGAACTCCAGCAGGTTGGCCCGCTCGTCGACCGGGCCGAGCCGGAACGGTGACCACAGCGGCGGACCGGAGCGCAGCAGCTCGACCCGCCGGGACCACGGCCGGCTCGCGTAGGTACGCATCGCCGCCTCGGTGATCCCGCTCAGCGGGCCGACCAGGATGCCCGGCGAGGCCATCGGCTGCCGCTCGCGCACCAACAGGTGGGCCAGCAGCTCCTCGGCGCGCCAGCCGGGCAGCAGGGTGGGGGCCGCCGGGCCGGTGCGCTCGAACAGGTCGCAGAGCTGGTCGCGCTCGGCGGGGACCAGCCTCATCCCTCGCTCACCATCGGACTCGAGGCGATCTCGGTGCCGTCGGCGAGTGCACCGATCTCGAAGTCCGCGAACACGTTCGGCACCTCGGCCTGCAGCTGGCGCAGGCAGGCGACCGCCAGCTCACGGATCTCCACGTCGGCATGCTCGGTGGCCCGCATCGCGATGAAGTGCCGCCAGGCCCGGTAGTTGCCGGTGACGACGATCTTGGTCTCGGTGGCATTCGGCATCACCGCCCGGGCTGCCTGGCGGGCCTGCTTGCGCCGCAGCGTCGCGTTCGGCTCCTCGGCGAACCGCCGTTCCAGTCCCACCAGCAGCTGGTCGTAGGCCTTGGCGGCCGCCTCGGCGGCCTCCACGAACACCCCGTGCAGCTCCGGGTCGTCCGCGATCACGTCCGGCTCGACGAGCGCGGAGCCGCGGCCCGGCACGTACCGCTGGGACAGCTGCGAGTAGGAGAAGTGCCGGTGGCGGATCAGCTCGTGGGTGAGCGACCGGGACACCCCGGTGAGGTAGAAGCTCACCGTGCCGTGCTCGAGCACCGAGAGGTGGCCGACCTCGAGGATGTGCTTGAGGTAGCCGGCGTTGGTCGCGGTCGCCGGATTGGGCTTGGTCCAGGACTGGTAGCAGGCCCGACCGGCGAACTCGGCGAGCGCCTGACCACCGTCCGCGTCGGTCTCCCACGGCACGTCGGCCGGCGGGAGGAACTGCGTCTTGGCGACCAGCTGGACCTTCAAGCGGACGGTGTCGGCCATGCCGGGAGCGTAACCGCGGCCCCCGATGGAATACCGGCCGGCCGCCGCGACACCATACCGACAGCATACCGACAGTTGTGCGACGTCAGCCATGACGCCATTATGGCGTCATGGATCTCACCCCGTACGTCAGCGCACTGCGCGAGGGCCTGCTCACCGCGGCCTCCGCCGGTGACGAGCAGACCCGGCGCACCGCCGGCCTGCTGGCCGCCGCGATCGAGCCGGCCGCCCGGCTGGCCCTGCTGAACGCGCTGGCCGACATGGCCGCGGAGATCACCGAGTCGCTCGGCGGCGAGCGGGTGGTGGAGGTCCGGCTGGATGGCCGGGAGGCGCGGATCGCGGTCGGCGAGCCCGCCCGGCCCGTGCCGTCCCTCGAACCGGCGCCGCCCGCGGGGGACGGCGGCGACATGAGCCGGATCACCCTGCGGCTGGTGGAGCAGCTGAAGGGCCACGCCGAGCAGGCGGCCAGCTCGCAGGGCATGTCGCTGAACTCGTGGATCGCGCAGGCGGTGCAGGGCGCGCTGCACGGGCAGCGCCCCGGTCGCGACCGGGGCCAGGGACGGGACCGGATGTGCGGCGCCGGCGAGCAGGAACGCCGGCTGCACGGCTGGGTACAAGGCTGAGCGGGAGGACGACTGTGACCGACAACACGACGAACGACGACGCGGCGAACGACAGGCTGCCCGACGACAAGGCGCCCCACGACAAGGCGCCCCACGACGAGGAGCGGACCGAGACCTGGTCCTGCCACGGCGCCGCCGAGCTGGACCTGACCATCGGCGTGGGCCGGCTGGACCTGGCCCTCACCGAGCAGGGATCGACGGTCCGGGTTCAGGTCCGTCCCGACCCGGGTGCCGCCGCCCCCTGGAACCAGGGGCTGCCGGGCTGGCTGAGCTGGCTGGGCGAGGGCACCGGCATGGGCTCGATCAAGGTGGGCGGCCGGAGCTTCCCGTTCGGTGGCGACCTCGACCTCGGCGAGCTGCTCGGCCGGGACCTGGGCGCCGAGGCGGTGCAGGCCACCCGGATCCAGTGGTCGGAGGCCTCCCGGCGGCTGCAGGTGTGCTCGCCGGACGCGCTCCCCCTGCGACTGGTGCCGCTGGTGGTCACCGTGCACGCGCCGGCCGGCTCCCGGCTCACCCTGGCCACCGGCGCCGGAGGGATCACCGTGACCGGGCGGGCCGGCGACACCAACGCCCGGTCCGGCTCCGGCGACGTCCGACTCGACGCGGTGGACGGTGCCGCCGAGCTGGCCACCGGAAGCGGCAACCTGGTCGCCGGCACGGTCAGCGGACCCGCCCGGGCCAAGACCGGCTCCGGCGACCTCACCCTGGCGGCGCTGGGCGGCCCGACCGAGGTGAAGGCCGGCAGTGGCACGGTCCGCCTGGGCGCGGTCCGCACCGACCTGACCGCGCGCACCGGCTCCGGCGACATCACCGTGGACGACGCAGCGGCCGGGCGGCTGCGGCTGAGCACCGGCTCGGGCGATCTCCGGGTCGGGGTGCACGCCGGGGTGACCGCCGAGCTCGACCTCACCTCCGGCTCCGGGCGGGTCCGCAGCGAGCTGGACCTGCGCGGCCAGGCCCCGGAGCGACCGGCCGGCCTGGTCGTGTACGGGCGCACCGGCAGCGGCGACGTGCTCGTCCGGCGGGCCGCTCAGGCCGCCTGAGCCCGCAGCTCGGCCGCCAGCGGCCCGGCCAGGTCGCCCTGGTCACCGACCAGTACCCCGCCGAGCCCCAACCACTCGGCCATCGACCGCAGCTCGGTGGCCAGCTCGGCGGCGACCCGGGCCGGGGTGGTGTCCGAGGCCCGGGCGGTGTCCGGCGACTCGGCCGAGACCGGGCCCGGCTCGCCGAACGCGCCCGGCACACGGAGGACCCCGGCCGCCCGGTCGGCCTTCAGGTCTACCCGGGCGACCAGTGCGTCGCCCAACAGGAACGGGAAGACGTAGTAGCCGTACTCCCGCCGGGCAGCCGGGGTGTAGATCTCGATCCGGTACCGGAAGCCGAACAGGCGCTCGGTGCGGGCGCGTTCCCAGATCAACGGGTCGAACGGGCACAGCAACGCGCGGGCGTCCACCCGCCGGGGCACCCGCGTGCCGGGTCGCCGGTAGGCCGGCGCCCGCCAGCCCTGTACCGGCACGGCCTCCAGTTCGCCGGCGGCGACCAGCTCCGCGACCGCCGCACGGCACTCCGTCGGCCCGAGGCGGTAGTAGTCGCGCAGCTCCTGTTCTCTCGCCACCCCGAGCGCGGTCGCCGCGTGGGTGACCAGCCGGCGGGCCGCCTCGTCCGGTGCCGGCGGCGGGGCGGCCAGCACGGCCGGGGGCAGCACCCGCTCGGGCAGGTCGTAGAGCCGCTGGAAGTTCAGCCGGGCGCCGGTGGTGAGCTGGCCGGTGCCGAACAGGTACTCGCAGATCCGCTTGACCTCGGAGCGGTACCACCAGGAGCCGCCCCCTCCGGCCGTCCGGGGGGCACCGCCGAGCATCCGTTCCAGCTCGCCGGCGCCGACCGGCCCCACCTGTTCGACCGCCGCGAGCACCTCCTCGACCAGTACCGACTCCCGCCGCGCCAGCTCGCCGTAGTGCCGCCACCAGCCCGCGCGCTTGGCCCCCGAGCGCAACAGCGGCCAGTCTGCGGCCGGCAGCAGGCACGCCTCGTGCGCCCAGTTTTCGACCAGCATCCGGGGCCGGCGGACCGTGTGCGGGGCCCAGGCCGCCTCGTCGAGCAGCTCGCGCGGATAGCCGCCGAGCCGGCTGAACACCGGCATGTAGTGCGCCCGGACCGCGACGTTGACCGAGTCGAGCTGGAG
>JAJCYC010000105.1 GCA_029263115.1 Pseudonocardia sp. | reverse complement strand
GAAGTTGCGCTTCTCCGGTGCCGGGATGGTGTGCTGGTTCCACGGGTGCCGCCGGTCGATCTTGTTCCCCAGCGGGTCCTCGGTCACGAACATCTCCTGGTCCTCCCAGTCCCGGTAGAAGGAGTGACCGAGGAGGATGCGCAGGCCCAGGTTGATGTCCAGCAGGCTGGTGGTGACCAGCTTGCCGTCCACCACGATGCCCGGGGTGACGAACATCTTGCGCCCCCAGGACTCCATCCGCTCGTAGCTGAAGTCGCAGTGGTCGGGGTCGTTGAAGGCGCCCCAGTTGCCCATCATGATCCGGCGCCGGCCGACCTCCTCGTAGCCGGGCATGGCCTGGTAGAAGAAGTCGAACAGGTCGTCGTGCAGCGGCACCACCCGCTTCATGAACTCGCAGTAGCGCATCAGCCGGGTCAGGTAGTCGGTGAACAGCTGGATCGTCGCCACCGTGCCGACGCCGCCCGGGTAGAGCGTGGACGGGTGCACGTGGCGCCCCTCCATCAGGCAGAACATCTCCCGGGTGTACCGGCTGACCTGCAGCGCCTCCCGGTAGAACTCCCCGGAGAACGGGTTGAGCGCCCGCATGATGTCGCCGATGTACTTGTAGCCGTGCGCCTCGGCGTTGGGGCACTCGGTGCGATTGGCCAGCTCCAGCACCCCGGGGTTGGTCTCGGCGACCATCTTCTCGCAGTAGTCCACCCCGACCAGGTTCTCCTGGAAGATATTGTGGTCGAACATGTACTCGGCGGCCTCACCGAGGTTGATGATCCACTCGGCCAGGTGCGGCGGGCGGACGCCGTAGGCCATGTTCTGGTTGTAGACCGAGCAGGTCGCGTGGTTGTCCCCGCAGATGCCGCAGATCCGGCTGGTGATGAAGTGCGCGTCGCGCGGGTCCTTGCCCTTCATGAAGATGGAGTAGCCGCGGAAGATCGATGACGTGCTGTGGCATTCGGCGACCTTCCGGTTACCGAAATCGATCTTCGTGTAGATCCCCAGGCTGCCGACGATCCGGGTTACCGGGTCCCAGGCCATCTCGACGAGACCGTTCTCGTCGGTCTTGAACGAACCCATGTTCTCCTGCGTAGCGGTCATGATCAGCGCCTTCTCGTGGTGGGCAGAGGGTGGGGTTACCAGACCTTGCGATAGCCGGTGGTCAGCTCCTTGCCCTTCGTCCGCCACTTGGGTTCGTTGTTCAGCTTCCGCTGGGTGATGTTGCGCAGGCTGCGGATGACGCCGCCGTAGGCCCCGCTGGCCGCGCCGGAGACCTTGCTGCCCGGGGGCGCGTCCATGAACGGCATGAACTTGTCCGGGAAGCCCGGCATGGTGCAGCCGATGCAGATGCCGCCGACGTTCGGGCAGCCGCCCACGCCGTTGATCCAGCCGCGCTTGGGTACGTTGCACTTCACCACCGGGCCCCAGCAGCCGAGCTTCACCAGGCACTTCGGTGAGCCGTACTCCTTGGCGAACTGGCCCTGCTCGTAGTAGCCGCCGCGGTCGCAGCCCTCGTGCACGGTGGCCTCGAACAGCCACTTCGGCCGCAGCTCGTCGTCCAGCGGGATCATCGGCGCGGCCCCGGTGGCCTGGTAGAGCAGGTACAGGATGGTCTCGGAGAGGTTGTCCGGGTGGGTCGGGCAGCCCGGCACGCAGACGATCGGGATGCCGGCCTTGGACTTCCAGTTCCAGCCCAGGTAGTCCGGCACGCCCATGGCGCCGGTCGGGTTGCCGGCCATCGCGTGGATGCCGCCGTAGGTGGCGCAGGTGCCGACCGCGAGCACCGCCAGCGCCTTCGGCGTGAGCCGGTCGAGCCACTCGCTGGTGGTCATCGGCTGCCCCGTCTCCGGGTTGTTGCCGAACCCGGACCAGTAGCCCTCCGGCTTGATCGCCTCGTTCGGGATCGAGCCCTCGACGACCAGCACGAACGGTTCCAGCTCGCCCCGCTCGGCCATGAAGAACCACTCGATGAAGTCGTTGGTCCCGCCGACCGGTCCGTTGTCGAAGTCGATCAGCGGCCAGTGGACCGCGACCTTGGGCAGGCCCGGGAGCGCGCCGAGCGCGATCTCCTCGATGCTGGGCTGGGTGGCGGCGGTGAGCGCCACCGAGTCCCCGTCGCAGCTCAGGCCGGCGTTGATCCACAGGATGTGGACAGTGGGGTCGTCTGCTTCTGGCGTCGACATTGTCGCCCCTAGTGGCTTGTGACGCCGCCAACATTGACAGCATCGACCTGCGCGTGGTGGGAGACTGCCTGGTCTACCAGGCTCCGGCTGCACGGAGTAAGTGAGCGACGCCCGTAGGGACCGCCGACATCCACTGCCGGTGCACGACCGGGTGGCCCTGACCATGTCGACCGCGGCGGATCCGCGTGGTGGGCCCGCCGAGGACTACATTCGGTGCAATCGGGTCCCCGGACAGGGGTTTGGGACTAGGGCAGAGGTAGCCATGGCGAGCATCGAAGAGGTCCGGGCCGGCATCGAGCTGGCCAACCAGAAAACCTCGGAGAGCCTGGGCGCGTTGCAGCAGGCGCAGTCGCAGCTCGAGGAGGCCCAGGCCGCGCTGCAGCGGGTCACCGAGGGCAGCTCGCAGGCCGACGTCAACGACGCCAACGCCCAGCTCGCCCAGGCGGTCAGCTCGATCAACGAGGTCCAGCAACTGGTCAAACAGGCGATGAGCAGCGCCGAGGGCATCGCCCAGCGTCTGTGAGCCAGTCTCTGGGTGAGGTCCGGGCCGGGCTGACCGAGGTGTCGGCGCGGCTGAACACCGCTTATCGTTGCCTGCGGACCGCCGAGCAGCGGCTGGCCGAGGCGGTCGCGATGTTGTCCGAGTTGGACCGGTCGCATCACGAGCATCTCGTCCCACCGGAGTTGCTGCGTGCCGATCAGGAGTTGACGCGAGGGCTGGGGTTGATCAGTGGTGGAGTCGATTCCGTGGCGTCGATCGAAGCCCGGCTCTGAGTCGGCAGCGAGTGAGCATCGCAGCGAGCGCCAGCGAGCGAGGAGCGGAGCGAGCGTCGGCCGGCGAAGCATCGGCTCTGAGTCGGCAGCGAGTGAGCATCGCAGCGAGCGCCAGCGAGCGAGGAGCGGAGCGAGCGTCGGCCGGCGAAGCATCAGCTCTGAGTCGGCAGCCGGTGCGGCGGTGACGTCACGGGGCCGGCGGTGAGCCGCCGCGAGCAGCGTCGGGATCGTATCCAGGCGGCCTTCGAGGGCGTGCACGTCGCGATCGAGGCCGCGCTGGGCGCGGCGGAGGCCATCCGGGACCGGGCCCTGCGCGCGCACGCGCACACCATGGTGGAGATGTGGTTGCGTGAGTCCGGTTTGGCGCAGGCCCGCAGCGACCCCCGGATGCGCCGGGTGTTCGCCAACCCCGACCTTGCCGAGCCGATCGCCCGGGTGGCCCGCGACGAGGCCGCCGCGTTCGGCGAGTGGGTGGCCACCGAACCCGTCCGGATCGAGAGGTTGGTCGCCGAGGCCGCCCCGGGTGCCGCCGGCGGACCGGCCGATGAGTGGCTGGGGGAGCCGGGCAAGGTGGACGGCGGCGGCCCGGTGCCGCAGTTGTGGCGGATCGGCTCGGCCACCGTCGACAGCGCCGCCGCCGAGCGGGCGTTCCCGGTCGCGGTGCCGCTGCTGGACGAGTCGCACCTGCAGGTAATCTCCACGCCGCACACCCGGAACGCCGCCGAGTCGCTGGTCGAGAACCTGCTGCTGCGGGTGGTCAGCTACTTCCGGCCGGGCATGGTGGCGCTGCACGTGTGGGACGTCGGCCAGCTCACGGGCGCGTTGCCCGCGCTCTACCCGTTGACCCGGGGCGGGCTGCTCACGGTGCACGACCCGAGCCGGCTCAGCGAGCTGCTGGAGGAGCTGGCCAACCACATCCGGCGGGTGCACACCCGGGTGCTGGTCGACGGGCACCCGTCGCTGCGGGCACTGACCGCCGCGACCGGTGGGCGCACCGAGCCCTGGCAGATCGCCGTCCTGGTGGGCAACCGGACCGGCCTGCGCGAGGAGCACCACCGTGCCCTGCAACGGGTCGCGCGCAACGGGCTGGCCTGCGGCATCCAGCTCGTGCTGGTGGACGTACCGGCCACGGTGTCCGCCCCGGTGGAGACCGTCACCTTGATCGAGAGCAGCGCCAGCGGAACGAGAATCGGCAGCGAGCCGCCGGTGTCCGCACTCGGCGGGCCGGTGACCGCGCGCTGCACGATGACCGGCCCGCACGCCACCCTCGAGCTCGACGGGCCGTTGCCCCTGGAGCGGGTGACGGCGGCCTGCCACACCATCACCGAGGAGCTGGAGACCTGGCGCAGCAGGGTCGCCACCTTCGACGACCTGCTGCCCACGGACTGGTACTGGGGGGCCAGCTCGACCAGCGGGGTGCACGCGCCGGTCGGATTCCGGGACGGGCTGCCGGTGGAGCTCGCGCTGTGCGACTCCTCGCCGCACGCGCTGATCGGTGGTCCCAGCGGCTCGGGCAAGACGAACTTCCTGCTCGCCATGCTGGGCTCGATGGCGGTGCGCTACCCGCCGCACGAGCTGGAGCTGTACCTGCTGGATTTCAAGGAGGGGGTGTCCTTCGCCCAGTTCACCCCGGGTCGGCGGGATCCGTCCTGGCTGCCGCACGCCCGGCTGGTCGGGGTGAACATCAACACCGACCGGGAGTTCGGGCTGGCGCTGCTGCGCTTCCTGGCCGAGGAGATGCGGCGGCGGGCCGAGGCGGCGAAGGCGCACGAGGTCACCAAGCTGGAGGAGCTGCGCGCGGTCGACCCGGACGGGCGCTGGCCGAGGATCGTCGCGGTGATCGACGAGTTCCAGTTCCTGTTCGCCGAGCGCGACGCGGTGACCCGGGAGGCGACCGGCCTGTTGGAGGACGTCGCGCGGCGGGGTCGTTCGCAGGGCATCCACCTGGTGCTGGCCAGCCAGGACGTGTCCGGGATCGAGGCGTTCTGGGGTCGGCCGGCGATCTTCGAGCAGTTCGTGCTCCGGGTGGCGCTGCCTCGCTCGCGGCGGGTGCTCGCCGACCTCAACGACGTCGCCCTGGCGCTGCCCCGCTGGCACGCGGTGCTCAACCACGAGTCCGGGATCACCCACGGCAACGAGGTCGTCCGGGTGCCAGACGCCACCGTCCGGGGCACCCTGGACGTCCTGCAGACCGAGCTGTGGCAGCGCCGCCCCGAGGGTCTCGCCGAGCCCCGGCTGTTCGACGGCGGTCGCGCGCCCCTGCTGACCGACCTGCTGGCCGGGGCCGGGCTGGTGTCGCCGAACGCGGGCGACGCCACCCGGGTGGCGGTGCTCGGCCAGCTCATCGACGTCGCCGGAAGCGCGGCCACCGTGCCGCTGCCGGCCACCCCGGGACGCAACGTCGCGGTGGTGTCCTCCGGGGTGGCCGAGGCGGCGGCGGTGCTCGGCGCGGCGGCGCTGTCGCTGGCCGTGCAGCACCGCCCCGAGGCGGCCCGGTTCACCGTGTGCGTGCTCGCGCCGGAGGCAGGCGGGCCGGCGGACGCGCTGGTCGAGCGGGTGCGGGCGGCGGGACAGCCGGTCGAGGTGGTCACCCTGGACGGATTCGGCACGCTGGTCGCCGGCCTGGCCGCCGATGTCGCCGGCCGGCTTACCGGTGGGGTCGGCGCGGCCCGCCCGATGCCGCACTACCTGCTGCTCTACGGCGTCGACGCGGCCAGCGGCGTGCTGGAGCAGAAGGATCCGGACACCTTCCGCAGCGGTCTGGACAGCCTGCGCCAGGTCCTGCGCGGTGGCCCGGAGACCGGGCTGCACGTGCTGGGCTGGTGGCGCAGCGTTCAGCGGCTGCGCGCGGTGCTGATGATGGGCGCCGGAGTGGACGACATAGGCTGCTGGGTGGCCTTCGACGTGCAGGGCAGCGAGCTGGGCACGCTGTCACCGGCGCCGGTGAGCTGGTCGCCGCGTCCGGCCCGGGCGCTGGTGTTCGACCGCTTCACCCAGCAACGCCCGGAGGTGTTGATCGTGCCGGACATCCGGCCCGAGCGAGAGATCGGCGCCGAGCGAGGCTTGTCCGAGCGAGAAATCAACCCGGACCCGGCCGGCGCGAACGAGGAGTCCGGTTGACCGCGGCGCGGCAGTACAAGGACATCACCGGCGGCATGTCCGAGGCGGTGGCCCGGATGCGGCGGTCCGACACGGAGCGGGCGGCCCGGTTGGCCGAGCGGCTGGTGGAGCTGGAGGCGGCGATGGTCGCGGCCCACCAGCGCGCCGCGATCACCGAGATCGGGGTGGGCCTGCAGTGGGACGCGGCGCTGGAGGCGCTGTGGAACGAGCACTGGATGACCCTGCGCCCGTTGCCCAGACCGAGGCCCGGCGCGCCCGCCCGCGATCTCGACTACCTGGACGCCGTGGTGGGCCAACGCTTCGAGGCGCTGCGCGAGGCGGTCGGCCGCCGCCGACCGTTCGGCCGCCGCTGAGCTGTCATCGCGTTCCCGAGCGCCTCTGAGCAGCGCTCACTGCCGGGGGCGGACCGTGATCAGGCAACTGCGGCCGCCGTGCCCGGTACCCGGATTCCGGCGATCCTGAGCTGAGCCGCACCGCGGGCCGGCCTGGTTGCGGATCGCCCTGGAGCGGCTCAACGCCGACGGTTCGGCGCGGACGTTCACCGCGCACCTCGCTCGGTGGGGCTGACTGGGTTCACCCACCCTGCCGGCTTCGCCGCCTACCGTCCCCCGGGATGCCCAGTCACCGCCCGCTCAGCCCTCGTCGTCGGCGTCGTCGCGGGCCAGGAATGTGGCCAGCCGGTCGACCGCCACCTCGAAGTCCGGGTTGAGGTCGACGAACGCGCGCAGCCGGGTCGCCAGCCAGTCGAGCGTGACCTGCTCGCCGCCGCGTCGCTGTGCGAGTTCCTCGATGCCCCGGTCGGTGAAGTACATCCCTGGGAATCTAGTGCCCGACGTGGGAGACCGGACAGGCACCCGACGGGCCGCGTCACCCGGCCGGGTAGGCTCCGCCGCGACGTCCGCTGCGGCGGATCCTGTCGACGAAGTGGTGCGGATGAACTTCCAGCGCAGCGACCACCCCGGATATCCGGGGGGATTCCGCCGCCGCGACACCGGGCCGGTGTTCCCGCCACCCGCCGGCGGCTGGCGGGCCCTGGTCACCCTGACCAGCCTGCTCGCGGTGGCGGCCGTGCCGGGCGCGGCGATGGCCGCCGGCTCCATCACCGTGGCCGCCAGCGCGATCTGCGGATACGGCTCATTCTGCCTGTACTCCGGGCCGGACTTCACCGGTGAGCGCGCCGAGTTCGACCGCGGGCAGCTGTTCTGCCAGGACACCCGCCCCGGCCTGGACGTGGCGAGCGTGCTGCCCGGGGGTGCCCGGTCGGTCTTCAACAACACCGGTCCGACTGCGGACGGGCTGGGTGTCAAGATCTACAGCGACCGCGGACGGGTGGTGCTGCCCACTGTGGCACCCGGCCGCGAGGTGCGGCTGGTGGACGACGAGACCGCGCTCGCCATGCACACCCTGTGCGCTTACCCGCGGCGTTCCCCCCAGGGATGAACGGGGCGGTCATCGACCAGCACGACGGTGTTCCATCGGGCTCCTCGGCTGACGCTGATCACCACGTCGTGGTCGGTGGCGTCCGGGGTCATGTGACGCACGCTGACGTCGGCGGCCGCACCGTCGATCAGGAACGGACTGAGTAGGAACGGTACCCGCGCGCTGAGCTGCTGCCCTGAACACCGATCCAGGAACGGCATGGTGATCCGGTCGGGCTCGACGCGCTCCTGCAGAACCACCGGTGCCTCCCGCGCGGCGTCGACAGCGGGGGACCACTGGCCCGACTCCGAGGTATGGCTGCCGAAGAGCACGCCGTCCCCCGACCTGCCGACGGCTGGTTTGAGGACCATCCGGTCGCGCTGGCCCGTCGCCCCGCCCGAGCCCGGCTCGTCGGGCGCGGCCCCGTCCAGGCCCAGAACTGTGGTCCGGGGAATGTGGTTACGCACCAGAGCGTGGTCGGCCGGGGGGAGCAGGCCCGCGTCACAGTCCTCGTGGAGCCAGGCGAGGACGGCCTTGGAGGAGATCAGGACCGACTCGGTGCGAGGGAACAACACGACGGTCCCCGCGCGGTCGGCGCTACGCAACGCGGCCAGGCCGCCGCGGCCGTCCACCAGGTGAGAGACCTCCGCACTGCCCCATGGGATGAGGACGAGGTCGATCGGCTCGTCGGCCGCGAGCAGCCGCCCGGTGGCGTCGAGGCGCAGCTCGTCCAGGTCCGGCCGCACGACTTCGAAGCCCACGCGCTCAACATCGGCCAGGACCAGCTTTTTGACCTTCTTGTGCCACCGGCGCATACCGGTGTCATCGACGGTCCGGTATGCCGGGATGGCCAGTCGGCGCGGGTTGTCGCCGCCGACCTCGCCGCCGAGGGCCCGGACCATGGCCTCGGTCCGCGCGATGACCGCGGACGGCGGGGGGTACAACCCGGCCTCCGGGCTCAGTCGGCAGTATCCCTGCGCCATCCGGGGCGCCAACGTGCCGCCACCGAGCCGGGTGCCGATGTTGAACTCGACGACGCGGGGTTGCCCCCCCTCGACCAGGAGGTCGGGACGGGCACATCGGGTCAGCTCCGATGCCACCAGCGGGCCGTCGGGATCCATCAGCGGAAGCTCGTAGGGAAAGCGGAGGGCCTGGTGCAGCTCGCCCAGTGTCGAGGCGCGGCGCCGGCACGACTCCACGCCCAACCACAACAGCCGGGCCACGATCGACTCGAGGCGTCGGTAGGCCCGCGTCCCGAGGATGACCGGCCGCAGCGGTTCCCAGCGCCCATCGACCGGGTCCTGACGTCCGAAGGCACCCGGGTCGTTGGACGCCACTCGTCGGGCGATCAGCTCATCCCGAACGGCCTCGGGGATCGCCTCCCAGACGTCCCGGACCACGACGTCGGAGCATCTGTCATCGATCACGATCCGCATTTCCCCGCCCCCCGGGGAGACGTCGTCCGGGTCGGGTCATCGGTGGCTGGGTCGCCGACCTCCCCAGGACCCGACGCGGTGTCTCCTGCAGGCAGCAACGAGCGGCAGCCCCCGAGGTCACGCCCGTGTCGCGCAGCCGCCCCGCGGACGGTCGTGGTTCAGTCGTCGGCCAGCGCCCGCTCGATCAGGCCGGCCTGCTCCAGCTCGTGCACCTTCCCGGAGCCGGCCGCCGGCGCGGCCATCCGGCGTCGGGAGATCGGCTTGATGCCGGTCAACCGCTCCGGGAAGTACTCCGGCAGCGCCAGCCCGAAGTACGGCCATGCGCCCTGGTTGGCCGGTTCCTCCTGCACCCAGCGGATGTCGTCGGCGTTCGGGTACCGGTTGAGCGCAGCAGGCAGCTTGCGCCGCGACAGAGGGTAGAGCTGCTCGATCCGGACGATCGCGATGTCTTCCCGCCCGGCCTTGGCTCGGGCGGCGGCCAGTTCCCAGTAGATCTTGCCGGTACACAGCAGCACCCGGCGCACACCGGTTACCGGACCGTCGTGGTCCGCGAACCTCGGGTCGTCCAGTGCTGACATGAAGCCGCCCGAGGCGAACTCCTCCACCGGGCTGACCACCCGCTTGTTGCGCAGCATCGACTTCGGCGTGAACACCACCAGCGGGCGTCGCACGCCGTCCATGGCGTGCCGGCGCAGCAGGTGGAAGTAGTTCGCCGGCGTGCTGGGCAGCGCGACCGTCATCGAGCCCTCGGCGCACAGCTGCAGGAACCGCTCGATGCGGCCCGAGGTGTGGTCCGGACCCTGGCCCTCGTGGCCGTGCGGCAGCAGCAGTACCACGTCGGAGGTCTGGCCCCACTTGGCCTCGCCGGACGAGATGAACTCGTCGATGATCGACTGGGCGCCGTTCACGAAGTCGCCGAACTGGGCCTCCCACACCACTAACGCCTGCGGGTTGGCCACCGAGTAGCCGTACTCGAAGCCCACCGCGGCGAACTCGGACAGCGCCGAGTCGTAGGGCAGGAACCGGCCCTGCTCAGCAGCGAGGTTGCGCAGCGGGTAGTACTCCTCGCCGGTCTTGCGGTCGATCACCACCGAGTGCCGCTGGACGAACGTACCCCGGCGGATGTCCTGACCTGACATCCTCACCAGCTTGCCGTCCATCAGTAGCGAGCCCAGCGCGAGCAGCTCAGCGAATGCCCAGTCCACGTCGCCTTCGCGGGACATCTTGTAGCGCTTGTCCAGCACCGGCCGCACCCGTGAGTGCACGGTGAACCCGTCCGGCAGGTCTACGTGCGCGTCGCCGATCCGATGGATGACCTCCAGCGGGACCGCGGTGTTCAGCGAGACCGGCAACGCCTGCCCGGTCTCCACGGATGGGCTCGCCTTGATGGTGCCGCGCTCGAGCTCGTGGACCTCGTTGAATACGTGCTCGAGCTGATTGGAGAAGTCCTTCAGGACGTGTTCGGCCTCGTCGATCGAGATGTCGCCGCGCCCGATCAGCGACTCGGTGTACATCTTGCGGACACTGCGCTTCGCGTCGATGATGTCGTACATCTTCGGTTGCGTCATCGAGGGGTCGTCGCCCTCGTTGTGACCGCGGCGGCGGTAGCAGGTCATGTCGATCACGACATCGTTGTGCCAGCGCTGCCGGTACGCGACGGCCAGCTTGGCCACCCAGACGCAAGCCTCCGGGTCGTCCCCGTTCACGTGGAACACCGGGGCGCCGATCATCTTCGCCACGTCGGTGCAGTACTGCGAGGACCGGGACGCCTCCGGCGCGGTGGTGAACCCCACCTGGTTGTTCACCACGATGTGCACGGTGCCGCCGGTGCGGTAGCCGCGCAGCAGCGCCAGGTTCAGGGTCTCGGCGACGACTCCCTGCCCGGCGAACGCCGCATCACCGTGCATCGCCACCGGCAATACGGTGAATCCCTCGACGCCCTTGTCGAGCAGGTCCTGCTTGGCCCGGGCGATGCCCTCCAGCACCGGGTCCACCGCCTCCAGGTGCGAGGGGTTCGCGGTCAGTGAGACGGTGGTCTCGCCGTCGCCGAACATCCGGAAGTACTTGCCCTCCGCGCCCAGGTGGTACTTGACGTCGCCCGAGCCTTGCGCCTGGTCGGGGTCCAGGTTGCCCTCGAACTCCCGGAAAATCTGGCTGATCGGCTTGCCCACGATGTTGGCCAACACGTTCAGCCGGCCCCGGTGCGGCATCCCGATGACGACCTCGTCCAGCTCAGCCTCAGCCGCGGAGTCGAGCACCGCGTCCAACAGTGGGATGACGGTCTCGCCGCCTTCGAGCGAGAACCGCTTCTGCCCGACGTACTTGGTCTGCAGGAAGGTCTCGAACGCCTCGGCCGCGTTGAGCTTGGACAGGATGTACTTCTGCTCGGCCGCATCGGGTTGCTTGTGCGGCACCTCAACGCGTTCCTGCAGCCACGCCCGCTGCTCCGGGTCCGAGATGTGCATGTACTCGGTACCGATGGTCCGGCAGTACGCGCCGCGCAGCACGCCGAGCACGTCGCGCAGCTTCAGATGCTTCTGGCCGGAGAAGCCGCCGACGGCGAACTCGCGGTCCAGGTCCCACAGGGTCAGTCCGTGGGAGAGCACATCCAGATCGGGGTGGCGGCGCTGGCGGTAGTTCAACGGGTCGGTATCGGCCATCAGGTGGCCACGGCTGCGGTAGGCGTCGATCAGCTCGAGCACCCGGGCGGTCTTGTCGACCTCGCCCTCCGGAATGTCCTGGACCCAGCGCACCGGCTCGTAGGGCACCCGAAGTGAGGTGAACACGTCGTCGTAGAAACTCTCGTCACCGAGCAGCAGCTCGTGGACCCGACGCAGGAAGTCGCCGGACTCCGCGCCCTGGATGATCCGGTGGTCGTAGGTGGAGGTCAACGTGATGATCTTGCTGACGCCGAACTCGGCGAGCCGCTCGTCGCTCGCGCCCTGGAACGAGGCGGGGTACTCCATCGCGCCGACGCCGATGATCGTGCCCTGGCCCTGCATCAGCCTGGGCACCGAATGGTTGGTGCCCAGCGTCCCGGGGTTGGTCAGGCTGATCGTGGTGCCGGCGAAGTCTTCGGCGGTGAGCTTGCCCGCGCGGGCCTTGCGCACGACGTCCTCGTAGGCCGACCAGAACTGCGCGAAACTCATCGACTCGCAGCCCTTGATCGAGACCACCACCAGCGAGCGTTTTCCTGCCTTGCCCGGCAGGTCGATGGCCAGGCCCAGGTTCACATGCTCCGGCTCGACGACGACCGGCTTGTCATCGCTCTCGGTGTAGTACCGGTTCATCACCGGGAAGTCGGCCAGCGCCTTGACCACCGCGTAGCCGATGAGGTGGGTGAAGGAGATCTTGCCGCCACGGGTGCGCTTCAGATGGTTGTTGATCACCACCCGGTTGTCCGCGAGCAGCTTGGCCGGGACGGCGCGCACGCTGGTCGCGGTGGGGATACCCAGCGACGCCTGCATGTTCTTGACCACCGCGTTCGCCGCGCCACGTAGCGGGGTGGCCGTGCCGTTGACCGTCACCGGCGGGGAGGCCGGCCGGGCGGCGCGGGAGGTGCTGCCCGCAGCGGGCTTCTCGGGGCGCGGTTCGGCCGCCGGCGCGGGTGATTTCGGCGGGGCGGCCTGTGCGGGAGCGGCCTGCGCGGCGGCGCCCGAGCCGGCCGATGTCGCCGGGGCCGCTCGATCGGTGCCCACCTGCCCGTTGGCGCCCCCGCCCTCGGACGTCGTCGGGGGCTCGGTGGGCGCGGCCCGGTAGTCGGCGAAGAAGTCGTGCCACGCGGGGTCGACCGACGCCGGGTCGTCGAGGAAACGCTGGTACATCTCCTCGACGAGCCATTCGTTGGTACCGAACTGCGCGGTCGGAAAGGGGGGCGCCGACGCGGCTGACGAGCTGCTCGTGGACACGGTGGTAGATCGCCTCGCTTGGTGGAAGTTCGGGTGTGGCTGTCCGGCGAGTCCCAAGGTTAGTCCCTTCGCCTGACGGCCGTGCCGACCCTCGGGTGGGTGAATTCTGATCGTCCGGTCGGTCAGGGTGGTGACGTCCGGCGCCGGTGCTGCTTGATCGCGTCGTCCACCGCCCGGCCTGCCGCCGGGACCATGCTCAGAAGATAGGTCGCGCTGTGCAGATGGTTGTCGTCCATGTACACCGGCACGTTGCCCGATCACCTGTGGGCAGGCCCAGGAACCGCGGTAGTGATCGCTGAGGTCGAGGAAGAGGACGTTCCGGCGGTAGGTCGGTGATCCCTTGAACGGAGGCTCCGGGGCCAGCAGTTCGGCCAGCGCGGTGGCGCACCGCGTCCCGGCCGTGCCGTCGTCCCGCCCGCGCCGGTCCTCGACCAGATGTCCGGTGGGTGACCACCAGAACGGCCGCGACCGCCCGGAGCTCACACAGCTCCGGCCGGTGCGGCCCGGGCCCGCCCGACACGCCCCGGTGGACGGACCGGGATTCGGAGGCGGCTTCAGCCGGCACTGTGCACACGCCGTAGCCGGCCGCGGTCGTCCCGGCGATGCACAGGGCCATCAGTGTCACCGCGCCGAGAAGTGGTTCGTCACGCAGGCTCATGCCCAGCATCAGAACCATGCCGGCGATGGTCGACAGTATCGTCGCGATGAAGAGGGCAAGCATGACTGTCCAGCCGTTCGAGATGAGGGGCACGGCGCCGGGAACGCCCGGGACGTGCGGTACCACCCGTCCGCGACCGACGCGGACGGGCTCAGCCCACAGCCACGACAGGCGGGGGTGCCCGGCCGAGATGGCTCGCGGCGGCGCGGCCGCGGACCTGGGGCGCGGCATCGGCCGGCGCGTGCTGCCCGGTGCCGGGCGCGACGGAACGGGCGTGCCCGCCGAGCAGCCCGGCGGGTGGGAACCAGGGCGAACACACGGCACGGCCGGCAGCGACCGTCGGCGCCGCCGCGGCCAGGGTGGTGCCGGCGAGAGTGCTGCGGGGGAGCGTGGTGCGGGCGTCGGAGTCCGGCGGCTCGACAGAGCCGTGGCGGGCGGCGGACGCGGACGGGGTCGGGCCACCGGGCGTTGTCGCCGTGACGCCCGCCGTGCCGGTGACGCCGGCCGTGCCGATGCCCAGGACGAGAGCGAGGACCAGCAGCACCGCCGGCGGGGTGTGCCGCCCGGCGGGCCACCAGGTCGGTTGCCGCACACCGCTCCCGTCTTCGAGGGACTTCCCGAGCATCGTAGGCGCCGTGCCCGGTGGGCCGACCGCGACCGGCTGATCAGCCGCCCGCGACCGGCTGGTCGGAGGCCGGGAGCGCGGCCGGCTCGGGGGCCAGTTCCGGGGCCATCGTCCCGGCCCGCCAGAACGCGGCATACCGGCCGCCGGAGTCCAGGAGCTCCCGGTGGGTGCCCTGCTCCACGATCCGGCCGTGCTCCAGCACCACGATCCGGTCCGCGCGCGCTGCGGTGACCAGCCGGTGGGCTACCAGCACCGTGGTCCGGCCGCCTCGATGCTCGACCCCGCGAGCGGGTCTTCGGTGCGGATGCTCGACCCCGCGAGCGGGTCTTCGGTGCGGATGCTCGACCCCGCGAGCGGGTCTTCGGCCGCTGAGCCGGTCGCCGGCGGCCAGCACGGCGGCCTCGGTGGCCGGGTCCAGCGCGGCGGTGGCCTCGTCCAGCAGCAGCAGGTCCGGGTCGACCAACTCGGCCCGGGCCAGCGCGATCAGCTGGCGCTGCCCGGCGGACAGGCCCTGGCCCCGCTCGCCGACGGGCTGGCGGAAGCCGGCCGGCAGGGTGGCGATCATGTCCAGTGCGCCGACCGCGGCAGCCGCCCGCTCGATCTCGGCGTCGGTCGCGTCGGGCCGGCCGTAGGCGATGTTGGACGCCACGTCGCCGGTGAACAGGTGCGCCTCCTGGGGCACCACACCGAGCCGGTGGCGGAACCCGGCCAGCGGGTACCGGCGCAGGTCCACGCCGTCGACCAGGACCTGCCCGGAGGTTACGTCGTAGTATCGCCCGAGCAGCTTGACCAGCGTGGACTTGCCCGCGCCGGTGGTGCCGACCAGCGCCACCGTCTCGCCCGGCGCGATCCGCAGCGACACCTCACGCAGCGCGTCCGTCGCGGCGGCGGGGTAGCGGAAGCCGACCGCGCGCAGCTCGACCTCCCCGCGCAGCCGCTCGGGCACCGCCACCAGGTCCTCGGCCGACGCTTCCGGCACCGAGGTCGGAGTGCGCAGCAGGTCACCGATCCGGGACAACCCCACCCGGGCCTGCTGGTAGCCGTCGAACACCTGGGACAGCTGCTGCACCGGGGTGAAGAACATCGCCAGGTAGAGCAGGAACGCGGTGAGCACCCCGGGGGTCAGGTCGCCGGCGGCCACCCGGGTCGCGCCGATCCCGAGCACCGCGGCCTGGGCCAGCTCGGACAGCAGCGCCACGAACGGGAAGTACGTGGCGATGTAGCGCTGGGCGCGCAGCCGGGTGACCCGGTAGGCCTCGCTGAGCGCGCCGAAGTCCTCCGCGCTGCGGTCTTCCCGGACGAAGGCCTGGGACACCCGCAGCCCGCTGACGTTCTCCTGCAGGTCGGCGTTGACCACGCTGACCCGTTCCCGGGCCTCCCGGTAGGCCGCCGACGCGCGCCGCCGGAACACCACCGTCGCGACGACCAGCACCGGCAGCACGGACAGCGCGACCAGCCCCAGCTCGGTGTCGGTGAGCAGCAGCGCGCCGGCCACCCCGAGCACGGTCAGCAGGCTGACCACCGCCTGGGACAGCCCGGTCTGCAGGAACGTGGACAGCGCGTCCACGTCGGTGGTCATCCGGGTCATGATTCGGCCGGCCAGCTCGCGCTCGTAGTAGTCCAGCCCGAGCCGCTGCAGGTGCGCGTAGCTGCGCACCCGCAGCAGGTACAGCACACTCTCGCCGG
>JAJCYC010000104.1 GCA_029263115.1 Pseudonocardia sp. | reverse complement strand
CCGCGCCAGATCACCTCGGTGGTCAGCGGCAGCAGCGGCGCGGCCACCCGGCAGGTCACCTCGAGCACCGTGTGCAGGGTGTCGATCGCGTCCTGGTCACCGGCCCAGAACCGGTCCCGGGAGCGCCGGACGTACCAGTTGGTCAGTACCTCGGCGTACTCGCGCACCGCCAGGCAGGCGCCGGCGATGTCGTAGCGGTCCTGCGCCGCGGTGACCGCGTCGACCAGCTCGGCCGTCTTGGCCAGGATGTAGCGGTCGAGCACGTGGTCGCTGTCGGTGCGGGCCCGACCCTCGACCCCCGCGGCGTTGGCGTACAGGGCGAGGAAGTACCAGGTGTTCCACAGCGGCAGGATGGCCTGGCGCACGCCCTCCCGGATGCCCTGCTCGGTGACCACCAGGTTGCCGCCACGCAGAATCGGCGAGGCCATTAGGAACCAGCGCATGGCGTCACTGCCGTCGCGGTCGAAGACCTCGTTGACGTCGGGGTAGTTGCCCTTGGACTTGGACATCTTCAGCCCGTCGTCGCCGAGCACGATGCCGTGCGCGATGCAGGACTCGAACGCGGGCCGGTCGAACAGCGCGGTGGCCAGCACGTGCAGCGTGTAGAACCAGCCACGGGTCTGCCCGTTGTACTCGACGATGAAGTCACCCGGGTAGTGGTGCTCGAACCAGTCTGGCCCGGGGGTCTGGGGGTGTCCCTCAGGAGTTCGGTCGAACGGGTAGTGCACCTGGGCGAACGGCATCGAGCCGGACTCGAACCAGCAGTCAAGCACCTCGGGCACCCGGCGCATGACCGACCGCCCGGTCGGGTCGTCCGGGTTCGGCCGGGTCAGGTCGTCGATGTAGGGCCGGTGCAGATCGGTCGGCCGCACGCCGAAGTCCCGCTCGATCTCGTCCAGCGAGCCGTAGACGTCGGTGCGCGAGTAGGCCGGGTCGTCGGACTGCCAGACCGGGATCGGGCTGCCCCAGTAACGGTTGCGGGAGATGTTCCAGTCCCGGGCGCCCTCCAGCCACTTGCCGAACTGGCCGTCCTTGATGTTGCCGGGCACCCAGTTGATCTGCTGGTTCAGCTCGACCATCCGGTCCCGGAACGCGGTGACCTGGACGAACCACGAGTCGACCGCGCGCTGGATGAGCGGGTTGCCGCAGCGCCAGCAGTGCGGGTACGGGTGGTTGTAGGTCTCGTGCCGCAGCAGCACCCCGCCCACGTAGGACGCGGTCCCGTCCTTCAGGTCACGGATGATCGTCGGGTTGGCGTCGAACACCTGCATCCCGGCGTAGGGCGGCACCTCGGTGCTGAACTCCCCCCGGGTGTCCACCGGCACCACGACCTCGATACCGGCGGCATCGGTGACCGCCTTGTCCTCCTCACCGAAGGCCGGCGCGATGTGCACCAACCCGGTGCCGTCCTCGGTGGTGACGTAGTCGGCGGTGAGCACCTGGTGGGCGTTCTCCCGGCCGGCGAAGAAGTCGAACGGCGGGGTGTACCGGGTGCCGACCAGTTCGGCGCCGGTGAAGCGGCGCAGGACGGTGTACCCCCCGCCCTCCGCCCCCACGGATTCCTCGCCCAGCTCACGGGCGTACGCCCCGAGCCGGGCGGCGGCCAGCAGGTAGCGCTGCCCGTCCTCGGCGCGGACCAGCACGTACTCGATGTCCGGGCCGACCGCGACCGCCAGGTTGGACGGCAGGGTCCACGGGGTGGTCGTCCAGTCCAGCGCCAGCGCGCCGTCGAGCTCCGGGTCGTCCTCGGCATGCAGCCGCAGCCCGACGGTGACCGCCGGGTCCTGCCGACCGGTGTAGACATCGTCCATCTTGGTCTCGGTGGCCGACAGCGGCGTCTCGCAGCGCCAGCAGTACCAGAGCACCCGGAAGCCGGAGTAGACCAGGCCTTTGTCCCAGAGCCGCTTGAACGCCCAGATCACGCTCTCCATGTAGGGCAGGTCGAGCGTCTTGTAGTCGTTGTCGAAGTCCACCCAGCGGGCCTGGCGGGTGACGTAGTCGCGCCACTCGTTCGTGTAGCGGAGCACGGAGTCTCGGCAGGCGTCGTTGAACGCCGCGACGCCCATCTCCTCGATCTCGGACTTGTGCTTGATGCCCAGCTGGGACTCGGTCTCCACCTCGGCCGGCATCCCGTGGGTGTCCCAGCCGAAGCGGCGCTCCACGTGCTTGCCGCGCATGGTCTGGTAGCGCGGGACCACGTCCTTGACGTAGCCGGTGAGCAGGTGACCGTAGTGCGGCAGACCGTTGGCGAACGGCGGGCCGTCGTAGAAGACGAACTCGTTCGCGCCGTTCTCCCCGGCGGGGCGGGCATCCACCGATGCCGGGAAGGTCCGGTCAGTCGCCCAGTACGCCAGCGTGTCCCGTTCCATCAGGGGGAACGACGGCTGGGCCGGGACCGTCGCGGGCTCGTCGGGCTTGCCGGACTCGGCTATGCCGGACATCGGAACCTTGGGGTATGCCATCGCGCCGTTCTCCTCGTGCAGCCGGGTCGTGCTCCGCACGGGGACGAACCGGACTGACCGGCCGCGGTACCACCCCGCTTGCCACCGCCCGAGGACGGCGACCGCTCGTTGACGCGGCTGTGACGGGCCGCACCCGTCCGGCTCTACTGAGGCGCGACACACCCCGTGCGAGGGGCGCGCGTCACCCGTTCTTCCGGAGGCTCCCCGGTGATGGCCGGATCGACGCCTGAGACCAGCAGCTTAGCGGACGGTCCGGCACCGGTCCCGTGGGTATCGCGACGACCGCCGGCCGGCCAGGAGCCGGCCCGCAGCGGTCGCGACCGTCAGGAGTTCGACGCGGCCCGGTTCCTGGCCGCGAGCACCCGGACCGGCGAACAGGACGCACACGGGGTGAACTCGTACTCGACCGCTTCCTTGGCCGGCAGCGCAATGGTCTCGCGGCCGACCAAACTCCGGCACTCCGCCAGGTGGTAACGAGGCTGCTCGTCGACCACCAGTACCTCGTCCTCGAGGCTCGCCACGATGGCCGCCGCCGCCGGCTCCGCCCGCTCCTCCCCCTGCTCCGGCGTCGACGCCGGGATGGCCTGGGTGGCCTCCGCGTCATCGGCCCGGGGGGGAACGACGGGGTTCAACGGGGAGAAAAGCCCGACCGTCTCGGTGTGGTCCGAGCTCGCCGCGGCCGGCACCTGCGGACGGACCACGGTGGTCTCTTCTGTGCCGTCCGCCCGGCCGCCCGCGCCGGACGTCTCGCTCGAGCCGCCAGAGGTCGGCGAGGCGCCCGACCGGTCCGGGTCGGCACGGTCCGGCTCGGCACGGGCCGGCTCGGCACGGTCCGGCTCGGCACGGTCCGGCTCGCCGGTCCGGGACGACCGGACGTCGGTCGTCCCGTCGGCCGTCGGGTCCGCCGGCTCGTCCGATTCCGGGTCCGACAACTTCTCGGTGGAGTCCGCGGCGGACGGAGACCGGAGCGGGTCGTCACCCGTTCGCGCAGCAAACGTGGAATTCTGCTCCGTCGGGTGACTTGGCGGCAGTTCCGTCACATTAAGTGACGAATCTGCATTCGTCTGGTTCTGATCAGGTCCAGCGCCGGACGGTTGCCCGGACGAGCCGGACGGCGCCGCTTGGCTGTCGCCCGCGCCGTCACGTCGGGCGTACTCGACGCCTGACGTGCCCGACGCCGCGACCGACGTCCGCAGCGCGGGGAACACCTCGGTGACCGGCTCCGTCCGCGACCCCAGCGCGGGGATCATGGTCGTGGGCGGATCGACCACGTCCGAGACACCCAACGGCGCCCCGACCCGATCCCCGTCGCCGACCGCCGCCCGACGCTTGGCCCAGTCGAAGACCAGCACGCCGGCGGCGGCCACACTGACCACAACGGACACCCACGCCCACGCCGCCGTCCCGGTGACCAGGGCGATCAGGAGCAGGCCGAAGGCCGCGAGCACGAACATCAGGACCAGCAGTAACACGGTTCACCCCGGATTGACGACGGCGCGCGCGTCGTCCGCTTCGACCATTGGTACCAGAAGGCTCAGCTACCTGCGTCGGCTCTCGATCCGTACCCGCTCGCGGTGTAACCCGGACCGGAGGAGGTCGCCCTCGCGGCATCGGCGGGAGCGGCGAAGCCACGGCCGGCCAGATCACGCAGCTGGGACTCGAGGTAGGTCTTGAGCCGGGTGCGGTACTCACGCTCGAACGTGCGCAGCTCGTCGATCTTCTTGTCGAGCATCGCCTTGTCGCGCTGGATGCTGCCGACGATCTCGTTCTGCTTGCGCTCGGCTTCCCCGACCAGCGTGGCGGCCTTCTCCCGGGACTGACGTTCCATCGTCTCGGCCCTGGTCCGGGCGTCGTTGAGCATCGTCTCGGCGCGCACCCGAGCCTCGTTGACCAGGCCGTCCGCCTTGGTGCGTGCCTCGGACAGCAACTGCTCGGACTTCGTCCGCGCGTCGCCGAGCATGCCGTCGGCCTCGGTCTTGGCCTCGGCGGTGAGCCGGTCGGCCATCTCCTGGGCCAGGCCGAGGACCTTCGCCGCCTGGACGTGATGGTCGCCACCCATGGCGGCGGCCGGCTCCATCATCTGCTGCGGCGCGTGCATCTGCACCGGGGCCGGCGGCGGGGCCATCGTCACCGTCTGACGGGGCTCCTCAACCGGCCGCTGGCGCTGGGCCGGAGCACGGTTGGCCTGCGCGCGAGCCTCCGCGAGGTCGCTCTGGGCGTTGCCCAGCTGCTGCTCCAGGGCATTGACCTGGTCACGCAGCTCGGTGTTCTCCTCGATGAGCTTGGCAAGCTCGGTCTCGACGAGGTCAAGGAAGGCATCCACCTCGTCCTCGTTGTAGCCCCGCTTACCGATCGGGGGCTTGCTGAAGGCGACGTTGTGCACGTCGGCCGGGGTCAGCGGCATCGGATCACCTCACGCAGTCCTGGGCGCCGGGGCAGCAGCTTCCCGCACGCGGGTCGTCACAGCCTCAGCTCGAGAAGGCATCTTCAGGTCGGGTCGAACTCGGCCGCAAGTATGACCACGACCGCCGCCAGAACCATAATCGACAAGTCCAGGTTCGGGTTGCTCCGCACGGCGGAAAAGTCACTCTGCGTAGCTATGCCGGTGTGCGGTGCGCCGGATCTCCTGGAGAACGGACCGGCCACCGACATGCCCTCAATCCTGGCCGAAGAACCCGCGCTCCGCGAGCTTTCTACGGTCGTCGGCGGACACGTCGACCCCTGCGGGCGAGAGCAGGAACACTCGGCTGGTCACCTTGTCGATCGACCCGCGCAGCGCGAACGCCAGCCCCGCGGCGAAGTCGACCAGGCGCTTCGCCGCCGCGTCGTCCAGCTCGGTCAGGTTTATGATCACCGGGGTGCCGTCGCGGTACCGCTCTCCGATCGTCCGCGCCTCGTTGTAGCTGCGGGGGTGCACGGTGGTGATCCGGGACATCGGCAGGGATCCCAGGCAGGGCTCCGGCGGGGGGCACCGGTCGAGCAGCGCTGCCGGCGACCGCAGCGCCGAGGACACCGCGTCCACCGCGAGCGATCCCTGCACCGGTGCCATCCGTGGTGCCGAGCGGGACCCGCCGCCCACCTCGACCTGGTCACCGCCGGCCGAATCCGCGCGGTCGAGTGAGCCGAGCGATCGCGCCGGACGCGGGTCGGGTACCTGGTCGGCGTAGCGGCCACCGATGTCCTCGCCGTCCCGGTCGGTGACACCGCCCCGGGACGCGCCACGGGAGTCGTTCCGGTAGGGATTCTGGTAGCGCGGTCGCTCCTGGTCCGGGCTCTCCTGGTCGCGCCAGTTGCGCCGGTCCTGCTCGGGCCGGCCGTAGTCGGGGTCCTCGTAGCCGTACGCCTCGGCATAGGCGTCCATGTCCTCCGGAGGTACCATCCCGAAGTACGCCTTCAGCCGGTAGAGCGTGCTCATGGCCACGGCCCCCTTTCCGTTCTCGTCACCACGTCCGGGTACCACAAACGCACGTCACCGTGCCGGTTGAGCGATCCGGTGACGCCGCGTCATCTCTCACCGCAAGATTAATGGCCGGTCACCCAGTAGGGCCGTTCCGACACGCACGCACGTCGATCCGTTACGGATCGCCGCCTCCAGGTCGGCGGTCATGCCGGCGGAGATCACCTCCGCCCCGGGGTGCTCGGCGTGGATTCCGGTTGCGGCCCGGCGCAGCGTGGCGAACGCGCGGTCCGGGTCGGCGCCCCGAGGCGCGACAGCCATCACCCCGCGCAGCAGCAACGACCGGCTCCCGGCGACGGCGTCGCTCAGTGCCCGCGCACCGTCCAGCGGCACCCCGCCCCTGGCCGGATCGGCGTCCAGGCTGATCTGCACCAGCACCGGGAGTGCGCCGTCGCGCCCGCCGGCCTCCCGGATCCGGGACACCGCGTCGTCGAGCGCGCCCGCCAGGCGCGCCGAGTCGATCGACTCCACCCGCGCCGCCCAGGTGGCCACCGATCGGGCCTTGTTGCGCTGCAACCGTCCGACCAGGTGCCAGCGCGCATCCGCGCCAGGCCGCAGCCGGCGCAGCTCGGCGGACTTCGCGCCGGCTTCCTGCGGCCGATTCTCCCCGAACGCGGACAGCCCCAGGTCGAGCAGGGCCGCGACGTCGGCGGCCGGGTGGGTCTTGGTCACCGCCAGCAGTTCGACCTCGTCGAGCCCACGTCCGGCGGCCGCACAGGCCGCGGCAACCCGGGTGCGCACCGCGGTGAGCGCGGCGGCGAGCTCCGCGCGGCGCCCCGCCGGACCGTTCACCGCCCGGCCGTCGTGCTCACGAGCCGGCGCGCCGCCCGGCCGAGATGCCTACGATCCGCCCCGCTCACGAACGGTCCCACCAGCTGACGGCGGCCAGCCGGCCGGTGCGCCCGTCGCGGCGGTGGGAGTAGAGCGTGGGGTCCTCGACCGTGCACCGCGGGTCGGTGTCCAGACTGGTGACCCCCAGCGTTGCGAGCTGCGCGCACAGCCCGGCGCGCAGGTCCAGACCGGGGGTGCCGGCACGGGTGCGGCACCCGCTGCCCGGCAGCGCGGCGGCCACCTCGTCACGCATGGCGGCGGGCACCTCATAGCAGTCCCCGCAGACCGCCGGCCCCAGCAGCGCCTCGGTCCGGTCCGGCCGGGCACCCAGCTCGGCCATCGACGCCACGGTCGCCGGTACCACCCCGGTCGCCGCGCCGACCCGGCCCGCGTGCGCCACCCCGAGCACCCGGGCGACCGGGTCGGCCAGCAGCACCGGCACGCAGTCCGCCGCAAGCACCGCGAGCGCGAGCCCGGGGCGGTCGGTGACCGCGGCGTCCACCCCGTCCAGCTCGTGCGCCGAGGGTTCGCGCACCACGGCGACCCGGGTGCCGTGCACCTGCCGCATCCAGATCACCGCATCGTCGGCCAGCCCGATGGCGCCGGCCAGCCGCCGCCGGTTCGCGGCCACCGAGGCGGGGTTGTCACCCACGCCGGCGGAAAGGTTGAAGGAGCCGAAGGGCGCCCGGGACGACCCGCCGGCCCTGGTGGTCACCACCCGACGGAGCCGCACCGTGAGCTCCGGCGGTCAGCGCCGCATGAACGGCGGGACGTCCACCTCGTCCTCGTCCAGCTCCAGCACCGTGCGGGCGGCGGGCGGCGCCGACTGCTGGGGCGGGATGGACGGGGCGGCGGCCTGCGCCGGCGGCTCGACCCGGCGGGCCGGCGCCTGCGGCACCCCGTTGGACAACGGTGCCCGGCCCTGGGGCGCCGAGCCGGACGCCGCCGCCCCCGAGCGGGGCGCCCGGAAGGCGGCCGGATCGAGCTTCTTGTGCGTCGGCGTGCCGCTGTCGAACCCGGCCGCGATCACCGTGACCCGGACCTCGTCGCCGAGGGAGTCGTCGATCACCGTCCCGAAGATGATGTTGGCCTCGGGGTGCGCGGCCTCCTGCACCAGCGACGCGGACTCGTTGATCTCGAACAGGCCGAGGTCGGAGCCACCCGCGATGGCGAGCAGGACGCCGTGGGCGCCGTCCATGGACGCTTCCAGCAGCGGCGAGTTGATGGCCTTCTGCGCGGCCTGGACCGCACGGCCCTCGCCGCGTGCCGAGCCGATGCCCATGAGCGCGCTGCCCGCGCCGGACATGACGCTCTTGACGTCGGCGAAGTCCAGGTTGATCAGGCCCGGCGTGGTGATCAGGTCGGTGATGCCCTGGACACCGGACAGCAGGACCTCGTCCGCCGAGCGGAACGCGTCCATCAGCGAGACGCCGATGTCGCCGAGCTGCAGCAGCCGGTCGTTCGGGATGACGATGAGCGTGTCGCACTCGTTGCGGAGTTCGGTGATGCCGTCCTCTGCCTGCCTCGCGCGCCGCTTGCCCTCGAAGGCGAACGGCCGCGTTACGACACCTATGGTCAGCGCGCCGAGCTTGCGTGCGATCGACGCGACGACCGGCGCGCCGCCGGTGCCGGTGCCGCCACCCTCACCCGCGGTGACGAACACCATGTCGGCGCCCTTGAGGACTTCCTCGATCTCCTCGCGGTGGTCCTCGGCGGCCTTGTGGCCGACCTCGGGGTTGGCGCCCGCACCGAGACCACGGGTCAGTTCGCGGCCGATGTCGAGCTTGACGTCGGCGTCGGACATGAGCAGGGCCTGCGCGTCGGTGTTCACCGCGATGAACTCGAC
>JAJCYC010000103.1 GCA_029263115.1 Pseudonocardia sp. | reverse complement strand
GATCACGGCCTGGGACGGCACCACGGAGCACCACGCAGCCCAGCTGAACCGCATCCCGACCCCCTCCAGGAGCCCGCATGACCCGCCTACCGAGCAGATCTCAGTCCCGAACCGGCTGTTCGACACCGGCCACCTAGGCCCGGATGTCGGCCGCCTGCTGACCGGTGAGCTCGGCGAGCAATCTCCGGACCGGGCCGTCGATGTCGTCGCGGATGGGGCGGACCGCGTCGGGGTCCTGCGCGTACAACTGCGGCCGCTCACACGAGGTGCACGCATCCTGGTCGGCCACCACCGCCCGGTACCCGGCCCGCCCGCGTGGACGATCGCCCGCCACGAGCCGCTCGGCATCTCCTCTACACGGCCACGCTGGCGACGCTTCGAAGGATCCAGCTTAGGGTCGTTCACCCCACAACTCGAACCACGAAAAGACGTCTGGCCTGCGCCCTCCGAGAAAGGTGCAGGCCAGACGTGGTAGCCCCGACGGGATTTGAACCCGCGCTACCGCCTTGAGAGGGCGGCGTCCTAGGCCGCTAGACGACGGGGCCATGAGGAAACGGCTTTCGCCGTATCCGCTGGGGTACCAGGACTCGAACCTAGACTAACTGAACCAGAATCAGTCGTGCTGCCGATTACACCATACCCCAATGTGCCTGAACCGCCGTGGGGCGATTCGTTCTGGAACGATCCTAGCCGACCCGGTCCGCCACGCCCAAACCGCCCACCCCCACCGGAGTCGACGCTGCTCAGCGGCTCGAGACGGGCCCGGTACGGCACCAGCGGCACCGCCCGACACCACCCGCGGCACCGCCCGGGCGCCCCACGATCGACCTGCCGGACCGTGGCAGCGGTCTCAGTCGTCGACCCTTGACCGGAACCCGGGCGAGGAGGACCGTAGTCCTTATTCAACATAAAATGAATTATGGGAGGGCGACATGACCGACACGCGATGTCTCGTCGTCGGCGGCGGGCCGGCCGGGATGATCCTCGGACTGCTGCTCGCCCGGGCCGGGGTCCGGGTCACCGTGCTGGAGAAGCACGCCGACTTCCTGCGCGACTTCCGGGGCGACACCGTGCACGCCTCCACCCTCGCCGTGCTCGACGAGCTGGGGCTCGGCGCGCGGTTCGCCGTCCTGCCCCAACGCCGGGTCGACCGGGCCCGCCTGCAGCTCGACGCCGGCACCGTCCAGGTCGGTGACCTCGGCCGGCTCCCGGGCCCCCACCGGCACATCGCGCTCGTACCGCAGTGGGACTTCCTGGACCTGCTGGCCGATGCGGCGGCCGAGGAGCCCACGTTCACCCTGCGCCGCGAAGCCGAGGTGATCGGGCTGCTCCACGAGCACGGCGCGGTCGCCGGCGTGCGCTACCGCGACCGCACCACCGGCACCGAGCGGGACCTGCGGGCCGACCTCACGGTGGCCTGCGACGGACGCGGCTCCACGGTGGCCCGCGCGGCGGGGATGCACCCGCGCGGCTTCGGCGTACCGATGGACGTGTGGTGGTTCGGACTGTCCCGCACGCGCACCGACCCCGAAGGTCTGGTGGGTCGCTTCTCCGCCGGTCAGATCGCCGTCATGATCGACCGCGGCGACCGGTGGCAGTGCGGCTACCTGATCCGCAAGGGGTCCGACCGGACGATCCGGGCGCAAGGCCTGGTGGCCTTCCGCGACCGGGTTCGCGGGCTGCTGCCCTGGCTCGACGACCGGCTCGACGAGGTTCGCTCACTGGACGAGGTCAAGCTGCTCGACGTACGGCTGGACCGCCAGCGTCGCTGGTACGCGCGCGGTCTGCTGCTGATCGGCGACGCGGCGCACGCGATGTCGCCGGTCGGTGGGGTGGGCATCAACCTGGCGGTCGCCGACGCGGTCGCGGCGGCCCGGCTGCTGGCCCCGGCGCTGCGCGGAGACGGTCCGGTGCCCGTCCGCGCGTTGCGCCGGGTGCAGCTGCGCCGGTGGTGGCCCACCGCGCTGGTCCAGGCCGGCCAGCGCGCCGCACACCGGATCGTGCTCGGTCGGGCTCTCCAGGCGTCGGCGCCGCCGTCGACCACCAACGCCGGCACGCCGGACCCCGAGCGGCCGGCGGATCCGGCGACGCTGCCGGGCCCGCTGCGGCTGGTGGCACGCTACCCGGTGCTGCAGGGCCTGCCGGCTCGCATGATCGCCCTCGGCCCGTTGCCCGAACACGCCCCGACCTGGGCCCGTCGAGAACCCGCCTAACGCACGGCCGACGCAGCGGCGGCCGCTGTGACGTCCACGGCGGGCTGCGCGCCGCGGGCGCGCAGCGCGGCGAAGGTCAACGCGTCCACCAGCGCCAACCAGGACGCCTCGACCACGTTCCCGTGCACCCCGACGGTGGTCCACGCCGAACACCCGGCGTTCGGCCCCGCCGCGGCGGCGTGGTCGGTGGACTCCACCAGCACCCGGGTCACCGCGTCCGTCCCGTGGCCGTCCGTCGCGGGTGAGCTGCCGGGGGTGAGGATCCGCACCTTGTAGTCGGAGAGCTCGACCTTCTCCAGCCACGGACACGACGGCGTGAGCGCGGCCCGCAGCGCCGCGTCCAGCGCGTTGACCGGCCCGTTGCCCTCCTCGGTGGCGATGATCCGGCGCCCGTCGACCAGCACCTTCACCGTCGCCTCGGCGACCACAGCGGCGTCCGCGCGATGCTCGGTGATCACCCGGTAGGACTCCAGGGTGAACGGCGCGCGGGCCTGCGAGCCGTTGCCGACCGCCGACCGCATGATCAGCTCCAGCGAGGCGTCCGCTGCCTCGAACGACCAGCCCTGGGCCTCGCGCTCCTTGACCGTGGCCACCACCGAGTTGACCGCGGCGGGATGACCGGCGAGGTCGATGCCCAGCTCGGCGGCCTTGAGCTCCACGCTGGCCCGGCCCGCCATCTCGGTGACCAGCACCCGCTGCCCGTTGCCGACGAGCTCGGGATCCATGTGGTTGTACAGCTCCGGGTCGACCTTGATCGCACTCGCGTGCAGACCCGCCTTGTGCGCGAAGGCCGACGAGCCCACGTAGGCCTGGTGGGTGTCGGGCGCGATGTTGGCCAGCTCCGCGAGCGCGTGCGAGACCCGGGACATCTCGGCGAACACGCCCTCGGGCAGTGCCGGCATGTCGAGCTTCATCACCAGGTTGCCGAGCACCGCGAACAGGTCGGCGTTGCCGGCCCGTTCGCCGTAGCCGTTCGCGGTGCACTGCACGTGGGTGGCGCCGGACTGCACGGCGGCGACCGAGTTGGCCACCGCGCACCCGGTGTCGTCCTGGCAGTGGATGCCCAACCGGAACCCGGTGCTCTCCTGCACCCGGGTCACGATCTCCGCGATGCCGAGCGGCAGCATCCCGCCGTTGGTGTCGCACAGCACCGCGACGTCCGCCCCCGAGGACATGGCGGCGTCGAGCACCCGCAGCGCGGTGTCCGGATCGAACTGGTAGCCGTCGAAGAAGTGCTCGGCGTCCAGGAACACCCGCCGACCCTCGCCGCGCAGGAACGCCACCGTGTCCGCGACCATCGCGCAGTTCTCCGCCACGTCGGTGCGCAGAGCCCGCTCGATGTGCCGGCGGTCCGACTTCGCCACCAGGGTGACCACCGGAGCCAGCGAGTCGAGCAGCGCCCGCACCTGCGGATCGTCCTGAGCTCGGACGCCCGCCTTGCGGGTGGCTCCGAACGCGACCAGAGCGGCGTGCCGCAGGCCCAGCTCACCGGCGGCCGCCCGGGCGAAGAACTCGGTGTCCTTGGGCAGCGCACCGGGCCACCCACCTTCGATGAAGCCCACCCCGAGCGAGTCGAGGTGGCGGGCGACCGCGAGCTTGTCAGTCACCGAGTAGCTGATCCCCTCGCGCTGGGCGCCGTCACGCAGCGTCGTGTCGTAGACGTGGAAGGCGTCGCCGAGCGGGGTGCCGGCTGGCTCGGTACGGGACATGTCGCGGGGCTCCTGTGCTCGGTCTGTGGTCGGGTCGGCCGTCCATGGCCGGTGGCGGGCAAACAAAAAGACCCCCCGCGGATGCGAGAGGTCTGAGCGTCGGGCGGCGGTGAAGCTATCCCACCAGGCCCCGACGCTCCGAAATAATGATCGCGATGTGCTGCGCCATGCGCTGAAGCCTAACACCACCGGGACCCAGACACCGGTCACCCGGACGGGTCGGGCGGTCGCGCCCGCCGGCCCGACCCGAGAGGATGACCGGAGCGGGTCGTCCGCCGACCCGGTCGATCAAGGAGGATTGAGCGTTGTACCAGGTCACCGTGCTCTACAACCACCCCGAAGACGCTGCCGCGTTCGACAAGCACTACCGCGAGGTGCACATCCCGCTAGCGAAGAAGATGGCCGGGCTAACCGGCTACTACGTCAACTGGTGCGAGCCCGCTCCCGACGGCGCCAAGCCGCCGTTCCACCTGATCGCCACCCTGATCGCGGAGTCCAAGGACACCGCGCTGGCTGCGCTCGGGTCCCCCGAGGGGCAGGCGGCCGTGGCCGACCTGCCGAACTTCGCGACCGGCGGGGTACAGCTGTCGTTCGGCGAGGTCGACTCGGCCTTGTAGCGGCTAGAGGTCGAAGGTGGCCGGCTTGCCGACCAGGGCGGCGAGCCGGTCACCGATCGACTGGGTGTGCCCGGTCGATGCGTGATCGCGGGTGGCCAGATCGAACGCGACCGAGGCCTCGACCTTGCGGGCCTCCTCGGAGCGGCCCAGGTGGTCCAGCAGCAGCGCGACGGACAGGACGGCGGCGGTCGGGTCGGCGATGCCCTGGCCGGCGATGTCCGGCGCGCTGCCGTGCACCGGCTCGAACATGCTGGGGTTGCGCCCGCTCACGTCGAGGTTGCCACTGGCGGCGAGCCCGATGCCGCCGGTCACCGCAGCGGCGAGATCGGTGAGGATGTCGCCGAAGAGGTTGTCGGTGACGATCACGTCGAACCGGGCCGGGTCGGTGACCAGGTGGATCGTGGTGGCGTCCACGTGCTGGTAGGACACTCCGACGTCGGGGTGCTCCAGCGAAACCTCCTCCATGATCCGCGACCACAGCCCGCCGGCGTGCGTCATCACGTTCGTCTTGTGCACCAGGGTGAGGTGCTTGCGCGGGCGGCCCGCCGCCCGGCGGAACGCGTCCCGGATCACCCGTTCCACACCGAACGCGGTGTTCACACTGACCTCGGTGGCGATCTCGTGCACGGTGTCCTTGCGCAGGTGCCCGCCGGTGCCGGCGTACGGCCCCTCGGTGCCCTCGCGGATCACCACGAGGTCGATCTCCGGGGCGTTGGCCAGCGGGCTGCGCACCCCCGGGTACAGCCGGGCCGGGCGCAGGTTCACGTGGTGGTCCAGCTCGAAACGCAGCCGCAGTAACAGGCCGCGCTCCAGGATCCCGCTGGGCACCGACGGGTCACCGACCGCGCCGAGCAGGATGGCGTCGTGCTGCTGCAGTTCGCTGAGCACCGACTCGGGCAGCAACTCGCCGGTCGAGTGCCAGCGGGCGGCGCCGAGGTCGTACTGGGTGGTCTCGGTGCCGGGCGCAACCTCCCCGAGGACCTTCAATGCCTCGGCTATGACTTCGGGTCCGATCCCGTCTCCAGGAATCACCGCAAGCCGCATGACCTGCTGCCTCCTCACGCTTTCCACCAGATTCTCCGTCCACGGCGCCAATCGCCCAGGGCGCCGAGAGGCAGCGCGGGGGCCGGCGACGGAACGCTACCCGCTGCGAACGAAAGGATTTGCCAGTGGCCACCCCTTCGGGCGAACACGGACCGGTGAAGATCGGCCGCTGGACCGAGGTCAGGCCACGCCGGTGAGCTCGGCGTAGACGATGATGTTGTCCCGGTAGCTGCGGCGGTCGGAATCGAAGCTGCCGCCACAGGTGATCAGCCGCAATTCGGCGCCCGGGGTGGGCGCGTACACCGCCTCGGTGGGGAACGCGCTCTTGGCCACCTGGTCGAGCCTGGTCACGGTGAACAGCGCGGTCAAGCCGTCGGCCCGGGACACCTTGACCTGGTCACCGGGCTTGAGCTCGTGCAACCGGGCGAAGATGCCGTCCCTGCCGCCGCCGTTGACGTGACCGAGGATCACCGCCGCGCCGGCGGTGCCCGGCTGGGCGCCCAACCGGTACCAGCTGGCCTGCATCGGTTGGTCCACCGGCGGCACGCTGACGGTCCGGTCGGCGTTCTTGCCCAGCGGGATCAGGGTGGACGAGGCATCGATCGCGTCGATCCGCAGATCCTTGGGTACGGCCGGCGCGAGCGGCGGGATCTGGGTCACCGGGCCGCCGACGATCGACGGCGAGGACAGCACCGGCCCGTCGTGCGGGCCCGGCGAGGCCGGCTCGGGGCCACCGCATCCGGTGGCGAGCACCAGCAGCAGCCCGAGCAGGGCCGCACGTACCGATGTCGTGAATCGCATATTCCGCTCCTCCGCGAGACGCACTGGCTCGGGGATGCCAGGCGGGGCGTCTCACCGGGAACACCGTCCGGGATACGGGTGGCGTTTCAACCGAGACCGAAGTTGCGCCGGACGCCGCGGAACTTCGGCCGAACAGGTGCACGTCCCGGGGCGCGAAGTCGGCCGTGGTCCGCCGCCGCTCGCGACACCGCCCGGCCCGCAGTGATCGCGGGCCGGGCGGTCGTTCGGTCCGGTCAGCCGCCGGCCGACGCCTGACCTGCTTGTTCAGTCCGGTTGGCGCGCCGCCGCGTGGCCGCGGTGCCCGAGCCGGTCATCCCGGTCAGACCCAGGGTGAACAGGGCTCCCACGTTGGTGCTCGCCGGGCCGCCACCGGTCTCCGGAGCTCCGACCGGGAAGTTCGACGAGTCGTCGGAGTCCTTCGTGCCGTCGTTGTCGTCGTCCTGGTCCTCATCGTCGCTCTTGCCGTCGTCGTCGTCACGGCCGTCATCGTCATCGCCACGGCCGTCATCGCCACGGCCGTCGTCGTCATCGTCACGGCCGTCGTGGTGGTGGCGGTGCCGGTTCTCCCGGCAGCGGTCGTCGCGGGAGTCACCGCGCCTCGGGTCGCGGACGTCATCGGACCTGAAATCGCGGCTGTCGCACCGGTCGCCCTTGTCGTCGCAGCCGCGAACGCGCAACTGGATCGGGCCGTCACAGTCCGGCCGGGGCCGCGTCGAGGTCGACGACGGTGTGGAACTCGACGGTGTGCTGGAACTCGAGGGCGCGCTCGAACTCGACGGCTCCGAACTCGTCGACTCGTCCGTGCTCTGGCTGTCGGGGCTCGGCGTCTCCGTCGACGTGGTGGCGCCCTCGCCGGACTCCTCGGCCGCGAATGCCACGGGAGCGCTCCACAGCGCGGTCAGCAGTGCCACCGCCAACCCGATGATCAGATTACGAAGTCTCATTGTTGCTCCTCCTCAAGACGCATTGGTGGTCGGGGAAACCAGTCGGGGACGCCTTGGTCGGAACACCGCCGAACACGACGAAAACGTTTCCGATTTCGGCGAAGTTGGTCCGCATGCGCGGAACTTGGCGCTGAACGGACGAGCATTCGGATGGCCTGGCTTTCGGACGGGAAGAAAATCGAAACAGAGAAATTCGGACCTCGGGAAGAATGCGAACGGCTGCTCGGCGCGGCGTGACCGGTCGCGGTCGGCGCTTCATGGAACCGCCCGGGACGACGTCTGTCGTCCCGGGCGGTTCCCGAGATCCAGCGGCGACCTCGAGGGCGCTTCGAACAGGCGGATCAGCTCCGGCGTGTCCGTCGGAACGCGGTCGGGCTCGATCCGGCCATCCCGGTCAGGCCCAGCGTGAACAGCGCACCGACGTTGCCACCGACCGGCCCCCCACCGGTCTCCGGCGCACCCACCGGGAAGTTGGACGAGTCGTCGTCATCGCTCTTGCTGTCGTCCTCGTCGTCTTCATCGTCCTTGGCGTCGTCGCTGTCCTCGTCGCTGTCCCTCTCCTCGTCGTCGTCGCCCTCGTCGTCGTCATCGTCACCTCGGCCGTCGTGGCCGTGGCGGTGCCGGTCCCGGTCACACCTGTCTTTGTCGCCCTTGGCGTGGCGGTCTCGGTCGCAGTCCTCGAACCGCCGGTCGCATTCCCGATCACCCAGCTTCTCGCCGAGCTTCAGGTCGCGTCGATCGCACTTGTCGCCGTCGCCGCCCCGGCGCGTCGGTGTACTGCCGCCGACCACGTCATCGACGACGTCCTTGACGGTCTCCACGGGGGCCTTGACCGCATCGCCCACCGTGGCCGCGCCGTCCTCGACGACGTCCTTCACCGTGTCGACGGGATCCTTGACGGTGTCCTCGACGACGTCCTTGACGATGTCCTCGACCTCGTCGCCGACGTCCACGGTGGGCACCGGCGCAAGGTGGCCGGCGTCCTGGGCGAATGCGACCGGCGCACTCCAGAGCGCGGTCAGCAGTGCCACCGCCAAACCGATGATCAGATTACGCAGTCTCATGTCAGATTCTCCTCCTCAAGACGCACTGGTCGCTGGGGAAAGACCAGTCGGGGATCGTCTTGGTCGGAACACCGCTGCGCAGACGGGAATCGTTTCCGAATTCCGGGAAGTTGCGCCGTATGCCGGGAACATGGGGCCGAACGGCCCAGCATCGGGACGTGGCCGAGCAGCATGCGTACCGGTGCAGAACCGCCTATCGCTGCGCCCCCAACAGCTCTGAAGCACCTGCGTCGGCCCGGGGCGGGGGCACCGCCGCCCGAGGCCGCCTCCCACTGAGTCGGGCACGGAGGTTCAGCACGAATCGGCGGGCCGACTCCGGGTGGGCGAACGCGACGTATGCGGCCAGCATCGTGAAACTGAAGAACCCGACCAGGATCGAGAAGTCGATCACGACGTGCAGGGTCACACCGAAGCCGAGCAGCCACGGGCGCAACGCGCGGTTCCACACCAGCAGTCCGATGCACAACTCGAGCCCGAGCGTCCCATAGGTGAGGATCTCACTGATGATCACGGAGTCGGTGATCAGCGTGGGCACCGGGAATCGGAGCATGTCCTCCATCCGCAGCGCGGCCGACAACGCCGTGCCGTCACGCCACTGGCTGCCCTGCACCTTCTGCCACACCGACGAGACATAGACCACGCTCAGCTGGATCTGCATCAGTCGCAGCGCCCAGGGCGCCCGTTCCGGAAACTCCCAGAAATGTCGGCGCATCCGGCGGAACCGGTCGATCGACAGCGCGACTCCGGACGGCGCGAACACGCAGAAGAACGTGAGGTTGAGCAGCAACTGGTCCCCGGAGTTGAAGACCAGCGAGTTGCGGCGCTGGAAGGAGAGCATTCCGACGAACACCAGCAGGGCCGCCAACCGGGTGTGCAGGCCGAGCAGCAGGGCGATCGAGGAAACGAGCAGCACCGCGTACAGACCGACGATCACCGGGGGACTCGAGGAGATGCGGAGCACCCCCCACTTGTCGGGAGGACCGGACGGGTAGCCGGGCACGATGCCGTCCGGCCCGAAGAAGTCGAACAGGTCCGGCGCGAGCGTGACGGTCCAGGCCGTGGCTACCGCGCCCAGAGCTATCCGGAACAGCGCCAGCGGGGCCGTGCCCTGCGGCTCGAACCAGAACCGTTCCCAGCCCCGGTAGACCTTCGACACCGGACCGATCATGGGCTGTCCCCGGTGTCGGTGGTGAGGAACGTGAACGACCGCTCCGGTCCTCGATCGGGCCCGGTGCCCGGCGGCAGCGTCTCCGACCACCTACGGATGAGGGTCACCCGGATCGGCTGACGCCCATGCGCCCGGGCGCGTTCGGCGGCGAAGCGACCGAAGGGCTCCCAGAGCGCGGCCCGGTCGTCCAACCGGAGGTAGCTGCCGAACTTCTGCCAGCGGGACCGGCGCACGTCCGACATGTCCGATTCGTCCGCGATCGTCCAGAGGTCCGCCGAGCCATCGGCATCGTCGACGACGACATCCACGTAAATGCTGATGCCGCGCGGGTTGGGGGCGAACACCCCCCAGCTCTGGTGGAGGCCGGTGGCGTTCTGGTACTGCGCCGCCGGAGCGCTCAGGTTGTCCCGAAGCCGCGAGTCGGGAAGGTTCGGAATGGCGATGGCGGCGAGTGTGACCACCAGGAACACGCTGACCAGCGCACCGCCGGCCGTGGTGTTCTCGAGTCTTGTCTGCATCGCTCCCCCGGTGAGCGGTCCGCCCCCGGACTCGGTGGGCACGACGCACTGGGTATAGCGCTCAGGAAGCATCGGTCGTTTCACCGGAGGAGACGACCCGGCCGGGCGTGCGTCACACGAGACGGGGAGCACTCGCGACGGCGCCCGGACCGTCGAGCCGGTCCGGGCGCCGTGCGACTGGCGCTCAGGCCACGCTGGTGAGCGCAGCGAAGGCGATGATGTTGTCGTGGTAGCTGCGCCTGGCCTTGTCGAAGCTGCCCCCGCAGGTGATCAGCCGCAGCTCGGCGCCCGGGACGTCGCCGTAGATCGCCTGGGTCGGGAAGGCGTTCTTCGGGATCTGTTCGAGCTTGGTGACCGTGAATACCGCCGTTTTGCCGTCCTGGCGGGACACCTTCACCTGGTCGCCGGGCTTCAGCTCGTGCAGCCGGGCGAAGATGCCGTCCTGACCGTTGCCGTTGACGTGGCCGAGGATCACCGCCGGCCCGGCGGCGCCGGGTGTGGGCCCCAGCCGGTACCAGCTGGCCTGCAACGGCTGGTCCAGCGGTGGCACGGTGATCGTCTGGTCGGCGTTCAACCCGAGCGGCACCAGGCTGGACGACGCGTTGATCGCATCGATCCGCAGGTCCACCGGGCTGGCCGCGGCCAGCGGCGGGATCGGGGTCACCGGAGCGCCGACGATCTGCGGTGCGGACAAGGTGGGCCCGTCGTTCGGGCCCGGCGCGGGTGCCTCACCACTGCACCCGGCCAACACCGATACGGCCAGGGCCGGCGCCACGAGCGCCAGTAGCCGCCGCCTCATCGCCGGGCCGTCCGACGCTCGACGAACGCTCCCGCGCCGACCAGGCCGGCGCCGAGCACGCCGGTCAGGCCCAGGGCCAGGGCCCCCAGCGGGACGTCACCGCCGGAGCCACCGCCGGTCTCCGGAGCGCCCTTCGGGTAGACCGTGGTCTGCTCGCCGCCGTCGGAGTCCTCGTCGTCGCCGTGCACGAAGAAGTCCTCCTCCAGGTAGTCGTCGCCACACTTGATCTTGATGGTGTGCTCGCCGCGCTCCGCGTCGTCCTCGACCTTCGCGATTCCCTCGTAGTAGCGGCCGTCCCGGTCCAGCTCGATGTCCTCCAGGACGTCGGACTCCAGTCGACCCAGCTCGTCGTTGCACTGGACGTAGACGTCGATCTCGTCACCGCGCTTACCGTGGCCCGGGTCCAGGTCGAGCACCTCGTCGATGTCATCGCGGCGCACGTAGAAGCGCTCCCGCTCGCGGTCGCCGTTGTCGCAGATCAGATAGGCGAAGTCGCGGCCGAAGTCCGCGTTGTCGTCCACCTCGGTCTGGCCGTGGAGCCGGTCGCCACGCCGCTTGAGCGTGATGTCCTCCAGCGCGTCGGACTCCAGCCGGGCGTCGCCGTTGCCCGGGCAGTAGGCACGCACGTCCACCTCGTCACCGCGCTCACCGGAGTTCGGGTCGATGTCCAACCAGGCCCGGCCGTCGTAACCGCCGTCGCCGCGGCGCTGCTTGACCTGCACCGTCTCGGTGGCCTTGGCTTCGGCGTTGTCGGCGTAGCGGCAGGTCAGGTCGAACGCGATCCGGTCACCGTCCCGGGCGTCGTCGTTGACCCTGAACGATCCGCCGTCCGGACGGACCGGCCCGCTGACGTTCAACGGCTGCTCCGTCACCCCGGGTCCGCAGTCGAGACGAACCTCGAAGGTCTCGCCGACGAGGACACCGTCCGGAGCGCGCAGCTTCGCCTCGCGGACCACTTGGACGACCGGCGGCGCCTGCAGCTGCGACTGTTGCTGTTGCTGTTGCTGTTGCTGTTGCTGTTGCTTCGCCGCGTCCTCGACAGCCGTCCGGGCGGACTTCTCCTCGGCCTCCCGGCGAGCGGCGGCGTCCTCGGCCTCCCGCCGGGCGGCCTCCTCGGCCTGCTTCCGCTGCTCGTCGGCGTCCGGCCCCGGTGGCCCGTCGTCGTCGGGCTGCTGCCGCTGGTTGCCCTGACCCGGCCCGGCATCCGCCGACGTCGACGGTGGCGTCGGGCCGGGTGGCTGGTTCTCGGCGGCCACGGCGGCCGGAGCGCTCCACACGGCGGCCAGCATGGCCAGCGTGGAGGTGGCGATCAACGTGCGCGCTCGCATCGGAGTCTCCTCATCTGCCGTTCCGGCGTCCACCGGCACGGACATCTGCGGTAGACACCGCTCAACGGGTGAAGAACGTTTCGGACGTGACGACATTGTGACGTTCGGCGCACTTGACGTCCACCGTGCGGACCATCGCCGGCGCCTCGCCACGCCCTCGAGGGATCCAAGATCACCCGATCGCTCAGTGCTGACGCTTCGCCGCCGACACTCGCTCGCTGGCGGCTCAGCCGAAGCTGACCTGGCTCACCGTGCGGGCACCGATCGCCGCACCCACCGGGCTGAGCACCGTGTTGTCGACCGGACGGTCCACCCGCAGCAGCATGATGGCGTCTCTGCCGTCCGTGGTCTGGCTGATCTGCGCGGCCTCGATGTTCACCCCGGCCTCGCCGAGCAGCGTGCCGACCCGTCCCATCACACCGGGGCGGTCGGTGTACTCCAGCAGGACGATGTCGCCCTCGGCCCGTAGGTCGAAGTGCCGGCCGTTGACCTCCACCAGCTTCTCCACCGCGGCGCGACCGGTGAGCGTGCCGGAGACGGTCACCTGGCCGCCGTCCGGCATGGCCGCGCGCAGCCGCACCTCACTGCGGTAGTCGTCGCTCTCCGGGATGGCCACCACGTCGACCTTCACCCCGCGCTCCTCGGCCAACGAGGGCACGTTGACGAAGGTGACCTGGTCCTCCACCACGTCGTTGAACACCCCGCGCAGCGCGGCCAGCGGCAGCACGGACACGTCCTCGGCGGCCAGCTCGCCACGCACCTCGACCGTCACCGACGCCGGCACCTTCTTCGTCAGCGCGTACAGCAGGGTGCCCAGCTTCTGGGTCAGCGGCAGGTAGGGGCGCACCTCCTCGCCGACCACCCCGGAGGTCTGCACGTTCACCGCGTCCGGCACGAACTCACCGGCCAGCGCGAGCAGCACCGAACGGGCGACATCGGTGCCGGCCCGGTCCTGGGCCTCGCGGGTGGAGGCCCCCAGGTGCGGGGTGACCACCACGTTGGGCAGCTCGAACAGCGGGCTGGCAGTGGTCGGCTCGGTGACGTACACGTCCACGCCGGCGCCGCCCACGTGCCCGGAACGCACCGCGTCGGCCAGCGCGTCCTCGTCGATCAACCCGCCGCGCGCGGCGTTGACGATGATCACGCCCTTCTTCGTCCGGGCCAGCTGGTCCTTGCCGATCAGGCCGAGCGTCTCCGCCGTTTTCGGCAGGTGGACCGAGATCACGTCCGCCCGCTCCAGCAGCTCGTCCAGCGACACCAGCTCGATGCCCATGGCCGCCGCCCGGGCCGGCGCGACGTAGGGGTCGTAGGAGATCAGCCGGGTGCCGAACGCGGCCAGCCGCTGGGCCACCAGCTGACCGATCTTCCCCAGCCCGACGACCCCGACGACCTTGCCGTCCAGCTCGACACCGGAGTAGGCGCTGCGCTTCCACTCCCCCGAACGCAGGCTCGCATCGGCGGCCGGCACGTGCCGCATGGTCGACAGCAGCAACGCCACCGCGTGCTCGGCCGCGGACACGATGTTCGAGGTGGGGGCGTTCACCACCATCACACCCCGGGCGGTGGCCGGGGGCACCTCGACGTTGTCCAGACCCACCCCCGCGCGCGCCACCACCTTGAGCCGGGTGGCGGCGGCCAGCACCTCGGCGTCGACCTTGGTCGCCGAACGCACCAGCAGCGCGTCGGCGTCGGCCACCGCCGCCAACAGTGCCGGGCGATCGGTGCCGTCCACGTGCCGCAGCTCGCAACTGTCACTCAGCAGATCGACGACGGATGCGGACAGCTTCTCGGCAAGCAGGACGACGGGACGACGGGCGGCGGTGCTCACGGTGCTCCCAGCGATCGGGGTGGGTGGTCGGCACCGATGCTAGTGGTGGGCCCGGACGCGGCCTCACCAAGTATGACCGGCGGAACAGCGGCGCCGGCCACCACCAGGCACGAGGCCGCCGGCAACACCGCCCGGGGCCGACCCCGGCGGTGGACCTCAGCTGAACTGTTCGGCCCGCAGCACCACCGCGCCAGCCGCGTTGCGGACCTCCAGCTCGGCCAGCCGGGGCCCACTCAGCTCGGTGGCCCCCGCGACCACCACGTCCTCGCCGTTCACCGCGCTCCACCGGGCGATCTCGCTGGCGGTCCCGTCGACCGACCTCGCTACCAGCACGTACACCGGGGACTGGACCGGACCGGCGTACCGGCACCGCATCACCACCTCGGTGCCCCACGGGCGCACGGTGAGCGACACCGCGGCGCTCACCGGGGCGTTGTTCACCGGCTCCATCCGCACGGGCAGCTCGGCCGCCGCGACCACCCCGGTACCCGGGTCCGCGCCGCCACCGAGACCCGCCGACGCCAACCCCAGGCCGGCGACCACTACGAACGCCGCCGCGACCCACGCCCGGCGACGCTGACGCTCCCGACGCAGATCCCGCAGCGCGCCGGCCACCGGGTCCGGCCGGGCCGGGACGGCGGCCGACTCGGCGGATGCGGTCCGTGCGGCGGGTCCCACCTGCGGCTCGGACGCCGCGTCGGTCGAGGCGGCGGCCGCGGCCGGCGGGAGGGTCGCCGACGCGGCGGACGGCGCGGCCGACCACGCGGCGAGGTCGGCGCCGCGGCCGAGCAGCCCGGGCAGCCCGGCGAGTTGCCCCACCTCGCGCAAGCACTGCGGGCAGAACTCCAGGTGCGCGGCGTAGGCGGCCCGCTCGCCGGGGCTCAACGCGCCCAACAGGTACGTACCTGCCTCCGCCAGCCTGGGGCAGGCCGGCTCGGCCGGGTCCGGACGCGCGTTCAGCACGACCTCACGGGGTGACACCCATGTCCATCAGCGTGGACCGCAGCGCGCGCAGCGCGTAGTGCGTGCGCGACTTCACGGTGCCCGGAGGGACCCCCAACCGCTCGGCGGCCTCGGCGACCGAACCCCCCTCGAAGAAGCACTCCCGGATGACGTCGCGGTGCAACGGGCTGAGCCGGCCGACCGCCTCGGCCACCAGCCAGGACTGGAGCGCGTCGTCCACCCCGTCGGCGACGCCGGTCTCCGGTGGCTGGTCGGTGACCGTCTCCGGTCGGACCGACCGCGCCCGCCACTCGTCGATCAACACGTTGCGCAGGGTACGCAGCAGCCAGCCCCGGGTGCTGCCCCTGGCCGGGTCGAGCGCCTCGGGGTGCTTCCAGGCGCGTACCAGGACCTCCTGCACGGCGTCCTGCGCGCGACCGAGGTCGCCGCTGGTCATCGACAGCGCACAGGCCTGGAGCGCCGCGCCGTGCTCCGCGTACAGCACCCGGATCAGCCGGTCGTCGACGGCCACCGTCCCTCCGCTCCGCGTCGCCCATGACGACATACACGGTTGTGCGCACGGGGCGGTTCAGTATCGGTGCGGGCGAGCCGGCGAACCAGGGCCGAACGGGTCGTTCGGCGCACGTTCGACCGGGGCACGACGGGTCGCGCCCCGGTCGAACCGCAGGTCAGGAGGCCGGCGGGGCCACCCAGGACATCAGCGAGCGCAACCTGGCCCCGACCTCCTCGATCGGGTGCTCGGTGCCCTCCTTCTGCAGCCGGGTGAAGTTCGGCCGCCCGGCGTCGTCCTCGGCCACCCACTCCTTGGCGAAGCTGCCGTCCTGGATCTCGGCCAGGATCTTGCGCATCTCGTCCTTCACGCCCGCGGTGATGATCCGCGGGCCCCGGGTCAGGTCGCCGTACTCGGCGGTGTCCGAGATCGAGTAGCGCTCGCCGGAGATGCCGCCCTCGTACATCAGGTCGACGATCAGCTTCAGCTCGTGCAGGCACTCGAAGTAGGCGATCTCCGGCGCGTAGCCGGCCTCGGTGAGCACCTCGAACCCGGCCTGCACCAGCGCCGCGGCGCCGCCGCAGAGCACGCTCTGCTCGCCGAACAGGTCGGTCTCGGTCTCCTCCTTGAAAGTGGTCTCGATGACCCCGGCCCGGGCTCCGCCGATGCCCGCGGCGTAGGACAGCGCGAGCGCCTTGGCCCCGCCGGAGGCGTCCTGCTCGACCGCGATCAGGCAGGGCACGCCCTTGCCGTCGGCGAACTGCCGGCGCACCAGGTGCCCCGGGCCCTTGGGCGCGACCATCGCCACGTCGACGTCGGACGGCGGGGTGATCAGGCCGTAGCGGATGTTGAAGCCGTGACCGAAGAAGACCGCGTCGCCGGACTTGAGGGTGGGCGCGATGTCCTGGGCGTAGATGTGCCGCTGAGCGGTGTCCGGCGCCAGGATCATGATCAGGTCGGCCTCGGCGGACGCCTCGGCCGAGGTGAGCACCCGTAGGCCCTCGTCGGCGGCCTTCTGCCGGGACTTCGATCCCTCCGGCAGCCCGACCCGGACGTCGACGCCCGAGTCGCGCAGGCTCAGCGCGTGCGCGTGGCCCTGGCTGCCGTAGCCGATCACGGCCACCTTGCGGCCCTGGATGATCGACAGGTCGGCGTCGGAGTCGTAGTAGATGTTGGCGGGCACGTCGTTCCCTTCTCGGTGCTACAGGTCTGGGTGGTTCAGGTCAGCGAACCGTGGTGGCGGTGATCGAGCGGGGTCCCCGGCCGACGGCCACCATGCCGGACTTGACCATCTCGCGGATACCGTACGGCTCCAGCATCCGCAGCAGCGCGGCCAGCTTGTCGCTCGTGCCGGTCGCCTCGACGGTGACCGCCTCCGGTGCCACGTCGACCACCTTCGCCCGGAACAGCTGCACGGTCTCCAGCACCTGGCTGCGCACGGTCGCGTCGGCCCGCACCTTCACCAGCAGCAGCTCGCGCTGCACCGAGACTGCGGGCTCCAGCTCGACGATCTTCAGCACGTTGACCAGCTTGTTCAGCTGCTTGGTGACCTGCTCGAGCGGCAGGTCCTCGACCGCCACCACGATGGTCATCCGGGACACCTCGGGCAGCTCTGTGGGGCCCACGGCGAGCGACTCGATATTGAACCCGCGCCGGCTGAACAGCCCGGCGACCCGGGCCAGCACACCCGGCTTGTCCTCGACGAGCACCGAGAGCGTGTGCCGGTTCACAGTTCCTCCCGGGCGGCCAGCACATCTTCGGTGTCGGCGAGCGAGCCGGTGGCCGCGTCGTCGTCGTCGAACAGCGGACGGATACCCCGGGCGGCCATCACCTCGTCGTTGCCGGTTCCGGCGGCGACCATCGGCCACACCTGGGCGTCTGCCCCCACCACGAAGTCGATCACTACCGGGCGGTCGTCGATCGCCATCGCCTTGTTGATGACCACGTCCACCTCGTCCCGGGTCTCACACCGCAGACCGACACAGCCCATCGCCTCGGCGAGCAGCTTGAAGTCCGGGATCCGGCGCCGGCCACCCTTCGCGTGGGTGCCCAGATCGGTGTTGGAGTAGCGCTCGGCGTAGAACAGGTTCTGCCACTGCCGGACCATGCCCAGGTTGCCGTTGTTGATGATCGCCACCTTGATCGGGATGTTCTCGATCGCGCAGGTGGCCAGCTCCTGGTTGGTCATCTGGAAGCAGCCGTCACCGTCGATGCACCACACCGTCG
>JAJCYC010000102.1 GCA_029263115.1 Pseudonocardia sp. | reverse complement strand
CCACAGCGGCACCGTCACGGAGGCACCGACCGACCAGCCCGGCGGGTTGGCCTCGAGCAGGGGCGGCTACACCCTCACGCCCACCGCCTCGACACACGCCGCGGGAACCACCGACGCCTTCTCCTACCGGATCACCGGCCCGGACGGCAACGCAGTCACCTCGTTCGACGTCGAGCACGACAAGCGGATGCACCTGATCGTCGTGCGTCGCGACACCACCGGTTTCCAGCACATCCACCCGGAGATGGCCCCGGACGGCACGTGGAGCGTTCCGCTCACGCTGACGACGGCGGGTTCCTACCGGGCATTCGCCGACTTCACCCCCACCGGCGGGCAGGGCCTCACGCTGGGCACCGACCTGTTCGTGGCCGGCGCGTTCGAACCGGTCGGCCACCCGGCCAGTCGCACGGCGACCGTGGACGGCTACACCGTTGACCTGGCCGGCGACCTGATCCCCGGCACGGGCTCACCGGTCACCGCGACGGTGCGCAGAGACGGGGCGCCGGTCACCGACCTGCAGCCCTACCTCGCCGCCTACGGCCACCTGGTCGCATTGCGCGTCGGGGATCTCGCCTACCTCCATGTGCATCCGGAGGGATCACCGCGTGACGGGCGTACCCCCGCCGGACCCGGCATCCAGTTCATCGCCGAGGTACCCACCACCGGCGACTATCGACTGTTCCTGGACTTCCAGCACAACGGGGTGGTACGGACGGCCGAGTTCACCGTGCCGACCAGACCGACGCAGGCGGCGGCACCACCGGCACCCACGACCGGTGACGGCGCCCCCAGCGCCGGCCACGACCACTGACCCCGGAGCGGAGACATCCGACCATGAGCACCACCGCCATCCACCCGATCGCGCCGGTCACCGACATCGAGCTCTCCATCGGTGGGATGACCTGCGCTTCCTGCGCACACCGGATCGAGCGCAGACTCAACAAGCTGGACGGCGTCACCGCGACCGTCAACTACGCCACCGAGAAGGCGAAGGTCAACGCCCCGGACGGCGTCGACCCGGCCGAGCTGATGGCCCAGGTCGAGGCGGCCGGTTACACCGCCACGCTGCCGCGAACCGCGGAATCGGACGGCACCGACGGCACCGACGCCGTCGAGGGTGAAACCGATCCGACCCGGATGCTGCGCGAGCGGTTGATCACCAGCGTGATCCTCGCGGTGCCGGTCATTGCGATGGCGATGGTCCCTGCGCTGCAGTTCACCTACTGGCAGTGGATCTCCCTGGCGCTGGCCGGTCCGGTCGTCGCGTGGGCGGCCTGGCCGTTCCACCGGGCCGCCTGGGCCAACCTGCGCCACGGCGCGGCCACCATGGACACCCTGATCTCGATCGGTGTGCTGGCCGCGTTCGGCTGGTCGCTGTACGCGCTGCTGTTCGGCACGGCCGGGGTTCCGGGCATGACCCACGCGTTCGAGCTCGGCTCGTTCGACCTTTCCGGCGCACCCAGCGACGGCGCGGCGAACATCTACCTCGAGGTCGCCGCAGGGGTCACCACGTTCATCCTGGCCGGCCGCTACTTCGAGGCCCGCTCCAAGCGCCGCGCCGGCGCCGCCCTGCGCGCACTGCTCGAACTCGGCGCCAAGGACGTCGCGGTACTGCGCGACGGGCAGGAGACCCGGATCCCGACCGACCAGCTCGCCGTCGACGACCGGTTCGTGGTGCGCCCCGGCGAGAAGATCGCCACCGACGGCGTCATCGAGGACGGCTCCTCGGCGGTCGACGCGAGCATGCTCACCGGCGAGTCGGTTCCCGTGGAGGTCGGCGCGGGCGACCAGGTGGTCGGCGGCACGGTGAACGCCGGTGGCCGGGTAGTGGTCCGCGCCACCCGGATCGGCTCGGACACCCAGCTCGCCCAGATGGCGCGGCTGGTCGAGGACGCCCAGAACGGCAAGGCCGCCGTCCAACGGCTCGCCGACCGGATCTCCGGGATCTTCGTGCCGATCGTGATCGCGCTGGCCGCGGCCACCATCGGGTTCTGGCTCGGCGCCGGGGTGGGCACCGCCGCCGCGTTCACCGCCGCCGTCGCCGTGCTGATCATCGCCTGCCCCTGCGCGCTCGGGCTGGCCACCCCGACCGCGCTGCTGGTCGGCACCGGCCGCGGCGCCCAACTCGGCATCCTGATCAAGGGCCCGGAGGTGCTGGAGTCGACCCGCCGCGTCGACACCGTCGTGCTGGACAAGACCGGCACCGTCACCACCGGCCAGATGTCCCTGCTCGACATCCACCTCACCCACGGGGTCGAGCGTGACGAGGTGTTCCGGCTGGCCGGCGCCCTGGAAAGCGCCTCAGAGCACCCCATCGCCGCCGCCATCACCCGGGCCGCCCGCGACAAGCTCGGCACCCTGCCCGACGTCGAGGACTTCACCAACCTCGATGGCCTCGGCGTCCGGGGAGTGGTCGACGGGCACGCCGTGCTCGTCGGCCGGCCACGCCTGCTGGAGCAGTGGAGCCAGCCGCTCACCCCGGCCCTGGCCGAGGCGCGGGCGGAAGCGGAGCGGCAGGGGCGGACCGCGATCGCGGTGGCCTGGGACGGCGCCGCGCGCGCCGTGCTGGTCGTCGCCGACACGGTCAAACCCACCTCGGCCCAGGCTGTCGCCCAGTTCCGCGAACTCGGCCTGACCCCGGTGCTGCTCACCGGCGACAACATCGCCGCCGCCCGCGCCGTCGCCGCCCAGGTCGGCATCGACCCCGGTCCCGACACCGTCATCGCCGAGGTGCTGCCCGCCGAGAAACTCGACGTCATCAAGCGCCTGCAAGGCGAGGGCAAGGTCGTGGCCATGATCGGCGACGGGGTCAACGACGCCGCCGCGCTCGCCCAGGCCGACCTCGGACTGGCCATGGGCACCGGCACCGACGTGGCCATCGAGGCCAGCGACCTCACCCTCGTCCGGGGTGACCTGCGCGCCGCCGCCGACGCGATCCGGCTGGCGCGGCGCACCCTGGGCACCATCAAGGGCAACCTGTTCTGGGCGTTCGCCTACAACGTCGCCGCCCTGCCCCTGGCCGCCGCCGGGCTGCTCAACCCGATGCTCGCCGGCGCCGCCATGGCATTCAGTTCGGTGTTCGTCGTCGGCAACAGCCTGCGGCTACGCCGGTTCACCTCGCACGCCGACCAGCCGGCCGGCGGAGCCTCCCCGACACCGAAGGGGTCGGAGTCATGACAGAGCACCACGCACCCCGGCACACCGGAACCGAGGACGTGCCCGACGGCGGCCGCGGCCGTCGCGAGCTCAACCGCCTCGCGATCAGCGCGACGGCGCACTGCCTGACCGGCTGCGCCATCGGCGAGATCCTCGGCCTGGTGATCGGCACCGCCCTGGGCTGGGGCAACGGCCCCACGATCGCGCTCGCCGTCGCGCTGGCCTTCCTGTTCGGCTACGCCTTCACCATCGTGCCCGTCCTGCGCTCCGGTCTGGCCCTGCGCGCGGCGATCGGGGTCGCGCTGGCCGCCGACACGGTCTCGATCACCGTGATGGAGATCGTCGACAACGCGATCATGCTGGCCGTCCCCGGTGCGATGGACGCCGGGCTCACGTCGGGGGTGTTCTGGGGGGCTCTCACGGTCGCCCTCGCCGTCGCGTTCGTGGTCACCGTGCCGGTCAACCGGGCACTGATCCGCCGGGGCAGGGGCCACGCCGTGGTGCACCAGTAGCCCCGTCCGCCGACGGCGGCCTGTCGTGGTCGCGGTCGTGGGTGCATCGCACCCGCGCCCCGCCGATCAGAACCACCGGTAAGATCCAGAAACGCGAGATCCGCGACTGGTTCCGCCACGACCCCAACCGGCTGCCCTGGACACCAGTCAGCGCCTGGCCCACCTCAGAAGGGAACCCGACACGACCGACCGGCAGACCCTGCTCAGCGACGCCGAGATCTCCGCCGCCACCCAGAACTGCATCGATGCGTGGAACAGCCTCGATCTCGAGGCCACCCTAGCCACCTACACCGACGACGTGGTTTACCGCGACCCGGAACCGACGGACGTATCCACGGCAAAGAGCAACTGCGCCCCTACCTGTCCAAGTTCCTGCGGGTCTGGGACATGCAGTTCCGAGTGGTTGGAGACCGCCGGATCGAAGGCGCCAACGGCAGGTCTGCCTCTGGGAGGTCGACATCCGCACACGCGACACCGCCGGGCCGACCATCACCGTGCCCGGGATGGACATCATCCACGTCCGCGACGGGCAACTCTGCCGCGACGAGGCCTACATGGACCGGCTCCCTATGCAGTCCCTGCTCAGCTGACTCCCTCGACCGGAACCACCACATCGACAGGGATAGCCGCTTGAATCGTCCGGCGGGCGTGCCGGCCGCGACCGAGGTGTCCGTGCCGGTGCGCTATCGCGGGATGCCCTCCTCGGTGGCTCGTTCCCTCAGAAAATTCCCGTACATGTTCGCGAAGGTCAGATCGATCCAGGTGCCGGCTACGTGTCCGAGGACGTCGTGTCCCGGGTTATCCGGCCGCCCAGCCCGATCACGGACTTCTCCAGGTTGGCCCACATCTCGCTCCACTCCACCAGCGGACGCAGCAGACCGTCCAGCACCGAGAGTTGTTCGTCGACGGCGGTGAGTTGCTCGACCACCGCCGCGATCTGCATGCGTTGCGCGGACACGCTACGGTCGATGGCGCGGATCTGCGCAGCTGAGAGCGCGCCCGGCGGCGTCGGCAGCTCCAGGCTCGACGGCAGCACACCGCCCACCGAGTGCACCGCCCGGTCGGCGATACCGCGCAGCTGACTCACGAAGTCCTCGATGCCGCTACCCCTGTGCGACCCGCTGCCCTCGCTCTGCCCGTCGACCATTGTCTCCCCTTCGGCCTTCTGGTCAGCCGAGAGTAGAGGGTAGGGCCACCCGGTACCGGAACCTCAGAGCGCGCGTGTCCGCTCACTGCGCCGCCTCATCGGCAAGCCGATGGTGTGCCTGATCACCCTGGAGGCCTGTCTGCTACTCAGGAACGATCGTGAAAGCCTTCGTCTGCTTCGATCGCACGTTGTCGAAGTCCCGCCGATTGAGAGGCCAACGTCGAGAGCACCGACAGAGCGCGAGCGGCCCACCCTTCGAGTCACGTATTACGTGAGGGTGGATTTGTAGATCAGCTTTGCGTTCCCTACCAGTGGGACCGGGGCTCTGCGCGTCGCGCCTGGGCGAGCTCGGTGGCAATCTGGTGCAACACCACCAGCGACTGCTGCACGACCTCGAGCGGGGTGCGACCTGCAGCGACCTCGGCGTCGTTCCACGACACCATTCCGTCGGCGGCCTCGGTGGCGGCGTCCTGGCTGGCGTCGGGCAGACTCCGGGTCGCGGCTGACGGCACGAATGTCGGCGTGGCGCACGACAGCCCAGTAGCCCGGTTCCTCGGGGTCCATGAGCGTGCCTTCGGCCGGCGGTTGCCAGCTGAGGCCCGGCCGGTCCCGGAGCATCTTGAACGACTCTTCGCGGTCGATGGCCGTCGCGGACCAGAATCCGAGATGAGACAGGAGACATCGTCGTAGTCGGGTTCGGTGTCGTAGTTCGGCATCGTTGGTCCCTCCACTATGCCGGTGCTGGTGTCGTGCCCTTCGGGACTGCTAGGCGGCGCCCCGCGCGGTCTTGACGTCGACATCGAGGCCGGTCTCGCGGCGGGAGACCTCCCAGAGTCGAGCGATTGCCTCGTCAGAACCCGGCCGCACCAACGGCTTGCGCACCGGAGGGCCGTTGCTCCCGAACAACGGGCCGTACATCGTGCCGCTCGGCGCACCGGGGTCGGTCGCCGCACGCAGCTGACTCAGCGCGCCCCGCTCCGTCGACATGCCCCCGATCGGCGCCCACGCATGGAAGACCCGGCCGAGCACCCCGGCTCCGCCCGCTTCGACCGAGTTGTCCTGCAGGTCCGAGTGCGTGACCCCGGGGTGGGCGGTAAGTGCCTTGGCATCCACTCCCGCATCCTGGAACCGGTGGTGCAGCCCTTGGGCGAAGTGCCGCAGGGCGAGTTTGGAGCGGCCGTAGGCCGACCACGCGTCGTAGCCGCGGAGCAGGTGCGGATCGTCCGGGTCCACGAGCCGGCTGAAGTGCTGTGCGGTACTGGTCAGGGTGACGACTCGCGCCCCGGCGGTGCGCACGATGGCGGGCAGCAGGTGCGACACCAGAGCCCAGTGGCCGAGATGGTTGATTCCGAGCTGGGTCTCGAAGCCGTCCTCGGTGGTTCCCTTCGGCATCGCCATGATGCCCGCGTTGGCGATCAGCAGGTCCACCCGTTCATGGCCGTCCAGGATCGTGCGCGCGGCGGCCTCGACCGACTTCAACGAACCGAGGTCGAGCGGCACGACCTCCAGCGACGCCTCCGGGACCGACCGCAGGATGCCCTCCCTGGCGGAGGCCGCCTTGTCCTGGTTGCGGGCGGCCATGACGACGTGGGCGCCCTTCTCCGCGAGCGCCCGGGCCGTTACCAGGCCCAGGCCACCGTTCGCGCCGGTCACGACGGCTACCCGGCCGTCCTGCCTGGGGATGTCGGATGCGGACCAAGACATGAGATCACTCCATGTCGCGCCCGTATGTGGGCTCGTCGGGGCGCCAACCGCAGGGCGCCGTCAAGGCGGATGGTCCCGCCGTTCAGTTAGTCCTACTCAATGATCGACAGCGCGAGCGCCGAGGACTCGTCCGCCACCAGCCACTCGGGGAGCAGCCCGGACGCAGGCACCGCCGTGCGCTGGTCTTCGACAGCGACGCTGCTGTCCTTGATCGGGCTCTTCATGTGCCACGTTCCGGTGGCTGTCCAGCGGGCCCGGGTCTAACGTAGATAATAGTATTATCTATCTTGTCAAGGTGAGTTGAGGCCCAGGTACCACTGGCCGGTAGTCGGCCCCGGCTAGAGTCGAGGTCAGAACCTGCGGACCCTCGGGTCCGGGTTCGAGAGGAGCAGCGATGCCGGCGGGGAAGACGAACGAGGTTGCCCCCGCCAGGGCCGTCGAGATGTCTCCCCTGAACCGAACCGTCGGCTTCCTGCTCAAACGGGCACAGATCGCCATCTCGCGCGACATTCACGAGATCTTCGCGGAGTTCGATGTGACGGCCGTACAGTTCTCCGTGCTGACCGTGACGGCCAACAACCCGGGGATCGCTCAGCACGAGCTCGCAACCGCCCTGCAGGTCGAGCGCCCGCGCATGGTCCCCGTACTCGACAAGCTCGTCAGCCGAGGCCTCGTGGTTCGCCGGCAGGACGAGAGAGACGGACGGAGCAGGCGAATCCATCTGACCGAAGCGGGCGAAGAGCTTCTGGCCGAGCTGCATCGCCGTTTCGCCCTGCTGGAGCAGAGGATGGTGGAAGTGCTGGGTGAGGAGGAGCGCGACCGCCTCCTCACCTCGTTGGAGCTACTTGCCGACCGCCCCCGGTGACCACCGGGCGCACCGGTCACACCTCGGGGCCGAAGCCCGAGGATGCGTGACCGGGTATCGGGCCGGCGAGGCCGCCCACGTTGACTGGGGCAGCATCCCGTCGGGTAGCGACTGCCGAATCCGCCGTTCGGGAGGATCGCGTTGATCTCGGCCAGGTCGTCCCCGCTCGGCGCCACGTCCGCGGCGCCGAGGTTCTCGACCAACCGGGTCTGGCTCGGGTACCCGGGATCGGAACGAAGTCCTCGCCCTGCGCCAGCAGCCAGCTGCGCCGGGGTCACGCCCTTCGAACCCGCGAAATCGCGCAGCTGCTGGGCGGCCTTGAGGTTGTTCTCGAAGTGAACCGCCCGGGTTTCGTAGAGGTGCTGATTCCACGACAGGGTGGATCAGTGCCAGCTCCTCGGAAGTACCCCAACGAGCTGCGTGAGCGTGCGCAGCGCCTGGTCAGCGAGGCGATGACGGAGGATCCGTCGTTGTCGTTGAACGCGGCGGTCAAGCGGATTGGTCCACGGGTCGGGGTCAACCCGGACACGTTGCGCGGCTGGTGCAAGCAGGCCGCGATCGATGCCGGGGCGCGGCCCGGGACCACCACCCCGGACGCCAAGCGGATCACGGACCTGGAGGCCGAGGTCCGCGAGCTCAAGCGGGCCAACGAGATCTTGTTGACGGCCAGCTCGTTCTTCGCGCGGGAGCTCGACCCATGGTCGCCGTCGCCCACCGCCGCGACGCCTACGGCCACCGATGAGCCGGGATTGCGCACATGAGCTACGCATACTCGTTCCACGATCCGAGCCACGAAGTCCGCAGCACCGATGGAGTACCCGAGGTTTCCGAGCGCACCCAGCGACCTGGGGGAACGTCCCTCGTCATGCCAGCAGTCATGCCAGCCGTGCCAACTCGGCACCGATGGCACCGACAGGCTGAACGACGCATCCTCGATGCGTAGGTCCGGACCTCGCAGAACCTCCGATCAGCGACGCAGGGGTGCCCGTGCCAGTGGTGTTGGACGCAGGTGATGGAGGTGGTCTACATGGGTCTGGCCGGGGTAACGCCGGGTGCCACGACGCACCGTCCGACTGACGTGGTTCAGGCACCGCGCCCGACCAGCTCCCCCGCGCTCGACAGTCGGACGTCATGAGCGCGGCAGCCGACCGAGTGGTCGACGAGTGGGCGGCCTGCGGCCGCCCACTGGAGGTGCGCGGAGCGGACACCGTCGTCTGGGACTATGGCGATGGTGAGCCGGTCGTGCTGCTGCATGGCGTCCCGGCATCGAGCTTCATCTACCGTAAGGCCCTCCCCGAGCTGGCGGCACGCGGACGCCGCGCGATCGCCTTCGACTTCCCCGGCTTGGGCCTCGCCGCGCGTCCCGAGACCTTCGACTACACGTGGTCCGGGCTGTCAGCCTGGACCGACCTCGCCCTCGACGCGCTGGGCCTCGAGCGCATTCACTTGGTCGTCCATGACATCGGCGGACCGATCGGGTTCGACGTGGCCGCGCGGGCCCCGCAGCGCATCCGCTCGTTGACCGTGCTCAACACGATCGTGCGGGTCGCCACCTTCCAGCGCCCGTGGATGATGGAGCCCTACGCGAGGCGTAGGCTCGGCGAGGTCGTGCTGAGGAGCACCACCGAGTTCGGGCTGGAGCGCATTCTGCGCCACGCCGGCATGAGTTCGCAGATCCCGTCCGCAGAGGTCCGCGCCTACGCGCCGCTGCTGAAGCGTGGCGACGGCGGGCGTGCCTTCTTGCGAATTATGCGCGGCTTCGAACGCAGGCAGGCTTTCGAGGACCGTAGCGTCAAGGCACTGCGCGACCGTCCCTATCCCGCGCAAGTGGCCTGGGGTCAGGACGACCCGGCACTCACCCTCGCCGACAAGGGTGAGCAGGCACGCGAGGTGCTCGGTGTGGAGACGATCCACCGCCTGCCCGGCAAGCATTTCGTGATGGAGGACAGCCCGGCGCGGATCGCCGAGCTCGTCGCCGCGCAGCAGGGCGGGTAGCGAACGGCTTAACGTCGCCGTTCGCAGCGCGCCCCGAAGGTCCAATGTGCTCCGCAGAGGGTCTCGATCGCTGAAGCCAGCGAGGCCAGACGAACGCCTAGACTAGTCGTCGATGGCTTCGTCGGCCCAAGGAGATTCCGCGCTCACCCAGTCGGCGTGGGCGGGTGGGCGCCGTCGGCGAGCGCTGCGAGTCGAGTCGGGTTGTGGACGACGATCTTGCCGCGGCGGAGCTGGATGAGGTGCTGCCTGGCGAGTTCGCCCAGGGCCGTGGTGGTGCGTTCCCTGGTGGCGCCGACCAAGGCGGCGAGTTGCTGATGGGTGAGCCGGATCGGTTCGGCCGGGGCGTGCCGGGCGAGCTGGCAGAGGGTGCCTGCGACGCGTTCGGCGAGCGCCTTGCAGGTGAGGTCGGTCAGGCGGACTTCGAGATCGGCGACTCGGGTGGAGAGCTGTTCGGCGATGCGTAGGACGATGCGGGGGTCGGTGAACAGCAGCTCCTGGACGTCGGTGCGGCTCATCAGGCACAACTCGCTGGCTTCGAGGGCGTCAGCCCAGCTTGCGTGCATACGCAGGCCGAGACTGTCCATCTCGCCGAACACGGTGCCCGGGCCGAGCACGGCGGTGGTGACACTGCGCCCGTCCGGTGCGATCCGGTACAGGCGGATTCGGCCACGTTTGATGATGAACAACACGACTGCCGGCTGTAACGGTGTGTACACGACCTGTCCCGCCCGGACGGTACGCAGCGGGGCGCGGGCGCCCAGCGCGGCCATCTCGCGGCGGGACAGGTCGCGGAACAGGTCGACCTCGGCCAGGCAGTACGGCTCGGCCGGGTGTTCTGTTGGCGGCATCAGGTCAGTCATCGTTGCCTGTGACAGCGGAGCTGTCCAGGCGATGCAGCAGCTCCGTCAGATCGGGGTTGCCGAGTGACACCACGTCCGCGCCGAGCAGGTAGGTCGGCGTGCCGATGACCCCTGATGGCGGTGAGGCATCGGGGTGGTCGGCCAAGTCGATCACCTCGACCGGGTGCTCGGGCCGGGCCTGCCGCACCGCGTCGGCGATTCTGAGGGCGGTGCGGCAGCCTGCGCAGCCGAGGGCTACGTAGATCCGCAGGGTCGGCCGACCCTGCGGATGGCCGCAGCTGCCACTCACGAGTGCGCGCGACGCCGCAGACCGAACAGCACAGCGGCGGTGACCAGTCCGAAGATGACGTGCCCCATCAGGCTCATCCACTGGGCGCTGCCGACGGTGAACACCATGGACCGCATCATCGGGTCGGCGGTCACGCTCAGCCACAGTGGCATGAGTAGCAGCGCACCGAGCACCCACCAGACGACGCCGTAGGCCATCCCGGCACCCAACACCGGTCCGATCTTGGTGGTGATCGGCCAGGCGAGCACCCCGAAGGCAGCGCCAATGATCGCCGAGTTCACCAGGTGAACCAGAAAGCCGACGCCAGCGTTCTCGACGCCGACGAGCATCCCGACCATCGGTAGCATGCCCATCATCGCCATGAGCATGCCGAACACGATGCCTCCGGCGATGCCGGCCAGCGCTCCGCTGCCGGCGCGGGAAACCAGACCTGAGGACGTAGCGGGAAAAGCGGTTGCGGACACGAGCGGCTCCTGTCTCCTCCACCGTCGTTGGGCCGACGGTGCGGAATCAAACCTGGTCGGCGTCCCGCGAGCGGACGGTTACCTCAGTTACATAGACAGCCGCTGTGACACGATCGTGACACCGCAGATCACCCGGCGCGTGTGACCAACCCTGCCGGGTTGAGGATGCGGTAGTTGTCAAGTCAACTGCGACAGTTGATCTTACTGGGTTGGCTGTAGGACGGGTTGGTTGATCCACGCCTGCTCGGGCAGGCGCGGCGGGCTGGGACGACGGGTGAACCGCTCAGGGCGCTGCGCGTGGGCACGGTCAAGGACGGCCTGGCGGTGAGCCTGGATCTCGACGGCG
>JAJCYC010000101.1 GCA_029263115.1 Pseudonocardia sp. | reverse complement strand
CTTGCGGCTCTGGATGATCTCGTCGACGATGCCGTAGTCCTTGGCCTCTCCGGCGGTGAGAATCTTGTCGCGCTCGATGTCGGCGCGGATGAGGTCCTCATCCCGACCAGTGTGCCGGGCGAGCGTGCTCTCGAGCAACCGTCGCATCCGGGAGATCTCGGCGGCCTGGATCTCCAGGTCCGACACCTGCCCGTACACGCCCCCGAACGCCGGCTGGTGGATCAGGATGCGGGCGTTGGTGACCGCGAGGCGCTTGCCGGGGGTACCGGCGGCGAGCAGCACGGCGGCCGCCGAGGCCGCCTGGCCCAGGCACACGGTCTGGATGTCCGGCCGGATGTACTGCATCGTGTCGTAGATCGCCATCAGCGAGGTGAAGGATCCGCCGGGCGAGTTGATGTAGACGGTGATGTCGCGGTCCGGGTCGGTCGACTCCAGCACCAGCAACTGGGCCATCACATCGTTCGCCGACGCGTCGTCGATCTGCACGCCGAGGAAGATGATGCGCTCCTCGAACAGCTTGTTGTACGGGTTGGACTCCTTGACCCCGTAGCTGGTGCGCTCGATGAACGACGGCAGCACGTAGCGGGACTGGGGCTGTTGCGGGCCAGGCCGGCCCGACTCGGCAGTGAACACGTCGTTCTCCTTCTTACTGGCCGTTGGCCGTGTGGCTCGCGCGGTGCACGACGTGGTCGATGAAGCCGTACTCCAGCGCCTCGTCGGCGGTGAACCAGCGGTCCCGATCGGAGTCCGCCGTGATGCGCTCGACCGTCTGACCGGTCTGCTCGGAGATCAGCTCGGCCATCACCTTCTTGTGCCGGCGGAACTGCTCGGCCTGGATGGCGATGTCGGACTCGGTGCCACCGACACCCGCCGAGGGCTGGTGCATGAGGATCTGTGCGTGCGGCAGCGCGTAACGCTTGCCGCGCTCGCCGGCCGAGAGCAGGAACTGCCCCATCGAGGCCGCCAGGCCCATCGCGTAGGTGGCCACGTCGCACTCGATGTACTGCATCGTGTCGTAGATGGCCATGCCGGCCATCACCGAACCGCCCGGGGAGTTGATGTAGAGCCGGATGTCGGCCTCCGCGTCCTCGGCGGACAGCAGCAGTAGCTGGGCGACGATCCGGTTAGCGATCTCGTCGTCCACCTGCTGGCCGAGCACGATGATGCGCTGCTGGAGCAGCCGCTCGTAGACCGAGTCACCGAGCGTCATCGTGGTCGGCGCGGACCGCATCACCGGGCCCGCGCCCGGGAGGGTGAGGTACTCCGTCACGTCTTCCTGCTTTCTGTTCGTGTCCCGGTGTTCGTGGGCCGGTGTCCGTGAGCACCGCCGGCGTGCCCAGCGGCCGGGCCCGGGTATCGCCGGTCACCAGTGACCCTAGCCAGCTCAGGGGCAGATCATGCCCGCAGACCCCCGGCGTTCGCTCACAGCACACGCCGGGGCGCGGCGCACGATCAGGCCTTGGCCGCCGCCGGCTGCTGGTCGGTCGCCGAGGACCCGTCGTCGGTGTCGGCACCGGGGTCGGTGTCGGCGGTGTCGTTCTCGGACTCGGCGTCCAGCTCGGCATCGTTGTCCGAGTCGGGGTCACCCAGGAACTCGCGCAGGTCGATCGCCCCGCCCGACCCGTCGGTGACGGTCGCCTGGCGCACGATCGTGACCAGCGCCTTGCCCCGGCGTACGTCGGCGTAGACCGCGCCGAGCTGACCGGACTGCTGGGCGCGCTGCAGGAACTCCTCCGGCGGCACGCCGTAGCGCTGGGCCTGGGCGACGATCTGCTGGGTCAGCTCCATGTCGCTGACCCCGACCTCCTCGGCGTCGGCCACCGCGTCGAGGACCAGCTGCGTCTTGACCGAACGCTCGGCCTCCTCGCGGGCGTCGGCGTCGAACTCCTCGCGGGTCTTGCCCTGCTCGGCCAGCCACTCGCCGAACTTGTCCTGGTCGTGGTCGAAGGCGTGGATCGCGTCGTGCTGACGGACCTCGATCTCCGCGTCGAGCACGCTGACGGGCAGCGGCACCTCGGTGCGCTCGACCAGCACCTCCAGCACCTTGTCCCGGGCCTGCGAGGCCTGCTGCATTCGCTTCGCCTTGCCCAACCGCTCACGCAGGTCGGTGGTCAGCTCGTCGAGCGTGTCGAACTCGCTGGCCAGCTGCGCGAACTCGTCGTCCGCGTCGGGCAGGTCGCGCTGCTTGACGGCGGTGACCTTCACCAGCACCTCGGCCTGCTTCTCCGCGAACTCCCCGGCCACCAGCGTGGTGGCGAAGGTGGCCGACTCGCCGGTGGACAGCCCGGTCAGCGCCTCGTCGATGCCGTCGACCAGGCCGCCGGAGCCGATCTGGTAGCTCAGCCCGGTGGTGGCCGCCTCCTCGACGTCCTCGCCGTCGACCGTGGCCGACAGGTCGACCACCACGAAGTCGTCCGTCGCCGCCGCCCGGTCGACCCCGGTGAGGGTGCCGAAACGGGCCCGCAGGCCGTCGAGCTGCTCGGTGACGTCGTCATCCGAGACATCGACCGCGTCGACCGTCACCATGATGTCCGAGCCGTCCGGCAGGGTGATCTCCGGGCGGACGTCGACCTCGGCGGTGAAGGCCAGCGAGACGCCGTCCTCGATCTGGGTGACCTCGATCTCCGGACGGCTGAGCGGACGTACCTCCTCGGCCGAGACAGCCTCGCTGTACTTCGCGGGGATCGCCTCGTTGACCACCTCGTCGAGCACCACTCCCCGACCCAGCCGGCTCTCCAGGATCCGGGCCGGCGCCTTGCCCGGGCGGAAACCGGGGATCTTGACCTGTTGGGCGAGCTTGCGGTAGGCGCGGTCGAAGTTGGGCTTGAGCTCGTCGAAGGGCACCTCGACGTTGATCCTGACGCGCGTCGGGCTCAGGTGCTCGACGGTGCTCTTCACGTAATCTCCTTGCGGCGACGATCCGGTCGTTGGGGTCTGCTCCACGGGCGGCCGGGCTCCGGGACCGTCTGGGCCGCGCCCATGCCGATATCGGTGATATCGGCAGGGCGGCCACCGGGTCCTGACGCCGAGGCGCGACCCGCGTGGGGTCTGTCCGGCGAGTCTAGTCCCCACCCGCTGCGGCGGGGCTCGCGCGTCCGCCGGACCGTCCCGGCGCGGCGAGCACGCAGTCCCCGCAGATCCCCCCGCCGGGCACCCGGTAGTACAGACAGCAGGACCGGCGGCGGAACGACCCGAGCGGCCCGAACCCGCCGGTCCCGGCCAGCGGGCCGGTCGCCAGCAGCCCGCCCAGCACGACCGCGGCCGTCCGGGCGGACGTCGGCCGGGCGCGCGCGACGATCGCAGTGGCACCGACCAGCGCGGACGCCGCGTTGCCCCAGAGCACCCGGTCGGACACCGACGCGACCGCGCGGGTCGCACCGACCAGCGCGGCCAGGTGCGGCCCGACCAGGGTGGCGGCCACCGCGGCGGCCAGCCCCGGCTCCCCCACATGCCCCGGTGGTCCACCCGGCGGGGCCAGCGGCCAGGGACCGCTGGCCACCGCCCGCCACCGCAACCCGGCCGGCGACCACGGCGGTACCAGCCGGTGCACCGCCGCAACACCCAGCACCGGCGACACCAGGCGGGCGGCCAGGCCCTGGAACGCGATGGAGGCGGCCACCCGGGTGTCGGTGGTGCTCAGCGCGCCGGCCACCACCCGGATCCTCGCCTCCAGCACCGACGGGTCGGCGTAGAGCGCGCGGCACGACCGCCAGCCCGGAGCGGCCGCGCCCGGGAGTCCCGGCCGCAGGTCGGACATCGCGAAGAACGGTCCGAGCGCCGCCACGTCCGCGAGCGCCTCCCGGACCGACCCGACCGACCCGACCGGCGCGTCGTGCTCCCCCCGCCGGCTCACGACGGGGTCGCCCCGGCCAGGCCGGCGGCCACCGCGAACACCGCGACCATCACCACCAGCTCGGCGCCCAACCAGCGGGCCAGCGGGACCGGCCGGGGACCGGCACCGGCCAGCCGGGACGGCAACCGGCGCCGGGCGCGCCGGCCCAGCACCAGCAGCAGGCCCGCCCCGAGCGCCTTGAGCAGCACCAACCGACCGTATCCCGTACCCAGCAGGGCCGCCGGGCCGGACAGCCGCAGCCAGGCACTGAGCACCCCGGTGGCCAACACCGCGCCCGCGCAGTACCCGGCGACCGTCGAGTACCTCGGCAGCGCCGTCCGAAGCCGCGCCCGGCCACCCGGGCAGCACCAGGACCAGCGCCAGCAGTCCGCCCACCCACACCGACGCGGCCACCACGTGCACCGCGACGGTCAGCACGGCCGGGTCGCGGGTGGTGTCGCCGGCGGCGTGCCCGGTGACCGGCCCGGCCAGCACGACCAGGACCGCCGCCGCCTGACCGGTCCAGCCCGATCCCCAGTGCGCCGAGCCGGTCCAGGCCGGCGCGCAGCAGCGTGGCGGCGAAGCCGGTCGTCCCGGTGGGCACAACCCCATCCTCCTGCCCGCCCGGTCCGGCCCGACCGGGCGGGACCGCCCGACCGGGAGTTCTTCCGGACGATTCTCCTGGTGATGGATCCGCCGAAGCACTCCTTCTACCGCAAGCTGGTCGGCGGCCTGTTCACCCCGAAGCGGGCCGGCCTGTGGACCGACTCGATCGGCGACACCGTGCGGGCGATCCTGGACGAGGCCTGCGAGCTGGGCGGCATCCCCCGCGGGGACGGGGTCCGGCTCGACCGCTGGACCGAGATCACGCACTCCGCGCCGGACGTGGTCAGCGACGACGAGCGCTTCGCCGCCATGCGCGACATCACCGGCTACGCCGCGCAGGTCCGCGCCGAGAAGCTGGCGAACCCGGCCGACGACCTGGCCTCCCGGCTGGTGGCCGCCGAGATCGACGGGCAGCGGCTCACCGAGCAGGAATTCGCCTCGTTCTTCCTGCTGCTGCTCAACGCGGGCGGCGGCACGACCCGCAACCTGATCGGCGGGGCCACCGCCACCCTGCTGCGCCGGCCGGAGCAGCTCGCCTGGCTGCGCGAGGACCTCGACGGCCGGATGCCGGCGGCGGTGGAGGAGCTGCTGCGCTTCCACAGCCCGGTCATCTACATCCGCCGCACCGCCACCGAGGACACCCGCCTGGGTGACGCGGAGATCAAGGCGGGCGACAAGCTCGGGTTGTACTACGGCGCCGCGAACCGCGACCCGGCCGCCTTCGACTCGCCGGACGAGCTGCGGCTGGGCCGCGCGCCGAACGAGCACTTCGCCTTCGGCGGGGGCGGCCCGCACTTCTGCCTGGGCTCGCACTTCGGCCGAATCGAGATCACTGCGATGATGACCCAGATGCTGGCCCGCTTCCCCGACCTGGAGCTGACCGGCGAGCCCACCTGGCTGGCGTCGCACTTCATCTCCGGTCCGACCGACGTGCCAGTGCGCTTCACCCCCTCCGCGCCACTCGGAAGCGGGTGACGACAGTCACTTTCAGACCGCCGACGATCGACGCACCGTGACCAGGTAGAAAGGTGTCACCCCAGCACTGCTCCCCGATCGTGTGAAGGTGACGTCTCTCGTTGGCTGCTTTCCTGAGGAATCTGGTCGGCACGCGCCAGCAGTTCCCGCGCTTCTCCCCGGAGGTCGTGCTGCCGCGGTCCGACGCGTCGGACCGGCCGGTCGCGGTGCCGGACCCGGGCGCGCCGGACCCCGCCGCGCCCGGATCGGGGACCCGTCCCGAGCCGGTACCGGACCCGCCGGCGACCCCGGCCCACGGGCCGGTCGAGGTCGCCGAGGCGATCGCGTTCCTCGAGCAGTTCCATGCAGAGGTGTTCGTGGATCTGCCCGAACCGGACCGGGCGGCCCGGATCGCCGCCGTCCGCGCGGAGATCGACGAGACCGGCACCTACCGGCACACCACGGCGGAGCTGACCTTCGGCGCCCGGGTGGCCTGGCGCAACGCGGCACGCTGCATCGGCCGGCTGTACTGGCAGAGCCTGCGGGTACGCGACCGCCGGCAGGTGAGTTCGCCGGCCGAGGTGGCCGCCGAGTGCGTCGAGCACCTGCGCGAGGCCACCCGGGGCGGACGGATCCGCTCCACCCTCACCGTGTTCGCCCCGGACGCCCCGGACCGGGCCGGACCGCGGATCCACAACGAGCAGCTGATCCGGTACGCGGGGTACCGCCACCCGAACGGCTCGGTCACCGGCGACCCGAAGTACGTGCCGTTCACCGACCGGGCGACGGCGCTCGGGTGGTACCCGCCGGACGGTCCGGGCCGGTTCGACGTGCTGCCGCTGATGATCTCCGAGCGGCCCGGTGCCGAGCCGGAGCTGTTCGAGCTGCCCCAGGACGCGGTGCTGGAGGTGGAGCTGCGCCACCCCGAGTACAGCTGGTTCGCCGAGCTGGGGCTGCGCTGGCACGCGCTGCCGGCGATCTCGAACATGCCGTTGGAGATCGGCGGGGTGCGCTACCCGGCGGCACCGTTCAACGGCTGGTACCTGGCCACCGAGGTCGGCGCCCGGAACCTGGCCGACACCGACCGCTACGACCTGCTGCCGGAGATCGCCGACCGGCTGTGGCTGAACACCAGCTCGGAGCGCACCCTGTGGCGCGACCGCGCGCTGGTGGAGCTGATGCGGGCGGTGCAGTGGTCGTTCGACGAGGCCGGCGTGCAGATGTCCGACCACCACACAGAGTCCCGCCGTTTCCTCGAGCACCTCGCCCGGGAGCAGGACGCCGGCCGGCGCTGCCCGGCCGAATGGAGCTGGATCGTGCCGCCGATGTCCGGCGGGCTGACCCCGGTGTTCCACCGGTACTACGACGAGCCGGACCCGGATCAGCGGCCGGCGTTCCTGGACCCGACCGGGTAGTCGCCACCGCCCGGAGGCGGCGCGCGCACGGCGCTGACGACGGCGAGGTCAACCCGTCGAGAGCCGGTTCTCGGCGAGGGCCAGCGGATCGTAGCCGGGATGCTGGAGCATCTCGTGCAGCTGCCGGCGGCGTACTCCCATGTTGCCGCCGTCGTACACTGGGAAGCACAGCACGTCCTGCATGATCCCGGCGATCGGGGTCAGGTCGGTGTAGGCGTCGACGCCGACCAGCCGCATCGCGTCGTAGACGACCTGCACCGCGGTCTCGGAGGTGAAGATCTTGGTGATGTTGGCCAGCTCCCTGTCCCGGCCGCCGGTCTTGTCGAAGTGGTCGGCCGCCTTCCAGGTGAGGTAGCGGGCGGCCTCGATACGGATCTTGAGGTCGGCAAGCAGGTAGCCGACGTTCTGGTACTCGATGACCGGGTACGGGCCGGAGCGGTTGTCGGTACGGGCGAACTGGTAGGCGTAGTCGAACGCGGCGCGCATCCGTCCGACGCAGGCGGCACCGATCGGGCCACAGGTCCAGGAGAATGCGGTCTTGACGATGTCGATGCCGTCACCGGGACGACCGAGGATGTTCCCGGCCGGAACCCGGACGTCGGTGAACTCCAGCCGGGGCGAGATCACCGCGCGGTGGCCGATGGTGTCGAGGACCCCGGTGATCTCCACGCCCGGGGTGCCCTTCTCGATGACGATCACCGCGAGGGACTCCTGTGGCGGCGTGTCCAGGTCCGTGCGGCACACCAGGGTGAGCACGTCGGGATGCTCGCGGTCCCAGCCGGTGCCGTTGGTGGTGTAGTGCTTGGCGCCGTTGATCACCCACTCGTCGCCGTCCAGCCGGGCGAAGGTCTGCACGCCCACCTTGGGGTCGGTCGAATCGTAGTTCGCGCCGCCGGTGACCTCGGTGAAGCCGAACGCGGCCAGCCGGGGCTCGGTGTCGGTGAACGGCCGCAGGAAGCGCTCCTTCTGCTCCGGTGAGCCGAACCGGATGATCGGCTGGAGCCCGAGCCCGGTGGCCAGCACGGCGGTCGGGGTGTTGATGTCGACCCGGGTGAGCTCCTCGGCGGCCAGCACGAACGCCAGGGAGGAGAACATCTGGCCGCCGTGCTCGTCGGGGATCAGCGCCTTGAGGAAACCGGCGTCGACCATCTGCTGGTAGAACGGCTTGATGGCGTAGAAGCGCTGCTCGGGGCCCGGGATGTCGGCCAACGCCTGCGCCACTCCGCTCAGCACACCGTCGGCGAACTCGCGGGCTCCGGCGCGCAGCTGCAGCTGCTGGTCGTCCAGGGTGAAGTCGAGTGCCATCACACGCTCCTCGTCGGGTGCGGCCGTGGAGGGCCAACGTAGCGCCTCCCCGCCATGCCGTCAGGGGTTCGCGGCGACGCCCGGGCGAGCCGGGGCGTACCGCGGCTGTAGGCGCGTCGGGGTTCAGCGGCTCAACCTCCGGCGTCCGCCGACCGGAACGCGACGGTGTCGCCGGTGACCAGCGGGAGTTCGGGATCCCGCGTCATCTGGTCGCCGTTCAACGCCGCGATGACGTGCCGGTCCAGCGTCAGGCCCACACCCGTCGCAGCCTCCCCGAGCGTGGCCGCGCGGATGGTCCGCCGACCCCGGCGACCGGCGCCGGCGAGCGCACCGCAGCATTCGACGGCGATCTCCGGCCCCGGCCGTTCGTGTGCGGCGGTGTACTCCTCCGGGGTGTTGACGTTGACGACTGAGTCCAGGTTCGGGTCGTTCGTCGCCAGCTCCCGGTCGGTCAGCAACGCCTGGTCGTCGGGCAGGTCGGTGTCGCAGTGCTTGAGCAGCATGCCCGGGCGCAGATCTCCCTTCACCAGGAGATCACCGATCAGGCCCGCCAATCGGGTTCGGTACCCGGCGGCGAGGGGTTGCCGAAATCCGCGCGCCACCGGGAGCACGAAATCGACCTGGGGATCGCTGAGGCCGCGAAGCACCCGCCGAATGAACGCCGGGTGCAGGAACGGCATGTCGGTCGAGCAGACGAACGCCACCGCCGCGCGGTCCTGAACGGCCGCCAGCCCCGCGCCGATGCCCTGCATCGGTCCGAGTCCTTCCACCGGGTCCTCGACGACGTCGACCCCCGGTGGCAGCCTCGGCACGGCCTGACCAGGCGCGCGCACGGCAATGACCGGACCGCTCACGGCGCGGACCAGCAACGCACACGTGCGGTAGGCCAAGGTCGAGCCGTGCCACTCCAGGGCGGCCTTGGGCCGGCCCATGCGCGACGAGCGCCCACCGATGAGCACCACGCCCGCGGCGGTATCGGCCCTGGCGCGCACCCCGCGATGCTAGTCCGCAGCTGTCCGCACCCGGCACTCCCGGCGCGTCGAGCGTCGGGCGGAGTGCAGACGGTCAAGTGCGAGTGAACGCGGCGGCGAGCTGGCCGGCCCAGGGCGGAGCCAGGCTCAGTGACGCCGCGGTTCGACGAGCCCGGACTGGTAGGCGATCGCCACGGCCTGCGCTTTCTCGTGCACCCCGAGCTTCGTCATCACGTGCGCGAGATGCGTCTTGACGGTTGCTTCACTGATCACGAGTTTCAGAGCCGCTTCGGAGTTGGTGAGTCCGTGCGCCAGCAACGTCAGAACCTCCCGCTCTCTGCGGGTCAACACCGTGATTTCCGGCGCCACGGCTACGCAGTCTTCCGGCCTGGCCGCGAACTCGTCGATCAGTCGCCGGGCCACCGCCGGGTCCAGCCACGCTTCGCCGCCGGCCACCGCCCGGATCGCGCTGACGATCTCGGTCGGCGCGGCGTCCTTCAGCAGGAACCCCAATGCTCCGGCCCGCAAGGCGGCGTAGACGGCGGCATCGATGTGGTAGGTGGTCAGCACGATCACGCCGATCGGCCGGCCACCGCTCGAGGTCAGACCGGCTCCGGCGAGGGTGCGGGTGGCGGTGACGCCGTCGGTGCCCGGCATGCGGACGTCCATCAAGATGACATCGGGGCGTTGGGCACGAGCCCGGGCGATGGCTTCATCGCCGTTGCTGGCCTCGTCGACGACCACGATGTCGTCCTCGGGGCCGAGCAACATGCAGATGCCCGCCCTCACCAGCGGCTGATCGTCCACCACCAGTACGCGGATCATGGCCGTCCCCTCTCGCGCCATCGTCCGCGCAACGGAGAGCGCACGGTTCGATGAGAGTCGCCACCCGGACGCTCATCTTCTCGCCGCGGACCGATCTCGTCATCCCGAATCTTGGGTAATTCGCCGACCGGCGTGCGGGGCTCGACGGTGCCGAACGGGCCCCCTCGGACCCGGTCATGTCCGTCGGCGCCCCTGGATGTGCAGCAACAGGACTAGTCCCGCCCGTGACGGGGTAACCCACCTGCGTCGGGGATGGTGGGGTGGACATGTCGAGTCGGGCTGTGGATCAGCGGCGTCGACCGTGGGCGTGGCCGGCGACCGCGCGCCGGGACGTCACCCCCGGTACGCCTACCCACCTCGTTCCGTCGCGCGGGCGCGACGCGCTGCTGCTGCCGGCACTCTACGTGCTGAACTGTCTACTGTTCTCGCAGTGGCACCGGCTGGGCGACGTCCCGGCCCAGCCCGAGTTGCTCCTCGTCTGGCTGTACGGCGCGGTTCTCCTGGTCCCGCTCGTCTGGCGGGACGCCGCTCCGGTCGCCGTCTTCGTCATCGAGTGGGTGCTGACGGTGGCCTCCTGGCCGTTCATGCCGCTGTTCACCCCGGTCACCGTAATGCCCGTGGCGCTCTACGCGCTGGTCGTGCGCGGCGGTACGACGGTGTCCATGACGGCGCTGTCCGCCTCGTTCGTCTCCAACGGGATCTGCGCCGCAGTCGCCTTCCGGACCCATACCGACGCCGGCGCGGAGCTCCGCCAGTTCGTCGCCAACGCGATCACGTTGACGGTCGTCACGCTGTGGGTGTGGGGCATGGCCAGGATCGCCCTGGCCGACCGGCGTCACCTGGAGCGGCTCGAGCGGGAGCGGGAGTCGGTCCGGAACGCGGTCCGCGAGGAGCGAGGTCGGATCGCCGGTGAGTTGCACGACATCGTGTCGCACGCGGTGACGGTGATCGTCCTCCAGGCGGCGGGGGCGCGGCGGATCGTGGACATCAGGCCGGATCAGCTCGAACAGTCGCTGACGAACATCGAGCTGACCGGTAAGCAGGCCATGACCGAACTGCGCCGCCTGCTCGGGGTGCTGAACGCCGATGATCCAACGGTCCGGTCAGCCGGCCCCGACGAGCTGGCGCCACGGCCCGGACTGAAGGACATCGCCCCGCTCATCGACTCGCTCCATGACGCCGGGATGCCGGTGTGCGTACGCTCCGACGGCGAGCCGCGAAGCCTCGACCCGAGCGTCGAACTGGCCGCGTACCGCATCGTCCAGGAGGGCCTGACCAACGTCCTGAAGCACGGTGACAAGGATGCCCTCCCCCGTGTGCGCCTGTTGTGGGGGCGGCACGACCTGCGTATTGAGATCCACAACGAGATGACCCCCGCCGGGGGGGACAGCGAGCAGGGACCGTCCAACGGGATGGGCCTCGTGGGCCTGCGGGAGCGCGTCGCCGCCGCCGGGGGATGGTTGGACGCCGGCCCGCGCGACGACGGCCAGTTCCGGCTGGCCACCGCCCTGCCGCTGAAGAACGGCCTGCGGCACGACCCGAGCGGCTGATCGGACCATCAGGACTCCGGCGCGCGGGGAAGCCATCTACTCCGTGCGGTGTAGTCCCTCGATATGAGCCGGCGTGCCGAAGTTCGTCCACCCGCGTCAGGTCTCGCGGTGCGACCCGATGCCACACTCGTTAGCGTGATCTAGCAAGTACCGAAAGCTAGTTAACGCTCATCACGTGGCCCACAGAGGGGAACCGCAAGGTCACCAAAGAGTGTTTTTCGTGAAATTACGCGTCGCATAGCCACGAAACGTGAGCACGGCGAAATCAGAGTCGGGGGGCGTGGTGGACAAGCGCTACGAGGTGTTCTGCCTCGCGGATCCCCTGTTCTACGACGCGATGGCCCAGGCGCGGGACAGCCGGGTCGCGTTCGCCCCGAGTCGCTACGCGGTTCCACCCGGATGGGAGCGGACGGAGCTGGGCGACTGGCTGGTCCACCGGCCCGAGGACGCATACCTGCCGCCGCAGGGCTGGAAGATCCACGTCTCCGCATGCCTCGACAACGCCGACGATGTGCTGTCGAGCGTGCAGGAGTACTGCGTGCGCCACCGAGTCGCCTTCAAGTTCCTCCGCGACAAGCATGCGTTGCTGCTGGCCAATGCCAAGTACGCGCACCGGGGGTCGAGCGGAAAGTTCGTCACGATCTACCCTGCCGACGAGGAGCGTCTGGAGACGGTGCTGACCGAGCTCGGCGCGGCGCTGGCCGGCAGCGACGGCCCCTACATCCTCAGCGATCTGCGCTGGGGTGACGGACCGCTGTACGTCCGGTACGGCGGGATCGCGGAACGCAGGTGCCTGTCGGACAGCGGGGCGCTGGTTCTGGCGATCGAGGATCCCGACGGCCGTCTGGTGCCGGACCGGCGCGAGCCGACCTTCCGCCCTCCTGACTGGGTACAGCTACCGGAGTTCCTGCGGCCGCATCTGGCCGCGCGCAACAGCGTGACCGTCGACGCCATGCCCTACCGGATCGAGCGCGTGCTGCACTTCTCCAACGGCGGCGGCCTGTACTGCGGCCGGGACGTGCGCACCGACGCCCAGGTGGTGCTCAAGGAGGCACGTCCTTACGCGGGCCTCGACCTGAGCGGGACCGACGCGATCACCCGGCTACGCCGGGAACACGAGATGCTCGAGCGTCTCGCCGGCCTGGACGTGGTGCCCGCGGTGTACGGGCGGCACCGCGTAGGGGAGCACGAATTCCTGGCCATGGAATTCGTGGACACGAAACCGCTGCGGACGGCGATGGTGCGGCGCTACCCACTGCTCGGCGTCGAGATCGACGAGCGGGCCGTCGCCGACTACACGTCATGGGCGCTGGACATCCAGGACAAGATCGAGGGAGCGGTCGCCCAGGTGCACGAGCGCGGCATAGTCCTCGGTGACCTGCACCCGTACAACGTCCTGCTGCGGCCGGACGAGCGCGTGGTGCTGATCGACTTCGAAGGGGCTTCGTACGCCGAGGAGGGCCGGCGGCAGGCCCTGGCCAACGCGGGTTTCATGGCCCCGGACGGTCTCACGGGCTTCGATGTCGACCGCTACGCGCTGGCCTGCCTGCGCCTGTTCCTGTTCCTCCCGCTGACCTCCCTGCTGGCACTCGACCGCGCGAAGGCCGAGGATCTCGCCGACGTCATCACCGAACTGTTCCCGGTGCCGGCGTCGTTCCTCGACGAGGCCGTCCGGGTGATCACCGGACGGCCGAGGCCGACGAACCGTGGCGCGGCCTCCCCGCTGACGCGGCTCGATCCGCGGGTGCAGAGCTGGGAGGCGATCCGATCCTCGCTGGCCGGGGCCATCCTGGCCAGCGCCACCCCGGAGCGCGACGATCGGTTGTTCCCCGGTGACATCGAACAGTTCGACAGCGGCGGGCTCAACCTCGCCCACGGCGCGGCCGGCGTGCTCTACGCCTTGGACGTGACCGGCGCGGGGCGGTACCCGGAGCACGAGGAGTGGCTGGCGCGGCGGGCCATCCACCCGTCACCGGACAAGACCCGGCTGGGCCTGTACGACGGCCTACACGGGGTGGCCTACGTGCTCGAGCACCTGGGGCACCGGGCCGAGGCGCTCAAGATCCTCGACATCTGCCAGGCCGAGCTGGCGGGCAAATGGGAGCGGCTGGGCCTCGATCTGCACGGTGGGCTGGCGGGCATCGGGCTCAACCTGGCGCACTTCGCCAGGCTCACCGGGGCACCCGAGCTGCGGGAGAGCGCGCTGCGGGTGGCCGACATCGTCGCGGACCGGCTGGGCACGGAGGACTCGGTCGCCGAGCTCAGCGGCGGCAAGCACCCGCACGCCGGCCTGATGCGGGGCTCCTCCGGTATCGCCCTGCTGTTCCTGGATCTGTACGACCAGTTCGGTGAGCCGACCCTGCTGGATCTCGCGCGCACCGCACTGGCCCAGGACGTGCGCCGCTGCGTGCTGCGCGACGACGACGGCAGCCTGGAGGTCAACGAGGGTTGGCGGACGATGCCGTACCTGTCCGACGGCAGTGTGGGCATCGGACTCGTCCTCGACCGCTACCTGGCCCACCGCGCCGAGGAGCGGTTCGTCACCGCCGCCCGGGCCATCCGGCGCGCGGCGGAGTCCCCGTTCTATGTCGAGCCCGGGCTGTTCCACGGCCGGGCCGGGATGATCCTGCACCTCAGCCAGACGCGCGGAACCACCGGACGGAGCACCACGGTGGACGCGCAGATCCGTCGCCTGGCCTGGCACGCCATCGACTACCAGGGCTTCCCGGCCCTGCCCGGCGAGGAGCTGCTACGGCTGTCCATGGACCTGGCCACCGGCAACGCCGGGGTGCTGCTCGCCGTCGGGGCGGCGCTGCACCACGTACCCGCGCACCTGCCCTTCCTCGCCCCCACCGGAATGTCCCGGCCCGAGCCGGGTCAGTTGGATCCTTGAAAGGAGATCAGCGATGGCACTGCTCGATCTGCAGGAATTGGAACTTCCCGAGGACGAGGGTGGCGAACTGGGCGCCGCTCCGAAGGGAAGCCGGGCCAGCAAGGGCTGCGGCAACGCTAGCGGCCTGAGCCTGCTGCTCTGCTGATCCGGTACGGGCGGGCACCGGCGTTGCCGGACCCACCCGCTCCCCGGTGACGAGAGACCAACACGGCACACGACCCCGCTCCGGCCACTATCCGGAGCGGGGTCGTGTGCGCACACCGCGGCGGGTCGGCCGCGGCAGGCAGCCAAGGGTGTGCCGATATGCGCACCCGATGATGTGCTGGTAGACCCAGGCTACCGCGCCGGGGACGGGATGTTTCCGAGGCGCTCGGGGAGGCGCGATGACCGACGGCGCCGCCGCGATGGGCCGGCCGCCGGCCGCGGGCGACCGGCACGCGGCGGACCGGCTACTGCTGCGCGGTGCGCGGCACGCCGGCGGCTGGCTCGTCGTGCTGCTGGTCGCCTCGCTGCTGCTCGCGGTAGCCCAGACCGCGCTCCCGGCGGTTCTGGGCCGCGTCGTGGACGCCGCCCTGAGCGGGACGGACTTCGGGCGCTGGTTGCTGATCTGCGGCCTGCTGCTCGGGGTACTGCTGGTCTGCGACATCCTCGACGACCTGGCCTCGGGCATGTCCACGGCACGCTCCACCGGATGGCTACGCAGGACGGTCCTCGACCAGATTCTTGCATTGGGCACCCGCGCCACCCGCCGGTTCGACCCCGGTGACCTGACCGCCCGTCTGGTGGGCAACGCCGCAGATGCCGGAAGGATCGGGACGCTGGCCATTTGGGCGGTCACCGCGCTGGTACCGGCGGTCGGCGGCCTGATCGCGCTGGCACTCATCGACCCCTGGCTGTGCGTGACGTTCCTGGTGGGCGCCCCCGCGCTGGTAATCGTGGCGCGCCGCTGTGTGCGGGACGCCTCGACGTCGGCTGATCTCTACCTGCAGGCGCAGGCCGGGATCGTCGGGCGGCTGGTCGCCGCGCTGGCCGGCGCGCGCACGATCGCGGCCGCCGGGACCGTCGGGTGGGAACGCCGGCGGGTGCTGGGCCCGCTGCCGGAGCTGCACCGCCACGGCATGGGGATGTGGCGGGTGCAGACGACCATCGCCGCCCAGGAAGCGCTGCTGGTGCCGTTGTTGCAGGCGGCGGTGCTGGCGGTGGCGGGCTGGGAGCTGTCCCGGGGCCGGATCACACCCGGCGAGCTCCTCGCGGCGAGCCAGTACGTCGGGCTGGCCGCCGGGCTCGGGTCAGCCGCCACGTCGCTGTCGCGGCTCGCCCAGGCCAGGGCGGCCGCCGCGCGTGCCGCCGAGCTCCTGGCCCACGCTCCGATGCGGTACGGCACCGGGACCGCGTCGGCCGGCCCCGGCAGGTTGGAGTTCCGGGGGGTGACCGTCCGGGCCGGTGCCGCGAGCCCGTTGGCCGAGGTCGACCTGGTCGTCCCCGGCGGGAGTCTCGTCGCCCTGGTGGGCCGCTCCGGCAGCGGAAAGTCCCTGCTCGCCGCGCTCGCCGGTCGGCTGGTGGACCCGGACGAAGGCGAGGTGCTGCTGGACGGAACGGCCCTGCCTCGGCTGGCCCGCCACGAGCTCCGCCGGGTCGTCTGCTGCGCGTTCGAGCGCCCGGCGCTGATCGGGGACACCCTCGCCGGCGTGATCGCCTTCGGTGCCTCCACACCGGGACAGTCCGAGATCGTCAGTGCCGCGCGGGCGGCGAGCGCCGACGGATTCATCCGACGCATGCCGGCCGGCTACGAGACGCCGCTGGTCGAGGCGCCGATGTCCGGCGGTGAGGTGCAGCGCCTCGGGCTGGCGCGGGCTTTCGCCCATGCCGGTTCGGTGCTGGTGCTCGACGATGTCGCCGCGAGCCTCGACACCGTGACCGAGCAGCGCATCCGCTCGGTGCTCACCGGGGCGCTCGCCGACCGCACCCGCCTGCTCGTCGCGCACCGGGTCTCCACCGCGGCGGAGGCCGACCTGGTGGTCTGGCTCGAGGCGGGCCGGGTCCGGGCGGTGGCACCGCACCATCAGCTCTGGACCGAACCCGGCTACCGTGCGTTGTTCGACGCGGCCGCTCCTGCCCCGCCGCCAGCCGCGCAGGGGGCGCCGCGATGAGCCGCCCCCGACCCGGCCACTGGCGGCTGCTGCTGGATGTGTTGCACCGCCGGCGTCGACTGCTGTTGCGCCTGGCCGGGTGGTCGGTCGTGGAGGCCGTTCCGGCGTTCCTGTCCGGGCATCTCGTCGCCGCGGCCCTCGACGACGGATTCCTGGCCGAGCGGCCGGCGGCGGGCTTCGGCGCGATCGGGCTGATGGCCGTTGCGGTGCTCGTCGGGGCGGTGGGGACCCGCCAGACGTTCCTGCGGCTCGCGGAGGTCGTCGAACCGTTCCGGGACGAGCTGGTGGACCTGGTCGTCACCGGCGCCATGCACGGCTGCACCGCACACGGCAAACCCTCGGGCACCGGCGCGGTGGCGCGACTGACCCAGCAGGTGGAGATCGTCCGCGAGTCGTTCGCCAGCGTGATCATGGTTGTCCAGGGCTTCCTGGTCACCACGGCGAGTGCCCTGCTCGGCCTGTTCACGCTGGCTCCGATGACGCTCGCGTTCGTGCTGCCCCCGGTCCTGGTCGGCCTCGCGGTGTTCCTCGGTTCGCTGCGGGCGATGGCCGACCGCCAGCGCGCGGCGATCATGGCCGACGAGCGGACCGCCGAGGCGGTCGGCACCGTGACCAGCGGGTTGCGGGACATCGTCGGCTGCGGCGGCGAAGACCCGATCCGGGTGACGACGGCACGGACCATCGGCGACCAGCAGGATGCGGGCGAACGACTCGCACGCCTCGTCGCGGTGCGCACCACGGCGTTGGGCATCGGCGGCTGGCTCCCCGTGCTACTCATCCTCCTCGGGACGCCGTGGTTGCTGAGCCGGGGCGCGACGACCGGGACCATCCTCGGCGCCCTCACCTACGTATCGTGGGGACTGCAACCGGCCCTGCAGACCCTCGTCCGCACCGTCGGCGGCACCGGGCTGTGGTTACTGGTCACCCTCGACCGCATCACGGCGGCAGCCGAGCCGCCCACCGGCGCCGCCCTCGCTCCGGAGTCCCTCCACCAGGTGTCGTCCCCGGCCCGGTCCCCCGGCGGCGTCCTGCAACTGCGCGATGTCACCTTCGGATACGGCCGGCACGCCGAACCGGTGATCCGCAATCTCGACCTGGTGCTCGGCGAGCACGACCACCTCGCGGTCGTCGGCCCCAGCGGGGTCGGCAAGTCCACCCTGGCCGGGATCATCGCCGGCCTGCTCGAGCCGCAGGCGGGTCGGGTCCTGCTCGACGGTGTCGAGCTGCGGGACTGGCCGTCGGCCGAGCTCACCGCCCGGCGGGTGCTCATCCCGCAGGAGGCCTACGTATTCGCCGGCACGGTCGCGGAGAACCTGCGCTACCACCGGCAGGACGCCGAGCGAACCGAGCTCGACAAGGCCGTCGATGCCGTGGGCGCCGGCCCGCTCATCGAGCGCCTCGGCGGTTACCAGGCCGAGTTGCGTCCCGCCGATCTCTCCGCCGGTGAACGGCAGCTGCTCACCCTGGCGCGCGCCTACCTCTCGCCCGCGCGGCTGGCGATCCTCGACGAGGCGACGTGCCACCTCGACCCGGCCTCCGAAGCGCGCGTCGAGGCCGCGTTCCGGGAACGTCCGGGTGCCGTCCTCGTCGTCGCGCACCGGATCACCTCGGCCCTGCGCGCCGATCAGGTCCTCATCCTGGACGGTGACCACGCCCTGCTCGGCGACCACCGCGATCTCCTCGCGCGGTCACCGCTCTACCGCGACCTCGTCGGACACTGGGACGGCCGCCGCCGCAACGGGCAACCGAGCCCGGTCCCGGGCACCGCGGTCCTCGCCCGCGGTGCCCAGGACAGAGGTGGCGGATGAAGCTGTACGAGGCGGTACGCATCGCGTTGCGCGCCCTGCGCTCGAACAAGCTCCGCTCGGGGCTCACCATGATCGGTATCGTGATCGGTATCGCCGCCGTGATCGTCCTCGTCGGTCTGGGCGAGGGCGTGAAGTCCGGCTTCGACAGGACCTTCGGCGGCCTGGCCACGGCGATCATGGTGTCCAAGATCGAAGGAGCGGTGCCCGGCGGTGGCCCGGTCCGGCAGCTCAAGGAGAGCGACGTCAGGGCGCTGCGTCATCACGCGCCCGACCTGGGCCTGGTCACCCCGGTGCTGTCCGGCTACGGGCCCCTGCGGTACGGGACGCAGTCGGTCAACGGCACGATCTGGGGCTCCACGAGTGATGTGCTCATCGCACACAGCCGCGAGCTGACGCTCGGCGGGATGTTCACCGCGGCCGACGAGAAGCGCGCCGCCAAGGTGGTGCTGCTCGGCCCCGCGCTGGTGGACGAGCTGTTCGACGGCGACGCGGTCAGGGCGCTCGGCTCCGAGGTCCGGATCAGCCGCACGACCTTCTCGGTGATCGGCATCGTACGGTCGAACGGTGACCTCGACGACATCGCGCTGGTCCCGCTGAGCAGCGCCCGGGCCTACCTGCTCGGGGGTGACGACACGATCACCACGATCCTGGCGAAAGCGGTCAGCGTGGACCGGGTCCCGGCGGCGGTCGATCAGGTGACCAACGTCCTCTCCGAGCAGCGGCACATCCGGGACCCGTCGCGGACGGACTTCGAGGTCAACGCGCTGCAGAGCCAGGTGGACCGGGTCCACGAGTTCCTGGGCTACCTGACCCTGTTCATCGTGGCGGTGGCGGGGATCTCGCTGCTGGTCGGCGCGGTCGGGGTGGCCAACATCATGCTGGTCTCGGTGACCGAGCGCACCAGGGAGATCGGCATCCGCCGGGCGCTCGGCGCCCCGCGCGCCGCGATCATCAGACAGTTCCTCATCGAGTCGGCGACGCTGGCCGGCGTGGGCGGGTTCCTCGGCACCCTCGTCGGGGTGGCCCTGGTGATCGTGGGGGCGCGGGTGATCGCGGAGTCCGTCCCGAACCTCGGTACCCCGACGGTGTCGGTGGCGGCCATCGGGGCGGCGCTCGGGACTAGCTTGATCATCGGCCTGGTCGCGGGGTGCTACCCCGCCGTCCGGGCGGCGAGGTTGCGCCCCATCGACGCGTTGCGCCACGAGTAGCTGCCACGGGCTGGTGGAGGCGCTGGAGCGGGCGACGGGAATCGAACCCGCGTAGCTAGTTTGGAAGGAAACCGCTCGAGGTGCACCGAGGCCTCTACCAGCGACTATAGGATCGTCTCGGTGATCAGGAAGCTCTAAAACCACAACAACGGCCTAGGTTTCGTGCCACATGTGGTGCCACGAGACCGATGTTGATCACACACGCCAAACCTGAGAGCGAACTCCGGATCTGCTGGTGAGTCTGGACCTCTCCCCTGCCGGTCGGCAACCGTCCAGGGCGCCGGAATTGCGCTCCATGACACGAGCATCCAGACAGCGCGCAAGAACCGTCAGACCCGCATGCGCAGTCCGCCAGTTCGAAGATGTCCGGCCATAGACGTCCACTCCGAGCTCAAGCGAGCGCTGTCGCCCCCGGATCCCGCCATCATGGTCGCCGCAGAGCGACCCACGTGAACGCCTGAACGGCATCCGCGGGCGTTCGGTGCTCCTCCCGCCATGACTGGACCAGTTCGTATCCGTCAAAGGCGGCGGCGAGCGCGGTCGCGGAGTAGCGGCTGACCGGCAGCCCGGAGCAGTGTGTGGGTCCGTCCTCAGCGAAGGTGCCCAGTAGGACCAGCGCGCCCGGCCTGGTCGCACGGTCGAGCACGGCGAGGTAGCGCTCTATGTCCTCGGCGGCGGTCAAGAAGTGGAACACCGCTCGGTCGTGCCAGACTTCGAACGTTCGGCCCGGGTGCCAGGTCAGAACATCGTGGACGGTCCAGCGCACTTCGGCGCCGGAGTCGCCCAGTCTGGCCCGCGCCTGATCCAGGCCGGCACCGGAGACGTCGAGGACGGTGATGTCACCGAAACCGCGCTGGATCAGCTCGTCGACCAACCTGGACGCGCCGGCGCCGACGTCCACGATGGACCGGGACGTATCGACCGCGAGCCGGTCGAGGATGGCCAGCGAGCGTTCCGGTACCTCCTGGAACCAACTCACCGACCGCTCGCCCACCCGGCCGTAGACGGCGTTCCAGTGCTCGGCAACGGTTTCGCTCACGAACGCACCACGCGGCCGGCCTCCGGAGTTTCGAATCGGTGCCACCTCAGGCCATCGTGCTCGGCCCGGCCGCCGTGTCAAGGTCGCCTACGGGCGTTGCTGCACAACGACCCGCGTGCTCCCGATCGAGTCGTCAGCCGTCGGCGGCCGCCGCGGTGAACCCGGCAGAGGCCGTTTCGACCATGAGCAGCGCGGCATCCGCGTCCGCGCCGGTCACCTGGTGCCGAGCGGCCAGCACCCGGATGTCGGGGTGGCCGACCCGCACCACACCCCCTGCGTCCTGCCAGACCAGGTAGCGCACCGGCAGGTCGATGCCCATCGTCTGACTCGCCTGGATCAGGGTGGTTCCGACGGCCGGGTTGCCGACGAAGATCACCTGCGTTGGTCGAAGTTGGCCCCCGATCGAGGTGGCGCCGGAAGCGTGGTCGACAGTCGCGGCCGGCTCCAGGCCCTTTCCGGCGAAGGCTCTCCGGTAGCCGGCGATCGCCTCGGGCACGGTGGTGCTGCCGGGCTTCGTCACCAGGTAGTTACCGAGGTCGGCCGGAGTGCCGCCGTCGGCGACAGGAGCGGCGCTGCCAGTTGCGTCCGCCGCGATCTTGGCCGAACCGGTGCGCAGCCCGTCCAGCGCGGGATTGGCGGTGTCCAGCCCAGCTCGGCCGGCGAGATACTCGGCGGAGTTGTAGCCCAGGTGGACAACGCCGTCCTCGGCCTGCCATACCAGGTACTTCTGCGGCAGGTCGACGGCGATGGTCTGCGCGGCGGCCATCAACGGGGTACCCGCGCGGGGATTGGCCCCGATGACCACCGTGGTCGGGCGCAGCTGCTTGCCGACGGTGGCCGCCGACGCCGCGTGGTCGACGACGGCTGCGACCATCCCGACCTTGGCCAGCCCGTCCTGCACGTTGCGCACGGTGGTGGGGACGTCGTAGGCGCTTCGATAAACGATCAGACCCGGCACGTTCGGTGGCGCCGGGACGTCCACACCAGGGCTTGGCGCGGGTGAGGGCAGCTGGGCCTGGCCACCGCAGCCAGCCAGCGCAAGCGCGATCACGGCAGCGAGCAGCAGGACGGGCCGTGGCTGGGTCAGCGGTTGCATTCGTCGCACCCTAGGTCGGCCGGGTGCCCAGGTCCCAGATTACCGACCACCCGCTCGCGATCCGTAACAAGTCCGCCGCCGCGTTCGGCCTCCGTCTGAGGTCGCCTTGCCGACCTATCCGCCGGTGGTGATGTATGGGCGATGAAGTAGTCCGGCGTACCAGCGCTGAAAGAGGTTGATTAGACCGCAGGCCCACCGGGCATACTTTCTGTAAATGTCCGGACAGTGTTTACGGACATACACGGCCGCCCGGAGGGGTCCGGGCCCGACAGAGGAGACACCAACATGATCAATGTTGAAGTGATCGAGACTTCCGCATTGGGCGATCGCAGCTACGTGGCCTCAGACGGTGACGTGGCGGTGGTGATCGATCCACAGCGCGACGTGGACCGGGTACTGGCAGTCACTGGTCGGCTGGATGTCCAGGTTACTCATGTGGTGGAGACCCATGTTCACAACGACTATGTCTCCGGCGGGTTGGAACTGGCCAGGCTGACCGGTGCGAAGTACTTGATGTCCGCCGAAGACGAACTCGGTTTCACCTGCTCCCGCGTGGTCGACGGAGACGTGCTGGATGTGTCGCCCAAGCTGAGGCTGAGGGTGCTCGCCACGCCGGGTCACACCTTTCATCATCTGTCGTACGTACTCGAGGGTGACCGAGGAGTGGAGGGGGTTTTCACCGGGGGCTCCTTGCTCTACGGCACGACCGGGCGGACGGACCTGCTCGGCGACGAGCACGCGGAGAGCTTGGCCCGAGAGCAGCATTCTTCAGCCCGCACTCTGGCTGAGCTACCTGACGGAGCGCAGGTCTGGCCGACGCACGGCTTCGGCAGCTTCTGCACCGCGAGCGCCGCCTCGCAGGACGCGTCGACGATCGGCGAGCAGAAGAACGAGAATCCGGTCCTGCGGTTGGAGCGCGAGGAGTACGTGCGCGACACGCTCGCCGGCCTCGGCGCCTACCCGGCCTACTACGCTCACATGGGCGCGCTGAACGCCGCTGGTCCGGCGCCGATCGACCTGAGCGCCCCAACGACAGCGGATCCAGCTGAGTTGGCCAAGCGCCTGGCGGCGGGCGAGTGGGTCGTCGACCTGCGTAGCAGGAAAGCCTTCTTCGACTCCCACTTGGCCGGCGCGGTCAGCCTCGGGCTGGACGGCCCGATGGCGACCTGGTTGGGCTGGATGAGCGAGCACCGCGCCCCGATCACCCTCATCGGCGAGACTCGTGTGCAGGTGGTCGAGGCCCAACGTGAACTGGCCCGGATCGGCATCAACCGGATCGCGGCCGCGGCCACCGGCCGCCCCGAGAGCTTGGCCACCGATCCCGCTCAGTTGGTCGGGCTGCCCGCCGCCAACTTCGCCGACCTGGCAGCGAGCGGCGGCGGCAACGGACCAGCCGGTCTACCGCATCCGGACGTGGTGCTCGACGTCCGCTTGGGCAACGAATGGGCGATGTCGCACGTGTCCGGTGCGGTGCACATCCCACTGCCTGAGCTTGCCGCCCGGCTCGACGAGATCCCGTCCGGGTCGATATGGGTGCACTGCGGCAGCGGATACCGAGCCGCGGCAACCGGGTCGCTCCTCGCCCGGGCGGGTCGAACCGTAGTCGTCATCGACGACAGCTTCGACGATGCTGGAGCGGCCGGGGTCTCGTTGACCGAATCGTGAAACTTGGTACCTCGTGGTCGGGCGTGGGGACCTGCGGAGACACGCCGGTCAGCCGGTGATAGCACTCCTGGCCGCCGCCGGGGCTCGATCTCCGCTGGAGGCGACATCCATGCGGAGACCCTCTTGCGCCGACCATTGCGCGGTCACGCTGAACCGGTCACCCCGTATCACGGTTTCGCGCCACTCGACCGGCGTGTTGCGTAGACACCCGAGCCGACGTACTTCCATCGCCGCACAGCCATGGGGGATCGCCAGCAGCTCTCGTACCGTCGCATCCGGAACGAGCGCGGTGATGACCTCGCTACCACCGGTCAACCGCGTCCCCGTCAGTGCCGCCAGTTCGTCATAGAGCCCGGAGTGAGAGAAGTCGGCCTCGAGCAACGGACCGGCCACCGACCGCGGGAGCCAGGCGCGGTCCAGCGCGAGCGGCACCCCGTCGGCGAGTCGCAGTCGTTCGAGGTAGACAAGCTCGGTATCCGCCGGGCGATCGAGACGTGCTGCGATGACCTCGTCGGTTCGCACGTCGAGTACTCGCACCTTGCTGCGCTGCTCGAGCCCGCTGGCCTCGACCGAACGGAAAAGCGAGTACAGCGCTCCCAGCGGTTGTTCGATCTTCGCTCTGCTCAGCCAGGTACCGCGTCCGCGGCTGGACTCCAGCACGCCGCTCACTCGCAACCTGCGCAGAGCCTCGCGCACCGTATGGCGGCTTACCCCATAATCCTCAACGAGTTCATGCTCACCGGGAAATCGGATATCGAAGGCCCCGGCGCTGATCCGCCGCTTCAGGTCCTGCTCCAGCTGTGCCCACAGCGGCAGGGGGTTCTGACGGTCGAGGGGCCGCACATCCGTGCGTCTGGGCATCGATCGGTGCTCGCTTACAAAGTCCGAGGTTGTGTGGTTGGCCGGACCATATCAGCCATAACCAATCCTACCTGCTAGGTCAACATCCGTGGTGACGCAGCACACGCTTCAATGTACGGTCATAATATCCCGGACAATTACTCCCGCGAGGAGGCTCGGACTTGCCCGCGTCACCACCCGTGCCTGGCGCGGCCACCTCGCGCACCCGCCGGTGGCGGCACAACGTACCCAGAGATGTGCTGGCCGGGGTGAGCGTGGCGATGGTCGGCATCCCGCAATCGCTCGCCTACGCGGAACTGGCCGGGATGCCGCCCGTCGTCGGACTGTATGCCGGCGCCATCCCGCCGATCATCGCGGCGATCTTCGCCTCGTCCCCGTACCTGCAGACCGGCCCGGTGGCGGTCACCGCGCTACTGACCTTCGGGGCCCTGAGCACCGCCGCGACTCCCGGCAGCCCGGAGTACGTAGGTCTGGGATTGGCGCTCGCCCTGGTGATCGGGGTGACCCGGGTAGCCCTCGGGCTCCTCCGCGGCGGCTGGCTGGCGTATCTGATGTCCCAGCCGATGCTTCTCGGGTTCGTTCCGGCCGCGGCCATCCTGATCGCCGGTTCGCAGACCAGCAAGGCACTCGGGGCTCCGCCTTCCCCGCACCACAGCGAGATCATCGACGCCGCGCTCTCGATCGCCCACCCGGACCGGTGGACCCTCGCCGCGGTCGCCATGTCGGCCCTGACCGCCGTGGTGATCCTGGGCGGCAGGCGATTGCATGCCCTCTTCCCCGGCGTCCTGATCGTCACTGTGATCGGCATCGCGATCTCCGAGCTGGGCCTGTACCCGGGGGCCGTCGTGCAGACGATTCCCGCTGGCTTCCCGCCACTCACCGTGACCCAGATCCCGTGGGATCGCCTTCCCGAGCTGGCGCTCTCGGGCGTCCTGATCTCATTGATCGGGTTCACCGAGGCGGCGTCGATCTCTCGCCGGTTCGCGTCCGAGGACCGCGTCCGCTGGAGCGCCGACCGAGAGTTCATCAGCCAGGGCGCCGCAAACCTGGCGGCCGCGATGACCGGCGGCATGCCCTGCGGAGGCTCGTTCTCCCGCAGCTCGGTCAACCGCATGTCGGGAGCGAAGACCCGGCTGTCCGGGTTCGTGACAGGCATCACCGTGCTGGCCTTTCTCCCGTTCGCCACGGTGTTGCAGCCCTTGCCGCTCGCGGTGCTCGGCACCATCGTCATCGTCGCGGTGGTCGGGCTCATGAGGTTCCGGCCGCTGGTGCGGATCTGGCGGGTCTCGGTACCTCAGGCGATCATCGCCTGGGGCACGTTCCTGGCCACCATCCTGCTGGCCCCGCGCCTGGACATCGCCGTCCTGGTGGGCGTGGGCCTTTCGGTTGCGGTGTTCCTCTGGCGATCACTCCAACTGGAGATCGACGTGATCGCCGAGTGCGACTCACTCAGGTTCACGCCCCGGGGCGTGTTGTGGTTCGGCACCGCGCAACGCCTGGACACCACCCTGCTGGAATCGCTCGCCGCCCACCCGAGCGCCACCACGCTCACGATCGACCTGTCCAGGCTGGGACGCATCGACGTCACCGGCGCGCTGGTGCTCCGATCGGTCATCGACCAGGCGCGAGATGCTGGGCTGGACACCAGTATCGAAGGCGTTCCGCCCCAGTCCCAGCAGGTCACCGACCGTGTGCTGAGTGGCGAATCCAATCCGCTGGGTTAGTCACGGCGTCGAGGCCGGCGCGTCACCGAGGAGCGGCGAACCCGGGTCGAGCCCGAGCGCGGCAACGCACGACGCGACGTCATCGTGGCATCGACCCCGGGTGATGTTCACGCCGCTCGGATGGCGGCGCAGCACGTCGGAGACCGGGCCCCGTACCGCCGCCAGGTGCAGGGTGACACCCGCGTCGGCGAAGGCGCGGTCGAGTTCGGCAAGCGTGTCGGCCCCGGAGTAATCGAGCCAGGGGGTGGAGCTGGCATCGATCACGACCTTGCGAACATCAGGTCGGTTCGCGACCAGGTCGGAGATCACCTCACTCACCGCCTGGCTGTTGGCGAAGTACAGCGGAGCGTCCAGCCGGATGAGCACGACCTCCGGATCGAGTCCCAGCCCGTCATGCCGGGCGATGTTGCGAAACCTCGGGGTGCCCTGGACTCTCCCAAGCTCGGGCATGTGCGGTCGGATCGACTGCCGCAGGAAGAGCCCGATGCTCACCCCGACTCCGATGCCGAGCCCGATGGCCGGCCCGAGCACGAGGGTCGCCAGGAACGTCACGGCGAGCGCGACGATGTCGCTGCGCCGGACCCGGGCTATCGCCAGCGCACCGCGAGCATCGACCAGCGACGCCACCGCGACGACGATGATCGCGGCCAGCGCGACCTTCGGCAGCAGCGCCAGCAGTGGGGTGATGGTGAACAGCGCCAGGACGATCAGCACTGCGGCCAACGCGCCCGAGAGCGGGCTCCGCGCGCCCGCCGCGAAGTTCACTGCTCCCCTCGAGAAGCCACCGGCCACACTCAGCCCACGGAACAATCCGGCCGCCACGTTCGCGGCCCCCACCGCGACGAGCTCTCCGTTGGCATCGATCCGGCTGCGCGTCCGGCGGGCGAACGCGGTCGCGGTACTGATCGACTCCAGATACGACACCAGAGCCAGGGCCGCCGCCGACGGCAGCAGCGCCCCGATGTCCGCCCCGCTCACCCGCGGCCACGCCGGAGAGGGCAGCCCGACGGGCACCGGTCCGAGAAGCGCGACACTCCCCCTGAGCCCGGGCAGCGCCACCACCGCCGCGGCCAGGACCACGACCACCAGCGGTCCCGGGACCTTGGGCAGGTGCCGGCGGAGCAGGACCAGCAGCACGATCGCTCCGACTCCCACCGCCATCGTGGCCGGCTCGGCCTGGCCCAGATGTGGCGCGAGGCCGCGCACCGTCTCGACCAGCGTGGTCGCGGCGGTGCCCGCCACGCCCAGGAGATCCTTCAACTGGCTGGCGGCGATGGTCAGCGCCGCCGCCGCGGTGAAGCCACTGATCACCGGCAGCGAGATGAAGCTGGACAGGGCACCCAGCCGCAGTAACCCGGCGGTGATCTGCATGCCGCCGGCCAGGATCGAGAGCATCCCGGTCAAGGCGACGTAACGCACCGGGTCCCCTTGCGCGAGAGGCCCCACCGCAGCGGCGATCAGCAGGGAGTCGATCGCCGCCGGCGCCACCGAGGAGTACCGGCTGGTGCCCAGGAGCGCGTAGACCAACAGCGACACCACCGAGGCGTAGAGACCGGCACTCGCCGGCAACCCGGCGAGGACCGCATAGGCCATGCTCTGCGGAATCAGCAGCACCCCGACGGTCGCGCCCGCTCGAAGGTCCCCGACCAGCTGCGCTCCGTCGTACGTGCGGGCCCACCCGAGGAACGGAAGGAACCGGTCGGACGAGCGTCGCGGGGGCGGCATCACTGGCGAAGAGTACGGACAAGCAATCATGGGTGTCACGCGCGTCGGACCAGATGTGACCGGTCCAGCACGACAGCCAATCCCAGAGACGCGGGCCTAGATTGGCATGTGCAGGCCCTTCGTGACATGCTCGAACCGACAAATGTCCGGTCATATGAGTCGAATGTGATCCTCGGGGCGGAAGGAGCGCGACGTGTCGGATGCCGACGGACATTCCGCGACGTCCGAGGCGCAGAGCGGCGAGTCGGAGCCGGACTACCGATTCACGTTGGCCAACGAACGGACGTTCCTGGCCTGGCAGCGCACTGCGCTGGGTCTCCTGGCAGCGGCGGTGGCGTTGGTCCACCTGGTTCCCGAAACGGCTGTCCCGGGCCTCAGATTCGTGGTCGGTGGGCTTCTCGCCGCGCTGGCCATCCTCACCTCGGCGGCCGGGCTGCGGCGCTGGACCGTGGTCGACACGGCGATGCGTCGCGGACTGCCGCTGCCGCGCCACCGGACCCCGGCCTGGATGGGCCTGGGGTTGGTCGTGGTCGCGGTGTTGTGTCTGGCTTTGCTGGCTCTCCAGGCGGTACCGGGTTGAGCCCCGCCAAGTCACGCGGCGGCCACAGCCCGGACATGGCGCCCGAGGGGCTGCAACCTGAACGCACCGCATTGGCCTGGAGCCGGACGTCGTTCGCGGTACTCGGGAACGGTGCGCTCCTGATGGCGCGCGAGATGCACGGCGCCCAGGTGGCCGGTCAGATCGTGGCCGTCTGTCTGGCGGCGGCGGTGGCACTGCTCATCTACCTGGTCGGCGCACGGCGCCAGCGACTGCTGCGCCGCCGCCCCAGGCCCGTCAACATCGCCGCCCGCCGCGAGGTGCAGATCGTCGGCTGGTCGATCGCCGCGCTGATCGTGGCGACGACGCTGACCCTTCCGTTCTGAACCGACCGCACCGATGACAGCGCGAGCGGGGGACGCATCGAGCGACCTGAGCCCAAACAGGATTCGTCCCGAGGCAGCAGCGGCTGGCTGACAGCGGGTGTGGTCGGCGGCCTCGCGGGCGCAGTGGCGATGATCCCGCCGGCGATGCTCCTGACGGCCGGCGGCTATCAGGTGAACCGCTACGGCCGGCTCCTGGTCGAGTGGCTGCTCGGCACCGACCATCGAGGAGCCCTGCTGTCCGCCCACCTCCTCATCGGCCTGATCAGCGCGCTGCCACTGGCGTTCGCCGGGTCCCGGGCCGGTCGCGGGTCAGGCCTTCGGAAAGCGCTTCTGGTGGGGGCGGCCTACGGCGCGGTGTACTGGCTGATGGTCAACACCCTGGCGCTGCCCGTCCTATTCGGACGAGTGGTCCCGTGGTTCGAGGGCGCCGGGGCGTTGTGGCCCAGCTTGGTGCTGCATCTGGTCTTCGGGACGGTCGCCGCGTTGGTCGTGAGGCACCGGCTCAACTCGCACGACCGGTGAATCGACGCCAAGCGCGAATCCATCCCGGCTGGTTAGCCGGCTCAGGGGCCGATTCCGGAGCGAACTGACGGACGACGTCGAGCACCTGGCGGAACGACGGGTTGACCAGAGTCGCGTCACCGACCACCACGGTGGGCACCGTCTCGTTCCCGCCGGCGGCGGCTCTCACCACTTCCGCCGCTGCGCCGTCCTGCCAGATGTCGATCTCGCGGACGGGCAGGCCCGACCTGCGAAGCTTGCGGCGCAACGACGTACAGAACGCACAACCGGGACGCGTGTAGAGAACGACCTCGGCCGTGGCTCGGCGCTCCGTCACGCCGTGAGCCGGACCCGCCGCGGGACCCCGACCAGGGTCACCGGCCGGCGTCCGCCCGGCCCGTGATCCGTGCGACGGCGGCGTCCGTGTCGGTCGCGGGACCCCGGTTGTACGGCAGCTTGGCCAGCAGCATGCCCATCGTGCAGGTGTTGCTCACGGCGGCGAAGACCAGTCCGGCACCCACTGCTCCGGCGACGTACCGGACCGCCGGTACCCAGATGCTGACGATCACCGACAGCAGGACGATCGACCCCGCGACCAGTCGCACTTGGCGTTCCAGGCCCCAGCGCTCCTCCCCGGAGCGCTCGACCGGGGCTCCCGCAGCCGTCCACCCGTTCATGCCGCCGGTGAGCACGGTGGCACCGGTGAGGCCCGCCTCGACCAGCTTCCGGTGAGCCTGCTCGGCCCGCCCGCCGGACTGGCACACGAGAACGATCGGCCCGCGAGCGCCGCTGACGATCTGGCGTGTGTTGGCGTCCAGCTGGTCCAGGGGAAGGTTGACCGAACCCTCGATATGCGAAGTCTGATACTCGCCCGCGGTGCGGACGTCAAGAAGCCTCGCGTTCGAGTCGGCGCTGATCAGAGCCTGCACCTCGGCTGCGCGGATGCTGGTGGAGGACGAACGATTCTCGGTCATGCTCATCGGTGAATCTCCTATCTGGTTCATGGGTCGTCAGGCGCTCCGGGTACTGGCCGATCCGGTGACCCGCCGTCAACTCACCGGGGCGGCTTCCTTGTCGGCTTGCCAGGCATTCCAGCCACCCAGGAGGTCGGAGACGTCCGCGAATCCGTTCGCGCGCAGCATGCTGGCTCCGGCGATGGATCGGTAGCCTCCGGCGCAGTTGACCAGCACGGGCCGGGAGGTGTCGAGCTGGGACATCGACTCCCTCAGCCTCGGTAGCGGCAGGTTGACCGCTCCGGGGATGGCTCCGTCGGCGAACTCGCCGGGCCCGCGCACGTCGACGATCTGCAGTCCCTCGATGCCGGCGATGGCCTGGGCCGCCTGCCGCGCCGTGAGCCTGCTCTGGGTGCTGGTCAGCTCCTGGTTCACCGACAGCTCGTGCAGGTCGGTGAACTTGCCGACGACGGTGTCGATGCCGACGCGGGCGAGCCTCAGCCGGGCTTCGGTGACCTCCGCCGCTGATCCGGCCAGCACGACCGGCTGTTCCGGTGCCCGGGCCGCGGCGGCGAACTCGGCGAAGCGGCCTGACAGTCCGACGTTCACCGCGCCGGCCAGGTGACCGGCGGCGAACATCTGGTCGTCGCGCACGTCCAGCAGTAGCGCACCGTCGCGCTGACGTTCGGTCGCGGCGGCGGCGTCAAGCTCGGGCACCGCGGCCGAAGGGTCGAAGTTGCTGTGCCCAGCGCGGTTGACCGCGACTTCCTGTTCGAAGTATGCCGGCGGCTCACCGAGGCCGTCCGTCACCGCCGCGACGAAGGCATCCTCTGTCATGTCGGCCAGCGCGTAGTTGCCGCTCCGTTGCTCACCGAGGGTGGACACCGTCTCCGAGGACAGCGCCTTTCCGCAGGCGCTGCCGGCTCCGTGGCCCGGGTAGATCTTCACCTCGTCCGGCAACGGCAGGATCTTCTCCCGCAGCGAGCGGTACAGGTCGCGCGCCATCTCCTCGGAGGTCCGGCCGGCGGCGCCCAGCAGGTCCGGGCGTCCCACGTCGCCGAGGAACAGGGTGTCGCCGGTCAGCAGTCCGGCCGGCGCGTCGTCGTCGGCGTGCTCCCGGACCGCGAGCGTGATCGACTCCGGGGTGTGGCCGGGGGTGGCCACCACCTGAATGCTCACGCCGGTGGCCGGATCTCCCAGCAAGATCACCTCGCCGTCCGTCAGGCCGCGGAACTCGAAGTCGACCGGCGCCAGTTCGCCCATGGCGATGGCCGCGCCGGTGCGCTCGGCCAGCTCGCTGTGCCCGGGTACGAAGTCGGCGTGAACGTGGGTGAGCACCACCAGTTCGATACGCAACCCTCGCTCACCAGCGGCGACCAGGTACTGCTCGACGTCACGACGCGGGTCGACGACGACCGCGCGACCGGACTGCTCGTCCGCGATCAGGTAGGACGCTTGGGAGAGACACGACAGGTAGAACTGTTCGAGAATCATTCAGATCGACCTCCTACTGGACGGTGTGCGAAGCGCCCTACCGCCTAAGTTTTGTACGTACAATAACACCATACATATAGGCGGGCAACCGGAACCGCCGTCCGCCGCGGCCGGTCCGTCACCGTCAACCCCCGATCGCGCTCATGGGACGGTCGGGCTGTGTGAAGGCGGCATCGTCGATGCCGTGGCCCGCCGCTTTGTTCCACATCGCGTTCCGCCACGCGCGGGCGATCTCCTCGTCCGGCAACCCTCCGCGCAGCATCGCCCGCAGGTCGGTCTCGGTGCGGGCGAACAGGCACGACCTCAGCTGCCCGTCGCCGGTGAGGCGAGTGCGGTCACAGTCGCCGCAGAACGGCCTGGTCACGGAGGCGATCACACCGACCCGACCGAGAACCATCCCGCCGGGAACGTCTCTGACCACCCACCGTTCAGCGGGGGCGCCACCGCGTGCCGCGGGGTCCGGGGTGACATCGAATGCTGCGCGAAGCCGAGTGAGGGTCTCGGCGGCGGTGACCATCTCGTCCCGCTGCCAGCCATGCTGGGCGTCCAGCGGCATCTGCTCTATGAATCGCAGCTCGTACCCCGCGGCGAGGCTGTAGCGCAGCAACGGGACGGCCTCGTCATCGTTCATCCCGCGCAGCAGCACCGTGTTCACCTTCACCGGATCCAGACCGGCGGCGCGCGCGGCGGCCAGCCCTTCCAGTACGTCGAGCAAGCGGTCCCGCCGGGTGATGGCTGTGAACCTGTCCCGCTGCAGCGTGTCCAGGGAGACGTTCAACCTGTCCAATCCGGCAGCCGCGTAGGCACCGGCCCGACGAGCCAGACCGATGCCGTTGGTGGTCAGCGAGATCTCCGGGCGCGGCCGCAACGCGGACACTCTCCGCAGGATCGACTCCAGGCCCTTGCGCAGCGTCGGCTCACCGCCGGTGAACCGGATCCCGGTGACGCCGAGGCGGCCGACCGCGATCGAGACCAGACGAACGATCTCGTCGTCGGACAGCAGCTCGGCACTGGGCGTCCAGTCCAACCCTTCGGCGGGCATGCAGTACGTGCAGCGCAGGTTGCATCGGTCGGTCAGCGACACCCGAAGGTCGGTGGCGATGCGGCCGAACCGATCCAGCAGACGCGGATCATCGGGTCGCTCCGGATCTGCGCCCGCGACCCCACGCACGTCAGGCAGCCCGAGATCCACAACCTCGCCGTCCGGGATGGCGATCCGGCCTACTAGGCGCACCCGTGCAACATCAGGTTCCAGCACATGAACGGCAGCCCGGAGCGCTTCGGATACCACATGTCGGTCCACTCCTTGGTGTGAAAGAACTATTGTCCGGACAAGAAGAGTCCGACTGCACACCTGAATACGCAAGCAACGCCGCGCTCCTCGTCCCGCCGGGGCCGGACCGTCGACCTGCCGGTCACGCGGCCTCGATTCGGACAGATTCCTCGCGCTCGAGTCGGCTGCGACCGGCAACAGCACTCCCGACGGACATGGCTGCGGCTCGCCGTAGGTTCACTACGGCGACACGGCCACGACCGCAGGAAACGGTCGTTCGCGCGGGCCAGCTCCTGAGTGTGGGCTCGATCCCGCGCGGGACCACCAATCGAGGTACTTGCAGATCCGGCCATTATGTACGCACAATAGCGACTCGATCCTCGCCGTGGACCGTCCCGACAGGACCCAGGTCAGCCGACCTGGACGGTGCGCGGCCCAGCGAGAGCGAGGGAGGGTCATGGTCCAGCGTTCACCGCGCAGAACCCATCCCAGCTGCCCGCCCAGGCCCCGGGGACGTCCGCTCCGCCCAACCCAGCGAGGCGGCGGAGCTACTCGCCAGTGCGGGGCGGAAGCAGCGACGACCCGTGATCGTGTGAGCCGGCGACGCGATGCCTGGCCCGCTGTTCCACGAGCGTGCTTCGACGAGTACCTCTGCGGGAGATCCGACCGGCTCGGCCGTGAGGTCGTGATCGACCTCCGTTCCGCTGCGCAGCGCGCGCGGGGCCCAGTGACATCGGCACTCTTACCCCGGGTTTTGCCCACGGCGGAGGACGTTCTCGGCCACGTCCAGTTCGAGCAACCTGACCTGGTGTGGCTGTATGCCGGGGAGATGAGGGCCACCGTGGCGCTCGCCCGGCGGATCCTCGACACCGGTGTCGATGTCGTGATCATCGACGATTCGCTCGACGACGACCTGGAGCCCTAGCGCTCCCCCGTGGGCACCTGATCCAGCTGCGCACGACTTGTACGAACATTCGGACTTGTGTCACACTCGATAGCCACTCAGCCGGGGTAGCCCGCGCGCCCGTCGACCAGATGAGATGAGGTGCCCTCGTGAGATACGGCTTCGCTATCGACCAGCGGACCTGCATCGGCTGCCATGCCTGCACGGTGGCCTGCAAGACCGAGCACGAAGTGCCGGTGGGGCAGTTCCGGACGTGGGTGAAGTACGTCGACCAGGGCGCCTTCCCGAACAACACGCGCGACTTCGGGGTGATGCGGTGCAACCACTGCACCGACGCGCCGTGCGTGAAGATCTGCCCGACGAAGGCGCTGTACAAGCGCAAGGACGGCATCGTCGACTTCGACAAGGACCGCTGCATCGGCTGCAAGAGTTGTATGCAAGGTTGTCCGTACGATGCGATCTACATCGACGCGGACACGAACACCGCGGCCAAGTGCAACTTCTGCGCCCACCGTGTCGATGAGAACCTCGAGCCGGCCTGCGTAGTGGTGTGTCCGACCCACTCGATCTGGGTCGGCGATCTGGACGACCCCGCCAGCGGGATCTCGCAACTGATCAGCTCGAACCCGGTGACGGTGCGCTCTCCCGAGCAGAACACCGGGCCGAACGTGTTCTACCTGGGGGCGGACCGGGCGGTACTCGATCCGTTGGCCGCGCCGGTCGACCAGTCCTACATGTTCTCCAGCCCAGATGCGCACCGGCTCGACGTCGGGCGGGACCTGCCGGTCGACCCGGTATCCGGCGCTCTCACCACGTTGAACACCGCGCATCCACGACCGTGGGGATGGCGGGTCACCACCTACCTGTGGGCGAAGGGCGTGGGTGGCGGTGCGCTGCTCCTCGCCGCCATCGCCCTGCTGTTCGGTGTCGATCTCGGCGTGCTCACCACGATCGTCGCTCCGACGTTGGGCGTCCTGGGCACCGGTGCGACCGGTGCGCTACTGGTGTGGGATCTCAAACGACCCGAACGGTTCTGGTACCTGCTGGCCAAGTCGAACTTCAAGTCGTGGCTGGTGCTCGGCGCCTACGCCCTCGGCCTGCATGCGGCAGTCTCCGGCATCTGGCTGCTCTACGGCGTCGCCACCGAGATCGGGCTGGTGAGCCCGACGCCGGTCATCTGGACGGTGCTGGCCATCCTGGGGATTCCGGCCGGCGTACTGGTGGCCGGCTACACGGCCTTCCTGTTCGGCCAGGCCGAGGGTCGTGACCTGTGGCAGTCACCGCTGCTGTTCTGGCACCTGGTCGTGCAGGCGGTGATGGTCGGATCCGGAGCACTGGCGGTCGCCGGCCTGCTGGCGGGCACGGCGCCGACCGACCTCGTACTGGTTCACCGGGTATTCGTCCTGTCCACCGCGCTTCACGTGTTGATGCTGCTGCTGGAATACCTCGGCACCCATGCGAGCAAGGCGGCCGCCGCAGCGGCGCACATGGTCACCCACGGCCGCTACGCCCGCCTGTTCTGGACCGCGGGGGTCGCGCTCGCGGTCGTAGCCGCCGCCGTGGCGGTGCCCGGCTGGAACGGCGGTGCCGGCGTGCTCGTCGCGGTGGCGGGCCTGGCCACCCAGGCGGCGCTGCTGGCCTACGAGTCGGTGTTCGTTCGCGCCGGCCAGGACGTCCCGTTGTCCTGAACCGCGACCGTCCCGCGCCGCCCGATCCCTAATCTCACCCCGATCTTCCCGAACCCGAGCCCACCACGCCGGAGGTCCGAGCCGATGACCGAGACTGTGCCGCACCACGCCACCCCGGCCGCGGCCGCGCCCACGGCGCCGGCCCCGACGAACGCGCCGACCCAGGTCGGGCACCCGCTGCCCGGCGCACGGACGCACGAACACCTGCACAACTACCCGCCGGTCTCGGACTGGGACAACCACGTCGAGTACGACGCCAAGGCCCATCCGCGCAAGGTGCCGCACAACTACATGCTGGTGCCCACCACCTGCTTCAACTGCGAGTCGGCGTGCGGCCTGCTGGCCTACGTCGACAAGGACGACCTCTCGGTGAAGAAGGTCGAAGGCAACCCGGCGCACCCCGGGTCCCGTGGCCGCAACTGCGCCAAGGGCCCGGCCACGATCAACCAGATCAACGACCCCGAACGGATCCTGCACCCCTTGCGACGCACCGGCGAGCGCGGCGGCGGCCAATGGGAACAAGTCAGCTGGGACGACGCGCTCGACGACATCGCCGGCCGGATCCGCACCGCCATTCAGGAGGGCCGAAACGAAGAGGTGGCCTACCACGTCGGGCGGCCGGGCGAGGACGGCTTCGCCGAGCGGGTCCTGCAGGCTTGGGGATGCGACGGGCACAACAGCCACACCCAGGTCTGCTCGTCCGGCGCGCGGCTGGGCCAGACGCTGTGGGGCGGCTACGACCGGCCCTCACCCGACCACGCGAACGCCAAGGTCATCCTGCTGTTCTCCAGCCACCTGGAGACCGGGCACTACTTCAACCCGCACGCCCAGCGGATCATGGAAGGCAAGCAGGCCGGCGCCAAGCTGATCGTGGTCGACCCGCGCATGTCCAACACCGCCTCACACGCCGACGTGTGGCTGGCGCCGTGGCCGGGCAGCGAGGCCGCGATGCTGCTGGCGATCGCCTCCTACCTGCTACGCACCCGCCAGATCGACGAGCCCTACCT
>JAJCYC010000100.1 GCA_029263115.1 Pseudonocardia sp. | reverse complement strand
TTCACCGTCACCGGGAAGCTGCGCATCCGGTCGGCGAAGGTCTGCAGGTGCTGGTTGGCCAGCAGCGTGGTCGGCACCAGCACCGCGACCTGCTTGCCGTCCTGCACCGCCTTGAACGCCGCGCGCACCGCGATCTCGGTCTTGCCGAACCCGACGTCACCGGAGATCACCCGGTCCATCGGCACCGGCAGTTCCATGTCCCGTTTGACCTCGTTGATCGCCGACAGCTGGTCGGGGGTCTCGGTGTGCGGGAACGCGTCCTCCAGCTCGCGCTGCCACGGGGTGTCCGGGGCGAACGCGTGCCCGGGGCTGGACTTGCGCGCGGCGTAGAGCTGCACCAGCTGCGCGGCGATCTGTCGGACGGCCCGGCGCGCGCGGCTCTTGGTCTTGGCCCAGTCACCGCCGCCCATCTTGTTCAGCGTCGGGGCCTCGCCACCGACGTAGCGGCTGATGTCGTCGAGCTGGTCGGTAGGCACGAACAGCCGGTCGGCCGGCTGGCCACGTTTGCTGGAGGCGTACTCCAGCACCAGGTACTCCCGGGTGGCCTTCTGCGCGCCGGTGCCGATCGTGCGCTCGCGCATCTCGACGAACCGGCCGATGCCGTGCTGGGCGTGCACCACGTAGTCGCCGGGCTCCAGCGTCTCCAGCTGCACCGCGTTGCGCCGCCGGGACGCGAGCTTGCGCACCTCACCGGTCGACACCCGGTTGCCGGTGAGATCGGCCTCGGTGAGCACCACCAGCCCCAGCCCGGGCGCGACGAACCCGTCGGTGAGCCGGCCCCGGGTGACGGTGACCAGCCCGGGCTCCGGCGGCCCGGCCAGCCCGCCCTCGACCAGGCGGGCCGGCACGTCGGCCTCGCCGAGCTGCTCGTGCGCCCGCTGCGCGGTGCCGGCGCCGGCCAGCAGCAGCACCGCCGCGCCACCCGCCGCCGTGTGCGCCCGCAGATCGGCCAGCGCCCGGTCCAGCTCGCCCTTGTACGACGCCGGCGCCCGCAACCCCGGCCGCACAGTCCCCCCACCCTGAACCCCGCCACCCACGCCGCCCACGCCGCCCACGCCGCAATCAGCGGGCTCATTCGCCGCAGGCTGCTCCGTTCCAGGTCGAATGAGCGGGCTCATTGCCTCACCGGGGTCGGCGTCGGCGCTGCCGAAGGGGGTGAGGGTCCACCAGGGGCGGCCGCTGGCGGCCGCGTGCCCGGCGACCTCGTCGAGGTCGCGGTAGGCCGACGAACCCAGGTCGATCGGCGCCTGCGCCCCCGCCCCTGCCGTACTGACCTGGCCGCTCGCGGCCGTACTGACCTGGCCGCTCGCGGCCGAAAGCCAGCTGGCCTCCAGGAACTCCTGTCCGGTGCGCACCAGGTCGGCGGCCCGGCGGCGGATCCGCTCGGGGTCGACCAGCAGCACGTGCCCACCGGTCGGCAGCAGGTCGGTGAGCAGATCGAGCCGGCCCTCGCACAGCACCGGGATCAGCGACTCCATGCCCTCGCTGGGGATGCCCTCGGCCAGCCGGGCGAGCAGCTCGGTCAGGCTCGGGTTGTTCCGGTGCTCCTCGGCCAGCAGGGCGGCGCGCCGCCGCACCTCGTCGGTGAGTAGCAGCTCCCGGCAGGGCGGGGCGTCCAGCAGCTGCACCGGACCGATCGAACGCTGGTCGGCCACCTGGAATCCGCGCAGCTCGGAGACCTCGTCGCCCCACATCTCCACCCGCACCGGGTGCTCGGCGGTGGGCGGGAAGATATCCACGATGCCGCCGCGCACCGCGAACTCGCCGCGCCCGGTGACCATGTCCACCCGGGCATAGGCCAGCTCGACCAGCCGGTGCAGCAACCCGTCGAAGTCGTGGGTCTCGCCCACCCGCAACACGATCGGCTCCAGCTCGCCGAGACCGGGCGCGATCGGCTGGATCAGGCTGCGGACCCCCGCGACCACCACCCGCAACCGGGGATCCTTGCCGACCAGCCGGCGGAACACCGAGATCCGCCGGCCCACCGTGTCTGCCCTCGGCGAGAGCTTCTCGTGCGGCAACGTCTCCCACGAGGGCAGCACCGCGATCGGGTCAGGCCCGATCAGGTCGGCGAGCGCGGCCGCCAGGTCCTCGGACTCCCGTTCGGTGGCGGTGACCAGCAGGGTGGTCGGCACGCCGTCCGCCCCGGCCAGCGCGGCGGCCACCAGCGGCCGCAGCGCGGGTGGGCCCTCGATGCGCAGCGTCGGGCGGCCGGCCGCGGCCAGCACCGCGCCCAGCCCGGGATCGGCGAGAGCGGCGGCCAGCAGGCCGGGCGAGCAGGGCGGAGAATCGGTGGACACCGGGGTCCCTTCGCAAACCGGCGTGCGCGGAGTCGGCGCACGCGGACAGACCCCTGCCCGGGACGAGTACCCGGTGCGGGCTATCCCGGTCAGCCTACGTCCGCGCGCCGCCCGGGTCCGACCCCGGGGTGCCGGTCAGGGTCGGTCGGTCGACTCGACGAGCTGGTGGAAGATCACCCGTGCGCCGTCGGTCCGGCCGGCCGGCTCGTCGGACTGCTGGTAGTTGCCCGCCTGGAAGCGGACCGGGATACCGACGAACGCCGGCGGGATCGGCGCCCGTACCTGCTGGGTCTGCCCGCCGACGGTGCCGGAGAAGGTCATCTGGCCGTCGCCGGTGTCGGCCAGGGCGAAGTCGAAACGCGTGTTCAGCGGCACGTTAGCGAGCAACGGGTAGGTGGTGCGGGCGTCGCCCTTCAGCGCCGACTTCACGATCACGTTCACCTGGTCGTCCTGGTAACGCAGCATCACGAACGCCACCGAGTTCTGGTCGCCGGCGCCGTGGATCTGGCCCAGGATGATCCCCTGGCCGTCCGCCGGCACCTGGAACGGCGTCACCGAGGCGCGCAGCGTGTGCGTCTCCTCGCCGGCCCCGAAGTTGGTCAGGCTGATCAGCTCGGTGCGCGGGTGGTCGGAGTTCTCCGTGGTGGCGCCCTTGGCCGGGGCCCAGAACTCCAGCCCGCCGTCCGCGGACGCGGTCAGCCACGGCTCGGTCAGCGCCGCCGGCTCGATCTCTGCGGCGCCGTCGTCGTCGTTCTCCTCGGGCAGGGTGAGCTTCCAGCCGGCGAGATCCACGTTGACGGTCCGGGTCGCGTCGCCGCCGCGCGGTTGCGGCACGACCGTGTCCGAGGAGTCGCCGCCACACCCGGCGAGCACCGCAACCAGGGCCCCCGCCAGCAGCAGCCCGAGGGCCACGGAACCCGGCCGCCGACGACCGGATCGACGCACGGGCAGTCCACGAGGGATCACCCGACCAGGCTACGCGACTCGGCGATGCGGGAATCCGCAGAGGCGTCGTACGGTGGCGGGGTGTACCTGCTGGACGAGCGGGAACCGGCGGATGGCAACCAGGGCTGGGCGACGCGGCGGCCGTACCCCGCGCTGCGCGCACTGGTGAGCCGCTACATCGGCTACCGCCAGCGCGGCGTGACGCTGCCGGTGCACCGGGGGCTGCCCAGCGGGCACGTCACGCTGATCGTCAGCCTGACCGAGCCGATCCGGATCCTGGGCATGCCGGGCTCGCCCCAGGACCCGCTGTGCACCGGGGCGTTCGCCGGCGGGCTGCACACCGGGCCGGCGACCGGCCGGTCCTCGGCCGCGCAGACCTGCGGCTACTTCGACCAGGCGCACCTGCCCAACGAGTTCAACGCGCTGGCCGGCTGCACCCCCGGCACCTGGATCGCCGAGGAGCTCCCCTTCCGCCAACCGCTGCGGGCCTCAGCTCCGGGGCGGTAGCCGGCGCCGCGCCAGCGACGGGCGGGTGGCCGGGTCGGGTGGGGCGGCGGCCGGTCGCTCGGCCAACGCGGCCAGGGCCAGCTCGACGGCCGTGGCCAGCTGCGGGTCGCGCCCGGCGACCTGGTCGGCCGGGGTCAGCACCACCTCCACGTCCGGCGCCACGCCGCCGTTCTCCACCGACCAGCCCACGTGGTCGAACCACGCCGCGTATCGCGGTTGGGTGACCCGGGTGCCGTCCACCAGCCGGTAGCGGCTGTCGATGCCGATCACCCCACCCCAGGTGCGCACCCCCACCACCGGCCCGATGCCGACCCGCTGGAACGCGGCGGTGACGATGTCGCCGTCGGAGCCGGAGAACTCGTCGACCACCGCGACCACCGGCCCGCGCGGCGCATCCAGCGGGTACGTCGTGGGTTGGCCGTGCCGGACCACGTCCCAGCCGATCACCCGCCGGGCCAGTTTCTCGATCACCAGCTGGGACAGGTGGCCGCCGCCGTTGGCCCGCACGTCCACGATCAACCCGTCCCGGGCGGTCTCCCGACGCAGGTCGCGGTGCAGCTGCGCCCAGCCGTTGGCCACCATGTCGGGCATGTGCAGGTAGCCCAGCCGCCCGTCCGACCGGTCCGCGACGAACGCCCGCCGCCCGGCCACCCAGTCCTGGTAGCGCAACTGCTCGTCGTCGGCCAGCGGCAGCACCACCACCCGGCGCACGGTGCCCGCCGCGACCGAGTCCGGCCCGGCCCGCACGGTCAACTCGACCGGCTTGCCGTCGGTGTCCACCAGCAGCGGCGCCGGGCCGCGCACCGGGTCGACCGGGCGACCACCGACCGCGAGCAGCGCGTCCCCCGCGCGCACGTCCACCCCGGGCGCGGACAGCGGGCTGCGCGCCTTGGGGTCGGACGACTCCCCCGGCAGCACCCGGGCCACCCGCCACTCGTCGTCGACGGCGCGTTCCAGGTCGGCGCCGAGCAACCCCGGCCGCCCGCTGCCGCCGCCGCGCCACGGCGGGGTGACGTAGGCGTGCGAGGTACCGAGCTCGCCCTGAACCTCCCAGAGCAGGTCGACCAGGTCGTCGTGGCTGCCGACCGCGTCCACCAGCGGCCGGTACCGGGCCAGCTCGGCCGCCCAGTCCACCCCGGACATGTCGGCAACCCAGAAGTGGTCGCGCATCAGCCGGCCGGCCTCGTCGTACATCTGCCGCCACTCGGCGGTCGGGTTGACGGCCAGCGAGATCCGGCTGATGTCGATGTCGAACTCGTCACCGCTCGACTCGTCGGGGGACCCGGATCCGGGCCGGTCGGTGCGCAGCACCCGCAGGGTCTCCCGGTCGCGCACCACCAGCCGGGCACCGTCGCCGCTGACCTCGTAGCTGGTCACCGGGTCGGCGATGGTGTCGCAGCGGCGCCGGACCAGGTCATAGCGCTCCAACACCGGCCGGGGGAACTCCGCGCCCTCGGGCAACCCGTCGCCCAACGCCCCGGTGGGTGTACTGCGCAGCCACAGCAGGCAGTCCTTGCCGGCTCGCAGCCGCCGGTAGCGGGCCCCGCCCACCGGCAACGGCACGACCCGCTCGGGCAGGCCCCCGGGGTCCACCCGCACCGGCGGCGGTGCGTCCTTCGCCCGGACCGCGACCGGCGCGGTGGGCTCGGTGGTGTCGGACCCGGACGGTGCGGTGGTCTCGGGCCCAGCCTCGGACGGCACGTCGCCGGCTCCCCGCTCCCCATCCTCGGCCCCGTCGTCCGACCCGGTGTCCACCGCGCCGCCCGGGTCGGGGTCGTCCGGGCCGTGCGGGTCGCCGGATCCGTTCGACGCCGCCGCGGGCCGGCCGTCGGGCGAGGGCCCGAACGGCGACGGGGTGCGCGCGGCCAGCGGCACCAGGTAGGGCCGGCAGCCGTTCGGGAACGACAGGTCGAACACGTGCTCGTCGTACACCGGGTCGAAACTGCGCCGGGACAGGAACGCCAGGTAGCGGCCGTCGGTGGTGAACACCGGGTCGGTGTCGTGGAACCGGGGTTCGGTGACCACGATCGGCACCGGCGGGTCCTCGTCGAGCCGGGTCAGCAGGATCCGGCGCAGTCCCTGCTCGTGCGGGTCCGACCAGGCCAGCCAGGCACTGTCCGGGGAGAACGCCAGCCCGGACACCTCACCGTCGGCGCCCCGGGCCAGCTCGGTGATCGTCCCGGACCCGGTGTCCAGCACCAGGAGCCGGCCGTCGTGGCAGGCCAAGGCCACCCGGGAGCCGTCCGGCGCGGTCGCCAGCTCCAGCACTCGGCCGATCTCGCCCGCGCCGTGGGTGACCGCCTCGCCCGCCGGGTCGTCCAGCGGCGAGACCGACACCGCGTCCTCGCCGGTGGCGTCGCCGATCCAGACGACCCGGTCGGTGCCGAGCGGGCGGGCCAGCCGGGCCCGGGTGCCGTCGGCGGCCGCGAGCACCCGCGCCGGACCGTCGCGGTGCACCAGCCGGTGCACGGTGCCGCGCACCTCGACGACGCTCAGCCGCCCGGTGCGGTCCGGCGCCGCGACGCCGAGGTGCCGGCCGGCCTGCGGGGTGTGCGGGGCGCGGGCCGTGCGTGGCCCGCCGAGCCGCACGTCCAGACGGCGGGCGGGCTGCTCGAGCGACCCGAGCAGCCACAGCTGGCCGGCGCACTCGTAGACGATCCGCGCGCCGTCGGTGGTGGCGTGCCGTGCGTAGAATGGCGGCTGGTCCGCGCTCTCGGCGCCGTGGTCGGTGTGCCGCCGCAGGTCGGTGGCAGCCCCGTCCGCACCGACCGCCACCGAGTAGATGTTGCCCCAGTCCTCGTGGTCGGAGATGAACGCCGCCCGGCGCTCGGGACCGGTGCCGAGCAGCATCGGCGACTCGATGTTGCCGGCCAGCTCCGGTAGCAGCCGGACGAACTCGCCGTCGCCGGCGCCGTCCCACCACAGCTTTCCGGCGGTGCCGCCCCGGTACCGCTTCCACCGGGCCGGTTCGCGGGAGATGGACGCGCTGAGCAGCAGCGTGCAACCCGCGCCCGGAGCGAGGTCACCGACCCGGCCGTGGGGCAGCACCCGGGAGGGCCCGCCGTCGGCCGGGATCGCGTGTGCCCGGCTCCACAGGTACGACGGCTGGCCGACCGCGCTGATCGCCAGGACCTCGCCCTCGGCGGTCCACCCGATGCTCAGCGTGCGGGCGTCGCCCCAGTAGGTCAGCCGGGTGGCCAGCCCGCCGTCGGTGTCGGCGAGGTACACCTCGGGCGAGCGATCCCGCCAGGACGTCCAGGCCACCCGGGCACCGTCGTCGGTGAGCCGGGGGTTGGCGGCGGGCATCTGGTCGGCCGAGAGCCGGTAGGCCCGGCCACCGTCCAGCGGCGCGAGCCACACGTCGTCCTCTGCGACGAAGGTCAACAACGAGCCGCGCAGGTGCGGGAATCGCAGGTAGCTGGACGACATGGCGACGACCGTACCCGCGGCCGGCACCGACCTGGTGGCTAGACGCGGGCCGGCTCGTCGAAGTCCGGCCAGCCCTCCAACTCGTCGTCCGCCGGGCGGTCCGTCGGGCGGGTTGCCCGCTCCGGCTCGCCCCGGACCGGTGCCTCGGCGGGCGGCGGCCCGGGCTCCGACACGACCGGATCGGAGGTCGCGGGGGTGGCACCGCCCGCAGAGGGCAACCAGCGCTCGGACTCCGCCGGGATCTCGGTGACCGGGTCCCACAGCGCCGAGGAGGCGAAGGTCGCCGGGTCCGGCCCGCTGAACCGGTCGACCGGTCGCAGCCGACGCGCCAGGGCCGGCGAGATGGTCCGCCGGGGCGCGGTTCCGTCGTGAGCTCCGACCCCACGACCGGGCCCGACCACACCACCAGGCACAGCCACACCACCAGGCCCGGCACCGTCGCGGGAGGGGCTGCCGCCGATCGCCTCGCGCGGGCCGGAACTCTCGCGGGGGCCGGATGTCGGGGTACCCCTGCCCGGGTCACCGGTGCCGGCCGGGCGCCGGGGAGGTCCCTCCGCCGCGGGAGGTGGCTCCATCGGTGGCCGGGGCGGTTGGCGGCGGCCCTCCCGGTCGGCCGGTCCGCGACGACCCGGGGGACCCGGTCGCGTCGGGTTGGTGGGTGCCGGTGGCGGGCCGGACGGCGCGGCCCGACTGCCCTGCTCGGTGGGTACGCCAGGTCCGGGTCGGGCAGGCGGAGCGGAGCCGGGCCGGGGGTCCCGGGCCGGCCCGCGGCCGGGTTCGGGCCTGACCGGCGCTCCCGCTCCGGAGGCGGTCGGACCGGCCGGGGCCCCCGCTCCGGAACGGGTCGGGCCGGCGGTCTCCGACCTGGCCGGGGCGGCCGAACTGGGACGGGCCGGGGATGCGACCGCCGGACGGGCCGGGGCCGAGGTTGCCACCGCGGGACGGGCCGGGGCCGGGGACCCCGGACGGGGGTCCGCAGCGGGCCGGCGGGCCGGGCCGGACGCGGCGAGCGGGCCGGCCGCCGCCAGGGAGGCGGCCATGGGCACTGCCGCCGACTGCCTCGACCGGCCGGTCTCGGACGAGGGTGCCGGCCCGGACGGAGCCGAGCCTGATGGGACGGCCACCGGGGCCGGCCGGGCCGCCGGGCTAGCGGGTGATCGCGGCGGCCGGGCGGATGGCCCCGACCGCTCCGACTCCGCCGACGGTCCCGCCGCCGCCGTCGGCTCAGGCTCAGCCACCTGCTCGGGCTCGGCCACCTGCTCGGGCTCGGCCGGCTCCCCGGCGGTGGACGCGACCAGCAGACGCCTTCGGCGAGCACTGCGTTCGACCGCTGCCGCGAGCACCACCGAGAGCAGCAGCCCGAACAGGAACGTCGCGCCGAAGACCCGGACACCGACCGTGCGCACCGGATCGGACACGGTCATCGGTGCGGACACGCCGAGGGCGGCCCGGCCGCGCGGCGGGATTCCCCGCTCGTCCTGGATCTCCCGGAGCCGGCCGGTGAGTTGCGCACCGGCCGAGGTGATGGCCTCACCGGCCGCGGCCACGGTGCCGGAGGTGGCGCGCACGGTGATCTCGGTGGAGCCCGGCCCACGCAGCCGCGCGGTCAGCGGATCGCCGTCCGGGCGACCGGTCGCCCGGCCGGCCGGCTGGGTGAACCGCACCGATGCGGCCAACTCGGCGGCGAGCGCCTTGCTGTCGGCCGTCGGCGGCACCGGGGCCGGCGCCAGGGTCAGCCCGCGGGCCCGGGAGCCGGGCCGGGAGTCCGGGTCGGCGTCGGGCGCGGTATCGGTGACCTGGTGGGTGATGGTGGCCTGGTAGCTCACCGGCATCTGGGTGTAGGCGAACCACGACACGGCCAGCGACGCCAGGATCAGCGGGATGAGCAGGTACCATCTTCTGGCCGCCATCCCGAAGGCTGCCAACACGCCCACCCGCTCACCTCTTTCGGGTCGACTCCGAACGCTCAGAGTATCCGATCGAGCACAGCCGGTAGCAGGTGCCCCTCGATCAACGACGTGGGGTCAGTACGGGGCGCCGCCACTGAGCGCCGCGGTGCCCAGCACCAGCCGGGTCACGTGGAAGGCCTCGGCGTACCGGGCCTCGCACTGTACGCCGCGCAGCCGGGTCAGTCCGGCCAGGTGCTCGGCTTCGAACGACGCCCGGTCCCGCTGGGAACCGTAGTACTCACGCATCTTGTCGATCTTCTCGCGGAGCACCGGTTCGGCGAGGGGGCAGTACACGGTGGGCTGGTCCAGGGCGCCCGAGCGCTGCAGGATCTCGTAGCCGAGCAGCAGGTGATCGGGGAACGCCACCGACGTCAGCTCGGCCACCAACCGCCGGTCGTGGTGACCGTCCGCCGGAGCCGGCGCGAACACCATGCCCGGGTCGGCGCGCGACCGCAGGTCTTCCAGCGCCCGCTTCACCCGCTCCCAGCGGGCCGGGAGTTGACCTTGCGGGAGGTCCAGCACCGCGATCCGCAACCGGGCACCCGGGCAGAACCCGGCCAGGGCGTCGCGCTCCTCCTCCTCGCGCAGGCTGCCACCACCGGTCAGGGTGAGCGCGCTGACCTCGACCCCCGGATAGGCCCGGCACAGCTCCAGCAGCGTGCCGCCGCAACCCATGACGATGTCGTCGCAGTGCGCACCGATGAGGACCACGCTGTCGAGCCGCTCCGGGAGCAAGCTCAACATCGCCGCGCCACCCCCCGGTCGGCCGGCACCCCTCGATACGCGCCCAACTCAGCTCCCTATCCGGCCCCTACCCGGCCCGTGCCCGACGGCACCCGCACCCGGTCAGGGAGGTTCCGTGCTCGTCTGCGGTCGCCCGACCACACCGACCGTAGTCTCTCACTCTTTCGAGGGAATCGACGGACTTGACGAAGCGGCGAGTCGCGGGGCGTGCTCAGCTCCGCAGCTTGGCCAACCGGGCGGGCGTGGGCCAGCGCACGTCGTGGGCCCAGCCGAACCGCTCGAACAGCCAGATCGTCCGCGCGGAGATGTCGACCTGGCCGCGAAGGACCCCGTGTCGGGCGCAGGTGGGGTCCGCGTGGTGCAGGTTGTGCCAGGACTCGCCCATGCTCAGGACGGCCAGCGGCCAGAAGTTGCGCGAGCGGTCCCGGGAGGTGAACGGCTGCCGGCCGATCATGTGGCAGACCGAGTTGATCGACCAGGTGACGTGGTGCAGCGCGCCCATCCGGACCAGCCCGGCCCAGAAGAACCCGGTGGCCGCGCCGACCCAGGACTGGGTCACCAGCGCCCCGATCACCGCCGGCAGGGCCAGGCTGAGCAGCACCAACCAGCCGAAGTTCCGGTCCACCCGCATGATGGTCCGGTCGGCCAGCAGGTCCGGGACGAACCGGCGGTGGTTGGTCTCGCGCCGGTCGAACAGCCAGCCGAAGTGCGCATGCACGAATCCGCGCGCGACCGCCACCGGTGAGGTGCCGAACAGCCACGGCGAGTGCGGGTCGCCCTCGCGGTCGGAGAAGGCGTGGTGGCGGCGGTGGTGGGCCACCCAGTTCACCACCGAGCCCTGGATCGCCAGCGAGCCGCTGATCGCCAAGGCCACCCGCAGCCACGGCCGGGCCTTGAACGACTTGTGCGTGAAGTACCGGTGGTACCCGACGGTGATGCCCAGGCAGCCGACGACGTAGAACCCGGCCATCATCCCCAGGTCGTGCCAGTGCACTGCGCCCCAGGTCCAGGCGACCGGGATGGCCGCGACGAACGCGACCATCGGCACCAGGACGAACACGTAGATCAGCGCCTGCTGCAGCGGGGTCCGGGTGCCGTCCAGCACCGGCTCCGGGCCGGGGGTGGTCGCGCCGGCCCCGGTACCGGCTGTGGCTGTGTTGGCCGTGGTCGTACTGGCTGCCGCCGTGTCGGCGGCGGTCGTGCTGTCCACAGGAAACTCACCCCAGATGTCGGTGCGCGTCGGTCACCGGGCGGCCGCTCTGGCCACCACGCCCCTCCAGGGTAGGTGGCCCTCATTCGACTGGTCAGTTCGGTCGGCGTGTCGCCGGCGTTCCGGTGTGTCGCGGCGCGGTGGTCGGCGACGCGCGCCGGGCACGACATGACACCATGGACATCGCAGCACGATCCGCCATGGTGTAAAGGCAGCACCTCAGATTTTGGTTCTGATGGTCCAGGTTCGAATCCTGGTGGCGGAGCCCCTGATCAGACCCTGTGCCGGTGATCTTGCGGCCGAGCATGACAGCGACTGCTGATAGCAACGGGCTCATTCGCCAAGTTCCTCGTCCAACTGGTCGAGCGCGGCCCGCTGTGTGCCGAGGGTCACGTGACCGTAGACGTTCATGGTCATCTCCATTGCGCTGTGCCCGACGATCTCCATGACAACCCGGGGATGGACGCCCATCGCGAGCAGGAGGCTCACGCAGGTGTGTCGGAGGGCGTGCAGCGGCACCCGGAGGACGTCGAGCGACTCGCAGAGCTGGGTCCACATGCGCGGGACGTTGCGTGGCTCCAGCGCCGTGCCGTGCGCCGTACCGAAGACATAGCCCTCCGGCTTCTAGGGGCGCCCCGGGCGGCCGTGCTTCCGCTGGAGCACGGAGTGATAGTCGGAGAGTGCGCACAGGCAACGGCTCGGCAGCGGGACCGTTCTGTTCGACCGGCGGGTCTTGGTGGGAAGCTCCTTCATCTCGCCGTTGACCCTTTGCACGGTCTGCACGATCCGCAGTGTCGCGTTCTCGAAGTCGACGTGATCCCAGCGGAGACCGCACGCTTCACTTCGTCGCATGCCGATAATGATAAGCAACGTCCACAACGCATTTAACCGATGAGGGTTATTCACGCGGTCCGAAAGAACTGCAGTCCTATGACTGCGCTGATGGTATCGACGAAGGTCGCGAGCGGCCGCCGATAGTCGGTGTGCAGGTTCGAGGTCACGGTTGACCGCGGTGTTGAATTCTTTCTCCCAGTCGAGGAGGTTCCGGTGAGGTGGTTGACTTGCCACGACTCTCCGAGGACGGAGTGCGGTGTGGCCGGTTAGTACTCCAGCCGTAGATTGTGATCTACCTCCGGCGTGGCGGTCCCGGACGTAGGGCGGCCACCGCGGATCATCGTCGGTTGTGTCGACTTCAGATGATCAAGCGGTGGCCGTGGGTCACAGCGTAGGGCCTGCGCGATGGCAAGCCGAGACCGACAGGCTGCTCGAACGGATGGCCGGTCGGTTCGCTCG
>JAJCYC010000099.1 GCA_029263115.1 Pseudonocardia sp. | reverse complement strand
GGCCGGAATCACCCAGATCAAGCGCACCCTCGAACGCATCGCCGCCGACCGGACCAGGATCTTCCCGATCATCGCCACCGCCATCCGAGCAACCTGACGACCTCACGCCAACCTCACGGACTTTGACGTTCCCCTGGGGGGCGGGGTGGTAAATACTTGTAAAAGCGTCGGGTGAAGGGGATCTCGTATCCGATTTTGATCTTGGCCCAGTCGATCCAAGCGTCGGGGACGTGCGGCTTCACCTCGGCGGCGAAGTACGCCTGGATGACGTCGAGCCTGCCGGCGGGGCCGGCGGTCGAGCCGCCGTGGGTGAACGGGACGTTCTCGGTGTCGCGCTTCTTCGGGTCCGGCTTCGGCGTGCCCTTGCGGTCGACGACCGGCTTCCCGTCCGCGTCCAGCAGTGGCCGCTCGACGGTGATGGTCCAGTAGCCGAACTCGTCGGTGCGCAGCACTTTCGAGCAGTCAGGGTCGGCGTCGGCGAAGTCGATGTACATCTGGGCCACTTTGGCGCGGTCGGCGTCGCTGATCTCGCGGCCCTTGGAGCCGAGGTTCTTGCGCATCTTGGTCCAGAACGAGGTGCCGTCGATGAGCTGGACCAAGCCCTTGCGGTCGGGGTGCTTGGTGTTGTCGAGGATCCAGATGTAGGTGGCGATGCCGGTGTTGAAGAACATGTTGGTCGGCAGCGCCACGATTGCCTCGACCAGGTCGTTCTCCAGCAGCCACTTGCGGATGTTGGAGGGGCCGGACTCGGCCGCACCGTTGAACAGCGGCGAGCCGTTCATGACGATCCCGGCCCGCCCGCCGCCGTCCTCGGGGCGGCGCATCTTGTGGGCCAGGTGCAGCAGGAAGAGCATCTGCCCGTCCGAGGTGGACGGGAGCCCGGGGGCGAACCGGCCGTAGTCACCTGCCTTGTCGCGCTCCGCCGTGACCGCCTTGGCGTACTGCTTCCAGTCGACGCCGTACGGCGGGTTCGACATGCAGAAGTCGAACCGGCGGCCCACGAAGGCGTCGTCGGTCAGGGTGTTGCCGAACGCGATGTTGGTCGCGTCGTGGCCCCTGGCCAGCAGGTCGGACTTGCAGATCGCGTACGACTGCGGGTTGTACTCCTGGCCGTAAAGACTCAGCTTCGCGGCGGGGTTGTAGTCGAGCAGGTGTTCCTCGGCCAGGGCGAGCATGCCGCCGGTGCCTGCGGTGGGGTCGTACACGGTGCGGACGATGCCGGGTTCGGCCAGGTCGGCGTCCTTCTCGGCGAAGAGCAGGTCCACCAGCAGCCGGATGGCGTCGCGGGGGGTGTAGTGGTCGCCGGAGGTCTCGTTCGCGGCCTCGTTGAACTTGCGGATGATGTACTCGAACGCGTCGCCCATGTCGGCGTTGGAGACGACGTTCGGGTGCAGGTCGACGGCCTTGAACGACGTGATCACCTCGCGCAGCAGCCCCGCCTTGTCCAGGGCGAGGATCTCCTTCTTGAAGTCGAAGTACTCGAACACGTCGACATCGGGTGAGAACCGGTCGATGTAGTCGGCGAGGTTGTCCGCCAGCCCATCGGCGTCGGCCAACAGGTTGGCGAAGGAGTAATTCGAAGTGTTGTAGAACGGTCGGCCGGTCGCTTTCCTGATCTCGATCCTGAGCCGGACCGGGTTGTCCTGCTTCGCGGCCAGTGCGCGCACCGTGTCGCGGTCGGGTTCGAGGATGCAGTCGAGGCGGCGCAGGATCGTAAGCGGGAGGATCACGTTGCCGTACTGGTTGGGGCGGTAAGGGCCTCGAAGCTGGTCAGCGATAGACCAGATGAAACTACCGAGGGTGCTCACAAGGCTCCTTACGACGCTAACTCGACGATGGATCTTGGACGCTCAGCGCGAGCCTCTGCGCGCCGTCCGAACAGGCGGTGCACTGTCTGCAGCAGCCGGTGCGTCACAAGAGCATCATCGCGCATCACCGCAACCGGGAGCGCCGCATGTCAAGCGGGCAACTGAACGGGGAAGTGATCCGTGAGGTTCGCAAACTGGAGAAGGAACGCGACTCGGGCAACGTACGCCGAACCGGTCGGCCTTGACGGCCGAGCAATGGCTGGAGCACTGGGTGAGCTCGCATCCGTACCGTTGTGTTGTGCAGACAGAAACTGGAGATGCACCCGGGCCATCGCTCGGTGACGCCCCGGCGGTTGCAGAGCAGTTCGTCGCGCCATTGGGTCGCCGCTGGGAGCACGTCCAGGCGGTGGCTGCCCGCGCTGCCGAGCTGGCTCCCGCCGCGCTGCCCGGACAGAACGAGCACCTGGTCGCTGCTGCTTGGCTGCACGACGTCGGCTACTCCCCCGAGATCGGTCACACGCGGTTTCACCCGCTCGACGGGGCTCGGTATCTGCGGGCTGCTGGCTGGCCGGCGCTGGTCGTGGATCTCGTGGCGCACCACTCGGGCGCGCGGTTCGAGGCTGATCAACGTGGCGTGGCCGCCGAGCTGGCCGAGTTCCCGCTCATTGACTCCCCGACGATGGACGCCCTGGTGACCGCCGACCTCACCACAGGGCCGGACGGCGAGCGGCTCAGCTACGACGAACGCATTGACGAGATTCTCCGGCGCTATCCGGTCGACAACCCGGTGCACCAGGCCTGGCTCACCGCGCGCCCGATTCTTGCCGAGTCGGTGTCGCGCACCTTGGCACGGCTCTGACAGTTCAGCCCAGGTAGGGGGCGCTGCGCCGTTCGTCGAGTGCGTGCTCGATCCGCAGCCGCATCGAGGGATGAATGTTCAGGCTCGGGATGTCGGCCGGCTCGACCCACCGGACGGCCTTGGTCTCGGTTCCGTCCTCTCGCGCTGAACCGCCGAGGACCCGGCCGGCGAAGCACAGGGAGAACTGCTGGCGCACCTCGCCGTCGTCATAGGCCATGACGTGCCGGGGGTCGGTGTATGTGCCGACCAGGCCGACTATCTCCACGTCAACGCCGGTTTCCTCTTGGACCTCCCGCACGGCCGTATCAACGATGCTCTCCCCCGCATCATGTCCACCGCCAGGGAGCGCCCACAGGTCGTTGTCAATCTTGTGGATCAGCAGCAGTCGGCCCTGGTCGTCGAGCACAGCCACCGTCACCGACGGGACGACGCTGTTAATCGCCGGCGCGGCCGGATCGTCGTAGTAGTCGACGCGGGCCACGTCATCCCCTCTCGGACGGCTCCGGCACAGCCTCCAGCCAAGCACGCTCGAAGGACGCCATGTAGTGCGACCACATCAGCCCACCAGGCAGCCGGCGAAGGTGCAACACGGGGTTCTGTCCGGCGAGCGATCCGAACGCGTGGCCGTTGATCAGGGCCTCGTCGTCGAATCGGTAGATCGAGTTGTAGAGGATCGTGCCGTGCGTGCGGACCTCGACCCCATCGAGGTGGGCCACCTCGTGCAAGTACCGACGCATCATCTGCACCCGGCCCTCCAAGCCGCCCGTTGTGCCCTCCTCCTGGGCGCGTTGGATGACGGCGGCCGACGTGTGGTCTCCCACTGCTAGGCGGAAGCGCACGCCCTTGGCCGCCTGCTCCCGGATGACCGGCAGGATGTTGTGCTGCTCTACCAGGAACTGCCCGGAGAACACCAGCACGTCCACCGAGGACTGAGCGCCGTGGATGAGCGAGGACCACACATCGAACGGCACGGCAGCACGGGTCGGGTACAGGTGGACCAACTCCGACTCGCTGGTCGGCTGTGTCCTGATGTCACCGGAGAGATCCGGCCAGAGGTGGACCTCGTCGACGCTCAGCAGCTCGGCGAGCCGCCTGCGGGTGTTCCGATGAGGACGCCGGTCACCGTTGTAGATCCAGCGCTCGACAGTCTTCGGGTCCACGCCGACCCGGGCGGATACGTCCTCCACCGTAAGGCCGGTTGCCCTGATCGCTGCCCTGAGCTGGTCGTTCGGCATGAACCCATGATCCCGCACACCCCGACACTTTGGGGACGTTTCGGACGAATTGGCGCCGCCAGGACGTCTCAAACAATCCCGGGAAGTGCGGTGTAACCGTCCTCACGTTCGCGGTCCCATATAGGCATGACAGCGAACGGAACAGCTGCCCAGCCGAGGGCCTCAGCCCCGGCGCTGAGCCTCCTCGACAGCGGCCATCCGGTCCCGGAGGCCGGCCACCTCGGACTGCAGCTCAGCAACGACGGCCGCCAGGTCGTCCGGCCCAGCGTCGGACGGCAAGGCGCGGACGAACGTTCCGCGACCGGACGAGGACTCAAGCACTCCCTCGTGCTGCAGCTCCCTCACGGCCGCATGGACGGTCAGCTCAGCCACCCCGTACTCAGCGGCAAGCGCCCGCAGCGACGGGATCTTCGCCCCAACCGCGTAGGCACCGGTCCGGATCCTCCGTAGGAGGTCAGCCTTGACCTGCGCATTCAGGGTCATAGGGCCGCTCTGATCGATCGCCACGAGCACAGGCTACCGGCCACTTACAACACCATGCAGCACCCCAAACAGAGCATTGACCATCCGAACACCACATGGCACCTTGTGGTGCTATGCAACACTTCATGGAGCCCGACACCATGCACAGCTACCGCCCAACCCGCGATCAGGCCGACTACATCGAGGCACTCGACTGGCAGCAGGAGCAGCCGTACGCGCCGGACGGCCTCGACTTCTGGGACGTGCTCCGCATCCAGTCAGCCGCGTATGTCGAGCTGCGGCGAACCAAGGTCCATCCGCCCACCAGCTGGTTGGGCCTGGATGACGACGAGCGCGCCGCTATCCGGCGCCGACGCCGGCTCCGCGTCGTGCCGTCGGCTGAGGCCCACTCCGTCGTCACCGACACCGAATCTGCCGCGTGATGGCCCACCTGGCTCCTGAGCAGCGGTTTCGAGCAGAGAGGTCCGGCATGTCCAGCACCACCCACCGAGGAATCACCACTACCACCGATGAGGAGCACCACCTGATGGACAGCACCACCGCCACGGCACCCGAGCAGACCGCCACCGCCGATGAGCTGGTGTATGTGGATGTCTACCCGCGCCAGCGGGTGAACCTCCGCCTGCTCGGCCTGATGTTCGCCTCGGTCCGGCTCACGTTCGCCGCGACCCTGATCTGGGCGAGCGTGCACTACTTCCAGACCGAGCAGATCCCGACCTTCCTGGACGCCAACGGGCGTTGGGCGTGGTTCGGCGCCGGCGTGCTCGCGCTGATGCTGCTCAACGAGACGGGCGAGGCGCTCACCTGGTTCTCCGACTGCTGGGGTCGGCTGCGGATGACGCTCTGGCAGGCCCGCACCGCCAAGGCCCTGCCGCCCGGGGAGCGGCTGCGGCTGATCACGGCCGACGAGCTGGCCCGGCTCCGCACCATCTGGCCGGCCCCGGCCGGCGGCCGCATGGGCGAGCAGCGATGACCCGCCCGCAGCACCCGGCGCCGGCAGCGATGCCGCCGGCGCTGGGGGTGTCCCGGCCCGGTGGTCCTTCCGCCAAGTCGTTCCACCGGGCCGGGCCTTCATCCACCCACCAGCACGACACCAGTGAGGAGAACCCGATGGTAAACCCGACCAGCCCGGCCGCCGAGGGCTCGCGGCCGGCCGATGGAAGCTCCCGATGAGCGCCGAATGGTCCGCCGGGACCACCGTAGTCATCGCCCTGGTGCTGCTGGCCGGGCTCGGTGTGGTGCACATCTGGACCACCGGGGTCCGGGCCGGGCGCAAGGTCGAGCGGCAGGTCCGGGAGGTCACCCGCCTGGGGCGGGTGGCCGCCGGCGCCGCCGTCACCGCCGTGCTGATCGCGGTCATCCAGTGGGCCGTAGTCACCAACACCAGCCCTAACTCGGCATGGGTGCTGGTGCTCGGCGGGCCGGCGCTGCTGGCCGGGGTGACCGTCGGGCGGCTGCTCGCGGTCACCACCGTGCACCGATCCGGCCATCACGGGCGGCGGGCGGGGGCGCGGCGATGAGCGTGCACATCAACGCCGACCGGATCTCCTGCGACGCCAGCACCCACACCGCGTGGCGGGTCAGCGGCCCAGCCGCGCCTGTCGAGCAGTGGCGGGTGACCTGGATGCCCCACCGGGTGCTGACCCGCAACCAGGCCATCACGGCGGTGATGTTGGCCGAGCACCACCACGACATGGCCCGCACCGAGCACGCGGCCGTACTCGCCGCGTGGGCCGGCGAGCTGGGCCTCACCCACAACGAGGTCACCACCGCGCTGACCGGACGAAGGAGCAACCCATGACCACCACCGGGACCAACACCCGGCGGCGCTGGCCGCTGGTGCTACTGGCACTGCCGGCGTCGGTGGCGATCTGGTCGGGGTGGGTCGAGCTCGGGCAGATGGCCGGGTTCGGCCTGGTCCGCCCGCTACCGGGGATAGCGGATGAGTTCACGCTCAACAGTGCGATCACGCTGCCGATCGGGGTGGAGGCGTACTCGGCCTACGCCCTGGGGACGTGGCTGTCGGGGCGGCCGATCCCGGCCAGCGCGCGCCGGTTCGCCGCGTGGTCCTCGCTGGCCGCGCTCGCCCTCGGGCTGCTCGGCCAGGTGGTCTACCACGTGCTGTCCACCACCGGCCACGACCGGGCCCCGGTCGCGGTGGTGGTGTTCGTGGCCTGCCTCCCGGTGCTGGTGCTGGGCGCCGGCGCCGCGCTGCACCACCTGCTGGGCGATGACCTCCCGGCCACCGCACCCACCGCAGCCGCGCCGGCCACCGGAACCGTCGTGTCCACCAGGTCACCGGACGCGTCGGTTTCAGCTGGACCCGACGCCTCCGCGCCGGCGCTCAAGCCGGCCCGGAAGCCCGGGCGCAAGCGTGGCCGGCGCCGGTTGCTGGCCGAGTACCTGACCGATGCTCGCGCCCAGCTCGAACCGGGTGCGGAGCCGACGCCGGCGTGGTGTCGGCGGGTGACCGGCTGCTCGGCCGGCACCAGCGTGAAGCTCGCCGCTGCCCTGCGCGCCGAGCTGGACAGCCCACCCGCCCCGCCGGCGCTGACAGCGGCGCCGGCCGGGCTTGACCAGAAGGAGCACGCGGCATGACCACCCACCTGCCCACCACCGCCAAGGCCACGCTGGCGGCGGTGCTCGCGGGCGGGGCGCTGCTCGCGCTGACCGGCTGCGAGTCCGCCCCGCCGACCCCGCCGACCACGGTGGTGGTCAACACCCCACCGGCCGACGGCGGCCTGGCGGTACTGCTCACCGTCGTGATCGGTCTGGCCGTGGTCGGCCTGATCGCGGCGGCCTGGCTCGGCTGCGCTTGGAGCCACGAACGCCGGACCCGCCGTGAGGCAGAGAACACCATCTACGCCCTGACCGGCCACCGCGCCACCCGGACGGCGGGCCACGCCCTCGTCACCGTCGCACCGGACGTGGCGCGGCTGCTCGCGCTCAATCCTCACCCGACCAGCCCGCACCCGACCAGCATCGAAAGGCCGAGCCGATGACCACCACCCAACCCACCCCGGCCGCGCTGCTGCGGGCGGCGGCCGACCGCATCGACCGCTGCGGGCTGTTCCAAGGCGAGTACTGGCCCATCGCCCCGGGCGAGGCGCCCGGCCCCTACGTCGAGGGTGACCCGTGCTGCGCACACGGGGCGCTCGCGGTAGCCGCTGGCTGGGACTACGCCCCGCAGGCCGACACCGCGCTCGATACCTACTGGGAGCTGGTCACGGCCACCGACGCCCTGGCCACGTGCATCCAGGACCGGGCCGGGGAGCCGGTGTCGGTGGCGGGGTGGAACGACCACCCCGACCGCACCGCCGCCGAGGTCACCGCCGCCCTGCGCGCCGCCGCCCGGGCGCTCGACCCAGACGAGCCGGACCCACCGCCCACCGTCCATCTGTCCCCCGGCCTTGGTGGTCCTTCCGCCAAGTCGTTCCACCAGGCCGGTCCCGCTTCGTCCACCCACCAGCACGACACCCGTGAGGAGACCCGCCATGTCTGAGCCGACCAACAACCCCGGCCCGGACCGTCAGCCGGATTCACCGGAGGAGTTCACGAACAACCCCGTGAACGAGCCCGTGAACGGCCCGGTGAACGAGCCCACGAACGACGCCGACAGCGGTGGTCGGGTCATCGACTTCCCGCACCGCCGCCCCGCCGGTGAACCGGCCGACCCGCCGGCCGAGAGCGCCGGCGACGCGGAGGACGGCGCCGAGGATGGCGGGCGGGTGTTCGTCGACCCGCCCGAGCCCAAGCGGACCCGTGACCCGCTGTCCCCGCCGTGGTCGGGCCGGGAGGTCACCCGCCGCCCGGTGATCGCGCCGTGGCTACGCTCCAAGGCCGATCTGGCCGCCGGGGTGCGGTGGGTGTCCGGGCTGGTGTGGCACGCCACCGGATTCCACACGGTGCGGGTGCCGCTCTACACCGCCCGCCTCGCCGGCCGCGCCCCGCTCGGGATCTGGGTCGGCGCCGGCCGGGCCCGCCGCTGGGTCTACGACGCCGAAGGCCGGGCCCTGGTCGGGCAACTCGCCCGGGGCGACAACGCCGAGACCTACCTCAAGCTGACCGAGTCCCGGGACGCGAAGATCCGCCGCCGGGTCGGCCTGTCCATCATCGCCGCACTCGCCGTCATCGCCGCTGGCCTGGGCCTATGGCTGTGGGCCCCGGTGTGGGCGTGCTGGGTCGCCGGCGCCCTGGCCGTCGCCGGGCTGGGCTGGATCGGCAGCCCGGCGGACAAGCCCATCACCGGACGGGCGGTCACCGTGGACAAGCCCACCCGGCTGACCTCCGACGTGGTGATCCGCGCCCTGGGGTCGCTAGGCATCGCCGAGATCAACAAGGCGTTGGGGAAGGGCCCGGGGATCACCTTCCCCGCACCCATCACCCGCGACGGCCCCGGCTGGCGGGCCGAGGTGGACCTGCCCTACGGGGTGACAGCGGTGGACATCATCGAGCGCCGCCCCGCCCTGGCCTCTGGTCTGCGCCGGCCCCTGGGCTGTGTGTGGCCCGAGCCCGCGTCAGACGCGCACGCCGGGCGGCTGGTGCTGTGGGTCGGGGACCGGGACATGGCCCAGGCCAAGGCACCGGCCTGGCCGCTGGCCCGCCACGGGCGGGCGGACCTGTTCACGCCGGTGCCGCTCGGGCACGACCAGCGCGGCCGCGTCGTGAACGTGCTGCTGGTGTTCGCGAACGTGCTCATCGGCGCCATGCCCCGCGTCGGGAAGACATTCGCGCTGCGGGTGCTGCTGCTCGCGGCCGCGCTGGACCCGTATGTGGAGCTGCGGATCTTTGAGCTCAAGGGCACCGGCGACCTCTCGATGCTCGAAGGGTGCTGCCACCGGTACGCCTCCGGTGCCGACGACGACACCCTCAAGCAGGCCATGGCCACCCTGGAGGAGCTGTACGCCGAGCTGGTCCGGCGGTCCAAGGTGATCGCCAAGCTGCCGCGTGAGGTGTGCCCGGAGAACAAGGTCACCCCCGAACTGGCCCGCCGGCGTTCGCTGGGCTTGTGGCTGACCGTGGTGGCCATCGACGAGTGCCAGGAGCTGTTCTCGCACCCGGACTTCAAGGACGACGCCGCCCGGCTGTCCGAGGGGATCATCAAGCGCGGCCCCGCCATGGGGATCATCCTGGTGCTGGCCACGCAGCGCCCGGACGCGAAGTCCCTGCCCACCGGGGTGTCGGCGAACGTGGGCATCCGGTACTGCCTGCGGGTGATGGGCCAGACCGAGAACGACATGGTCCTGGGCACCAGCTCCTACAAGAACGGGCTCCGCGCGACGGTGTTCGGACCGCGCGACAAGGGCATCGGCTACCTGGTCGGTGCCTCGGACGACCCGCAGATCGTCCGGTCGGCCTACATCGACGGGCCCGGGGCCGAAGCCATCGCCGCGCGAGCCCGGGGGCTGCGGGAGAAGGCGGGCACGATCACCGGTCACGCCGCCGGTGAGGCCACCGCACCCGACCAGGGGCGCGCGCGGTCGATCCTGTCCGATCTGGCGGTGGTGGTCACCGAGGACAAGCTGTGGTCGGAGGACATCCTGGCCCGGCTGGCCGAGCAGTGGCCATCCGTCTACGCCGAGTGGACCAAGACGGCCCTGGCCGCCGCGCTCAAGCCCTACGGGGTCAAGCCCCGCGACGTGTGGGGCACCACCCCGGACGGCACGTCGACCGCTCGGCGGGGCTACCACCGGGCCGACGTGGTCGAGGCGCTCAACCAGCAGCGCCGCACCGACAACGGTGACGGGTTGTAACCGGCCCCTGGGCCTAGCGGGCGGGCTCGCGCTAGCACCCCAGGGTGCTAGGTCTAGCACCCTCCGCTAGCGCCCCGCACCCATCCTGGCCAGCGGGCTAGCTCCTAGCGCCCGACCTGGGCAAACACCCGAAAACACCGCCACGCGGCACCCAGCAGGGGTCCCGCGACGGCCGACCCATGCCCAAAGCAGCCCACCGGAAAGCAGCCATGAACACCCACCGTAACCGCCCCGCGCACCGCACCTACCGCCACCGGAAGGCCTCGATGACCACCATCCGCAACACCAGCGCCGCCCTCACGGCCGCCCTGGCCGTGCTGTCCGCGACCGCCTGCCAGCCCGCGACCGCCCACGCCGACACCGTGCCCGCCGGCGCCGGCGGCCGGCAGTCCCGCGCCCTGCTCGACACCCTGCCCGTCCGCACCGAGGACACCGGCGCGCACTACCGCCGCGCCGACTGGGGCGGCTGGACCCGCACCAGCGCCGGCCGGTGCGACACCCGCGCCCGGGTCCTGCTCCGCGACGCCGCACCCGGTTCGATCCGGCGCGGGTCCGGCTGCCGGATCGCCGCTGGCGTGTGGGTGTCGAGCTACGACCGGGCCCGGATCGCCGACCCGCGCGGCGTGCAGATCGACCACCGGGTCCCGGTCCGCGAAGCGCAGCGGTCCGGGGCGCGCGGCTGGACGCCGCCGCAGCGCGCGAAGTTCTACAACGACCCGGCCAACCTGCTCGCCGTCTCCGCGCACGCCAACACCAGCAAGGGAGCCGACGACCCCGGCAGCTGGAGACCACCCAACCGGGCCGCATGGTGCCGCTACGCCGGCGACTACATCACCACCAAGCACACCTACCGGCTCACGGTCGATCCGGCCGAGCGGGCCGGGCTGGTCGCCATGCTCAACACCTGCGCCGGCGGTGCCCGATGAGCGCCAAGCAGAGCACGAGCGCCACACCGGGTCGCGGTGAGCTGGGCCGCGCCGGGTGGGAGCTGATCGCCGCCGCCCAAGCCGGCAACCGTGATGCGTTCGCCCAGCTGTATCGCCACTACCGGCCCCAGGTGGCCCGGTTCATCGCCTCCAAGGTCCGCGACCGGGCAGCGGTGGAGGATCTGACGGCCGACACGTTCTTGAAGGCCTGGCGCGGGATCGACCGTGTGAGCGACCAGGGCCGGGACGTGGCGTCCTGGCTGATCTCGATCGCCCACCGGCGGGTCATCGACCACGCCCGCTCCGCCGGCCGGGCCCGGGTCGTGCTGCCCGCCCAACCGATCGGGCCCCAGGACACCGGCGTCGTCGACCCGGCGCCCGGCCCGGACAGCGTGGTTCCCGAGCAGCGTAACCGGGAAGCGGCGCGTGTCGAGCTGGGCCGCTACCTCGCCCAGCTCTCCGAGCGGGAGCGCCGGTGCCTGCACCTGCGCTACGCCGCCGAGCTGGGCCCCGCCCAGCTCGGGGCACACCTTGGGTGCACACCTGGTGCCGCGAAGTCGCTGCGGGACCGCGCGGTCCGCCGGCTGGCCGGGCTGCTGGCCGCCGACGGGCACACCAGCGCCACCGCGTTCGCCACGACCGTGCCCGACCTCCCGGCCATCGCGCCGGCGGCGCGGGGTGCTGGGGGTGCGCGATGAGCTTCGACACCGTCACTCAGTGGGTCGTTCGCTGCGACGGCACCTCCGTCGGTGGGCAATGCCAGGAGGTCTTGACCTACCCGCCCGACGCCCATGACGACCAGGACGCCGAGGGCTGGGACCGCCCCGAGCCGCTGCCCTGGCTGCTCGACCGGCCCGCCCTGCACGCCGACGCGCGGGACTGGCTCGACCACACCGGGTGGCTGCTCGCCCGCGACGGGCACCTGCTCTGCCCGCGCCACGTCGCCGCCGCCGAGTACCTCGCCCACGCCGCGATCGACGGCCTGCCCTTCCCCGACACCACCGACTCCGCGCGCACCGAAGGAGGCGACCGATGACCACCACAACCGCCCTCGCCCTGACCGGGCTACCCGCCCACCAGCGGGCCCGGATCACCGGCTGGCTGCTGCTGGCCGAACGCGGCTGGCACCTGTTCCCGGTGAGGGCCGGGGACAAGCGGCCCGCGATCCGGGAGTGGCAGCACCGCGCTACCACCGACCTCGATCGGCTCACCCGGTACTTCGTCGAGCACCCGGCCGCCAACGCCGGGATCGCGTGCGGTCCGTCCGAGCTGTACGTGATCGACGCCGACACCGCGAAACCCGGCTCCGACGGCCCACCCGGCGGCGGGATCGCGGCGCTGGCCGAGCTGGCGGCCCCGCACGGTGGCCTGCCCGCGACCTGGACGGTGTGCACACCGTCCGGCGGTCGGCACCATACGTTCGAGCGCCCCGCCGGCGCGGAGCTGGGCAACACCGCGCGGGCCCTGGGCCCGCTGCTCGACACGCGGGGCGCCGGCGGGTACGTCCTCGCGCCCGGGTGCTGGCTCGCCCCGATCCCGGCCCGCCGCGACCGGCCGGGCCACCCGGGCGGGTCGTATGAGCTGCTGGACGACACCGACCCCGTCCCGCTGCCCATCTGGATACCCGAGGCCCTCACCGAACGGCGCGCTATGACCGTCTCAGCGGCCCCTGAGCGGTCCTCTGGCGCTGGGGGCTGGTCCCAGCGCTACGTCGAGCACGTCAAGGGCCAGGAGCTACGGCGGGTCCTGAGCGCCGGGCGCGGCAAACACAACGAGGCGGTGTTCACCGCCGCCCGTGCCCTCGGGCAACTCGCCGCCGGCGGCGCTCTCGCCATGGGCGAAGCGGAGGTGCTGCTGACCCGCGCGGCCGCCGGGATCGCCGCCAGCTCGTGCGACTGCACGATGCGCGAGCTGGTCGCCTCGATCCGCTCCGGCCTCGACTACGGCGCCCGCCGACCCCGGCGCCAACCGCAACTCGAGAACACCGGCCGGAGGCGCAGCGCATGACCACCAACCAGCCCGATCCCGGAACGGTCTACCTGCTGCACTTCGACCGGCCATACCGGCACGCCCGCCACTACTGCGGGTGGACCAGCGACCTGCCCGCGCGACTGGCCGCGCACCGCGACGGCCGTGGCGCCCGCCTGGTCGAGGTCATCACGTCCGCCGGGATCGGCTTCACGGTCGCCCGCACCTGGGCCGGCAACCGGCACCGAGAACGCGCCCTCAAACGCCAAGGCGGACTCTCCCGCTGCTGCCCGCTCTGCGGAGTCACCCCCCGCACCAACCACCCGGAGGCCAGCGCATGAGCACCCACCCCACCGACGACACGACCCGCCAGCCGGTTGACGGCGCCGCGCTGCTCGACGACGTTCGCGACGCCCTGGTGCGCTACGTGGTGCTGCCCGGCGAGCACGCCGCCGACGCGGTCACCCTGTGGATCGCGGCCACCCACGCGCAACCCGCATGGGCACACGCACCCCGGCTCGTGATCCGAGGCCCGGAGAAGCGCTGCGGTAAGTCGCGGCTCCTGGACGTGGTCGAGGCGCTGTGCCGCGACCCCTTCATCACCGTCAACAGCAGCACGGCGGCGGTGTACCGCTCAATCACCGCCGATCCACCGACGATGCTGGTCGACGAAGCGGACACGATCTTCGGCCCCAAGGCGGACGGGAACGAGGACCTGCGCGGGCTGCTCAACGCCGGCCACCAACGCAACCGGCCGGCCAAGCGCTACGACGCCGCGGCAAACCGTGTCGAGTCGATCCCGACCTTCGCCATGGCCGCACTGGCCGGGATCGGCGCGATGCCCGACACCATCGAGGACCGGGCGGTCGTAGTGCGGATGCGCCGGCGCGCCCCGGGCGAGACGGTCAGTCCTTACCGGCACCGGCGGGACCGGCCCGGTCTACGGGCGCTGGCTGAGCGGCTCACCGAGTGGCTGCGCGCCGACCTCAAGGCCTTGGAGCGGACCGAGCCGTACATGCCGGTAGAGGACCGGGCAGCGGACACCTGGGAGCCGCTGGTCATCGTCGCCGATCACGCCGGAGCACACTGGCCTGAGCTGGCTCGGGCCGCCGTGCTGATGTTCACCAGCCAGGCCGAGGACAACCAGGACCTCTCGCCGAAGGTACGGCTGCTGACCGATTGTCGGGCCGGGTTCGCCGACCAGGAGGTCATGCCCACCACGGTGCTGCTGGAGAAGCTCAACGCCGACCCCGAGGCGCCGTGGCGCGACTACGGCCCGCACGGGCTCACCGCGCGCAAGCTCGGTGTACTGCTCGCCGAGTACGAGATCCGCAGCACCAACATCCGCTTCGACGGCTACGGCCAAGCGAAAGGGTTCCGCCGGATCGACTTCGCCGACGCCTGGGAGCGCTACTGCCCGCGCCCGGCCCACCTCGACAGTCGCACATCTCCCGGAGGGGGACCCGTCCCAACCGTCCCACCGTCATTACCGCAGGTCAGCGTGGGACGAGACGAAAACCTGGGACGGATGACCCGTCCCAGCGAAACAACCCGTCCCAGCCTGACCAGCACAAATGAGGTTGGGACGGTTGGGACGGCAACCCCCCTCAAGCCAACCCTACGAGTCGTCGGAGGCGACCAATGACCGGCAACGACCGAGCGGCCGAGATCACCGAGCTGCTCTCCCGCCTGGCCGAGCTGCTCGGCACGCCGCCCGAGCCGGTGGCATCGGTGCGCTCACCACTGCCGGCCCGCGTGCTGCTCAGCCCCGAGGAAGCGGCCGAAGCCCTCGGAGTCGGACGAACCACCGTTTTCCACCTATTGCGGAATGGCGACCTCGAATCAGTGCAGATCGGCCGACTACGCCGAATTCCCTCAGCCGCAGTTCAGGAATACGCGGCCCGGCTGGTCTCGGGGATCAAAGACTCCGCGACGACAGCGGCTTGACGGGAGACACGATGAGTAAGCAAAAGCGCGGTGGCGGTCGAACACCTAACGGTGCCAGCAGCATCTACCAGGACAAGCACGGGAAGTGGCACGGCCGTGTATCGATGGGCGTTAAGGATGACGGTTCGCCAGATCGTCGCCACGTTGAATCCTGGGATCGAAAGGTGGTCACCGACAAGGTCAGAGCCCTGGAGCGAGCCCGTGACGACGGGAACATCACGAAGCCCGGCGTTCGGTGGACCGTGGGGGAGTGGGCGGAGCACTGGTTGAATTACATAGCGAAGGCAACGACGAACCCGAACGGCTGGGACGCCTACTACTACGCGACAAAGCACATCGTCCGCCACGTCGGAGCACACAAGCTGCCCAACCTGTTGCCCGATCACTTGGAACGCATGTACGCCAAGATGCAGGATGCCGGGTCATCTTCCAGCACCGCCCATCAGGTTCACCGCACCGTAAAGACGGCTCTGAACGAGGCGGTCACGCGTAAACATTCAGCCCCGCGGATCGTGCCTGGTCAGGTCTGTGGGCGTGTCGATCACGGGGTGATGGGCTGGTCCGCGGTTTGATCTTCCGGTGCTTGAGCCGGAGGAGATGTCGCGTGACGAGCTGATCGTCGTCGTC
>JAJCYC010000098.1 GCA_029263115.1 Pseudonocardia sp. | reverse complement strand
TGCCGCGGTCGAGCAGCAGCGCCAGGCCGTAGATGCTCTGCGCGGTCTGCGGGTGCACCGCCTCCTCGATCAGCCGACGCACCAGCTTGTGGTAGCGCAGCATGCAGTCGCGGCCGGTGCTGGACAGCCCCAGCGCCTCGGCGATCAGGTAGTCGCCCTCGTCCAACAGGTAACGCACCAGCTCGGCGTGATAGGGCGACACCAACCCGGTGTCGTGCATCGCCCGGGCAAAGCCCGAGGCCTCGTACTGCAGGCCGCTCTCGTCCATCGCCTCCAGCCGGGACCGGTAGACCTCGACACCCGGGTCCTCCCGGCACGCCTCGGTGGTGCCGAACAGGCTGCTGATCAGCCGATCCACCCACTGCCCGGCCGATCCCAGATCGACGTCCGGATCGCGGCGGTACACCGCGATCTGGGTGATCATGCTCTGCACCTGGTCCACCTGGATCGGCCGCTGCCGCAGGATCCGCCAGATCTCCTCCACCAGCCGGTCGAGGATGCTCTCGTAGCCCACCCGCTCGCCGAGATGCCGGAACAGGTCCCGGACCAGCTGGGCCATCCGGCCCTGGGTGGTGCGTTCCGCCTCGCTGGGCGGGGTGAACAGCAGCGCCAGGTTCATCGCCAACACCTGCGAGAGGAACTGGTGGGCGTCCGGCGCAGGCATGCTCGGATTCGGGTACTCGCCGGTGGCGATGGCGAGCATCCGCAGCTCGCTCACCGCCTCGATGACGACCGTGTCGGAGTCTGCGCTGTGCAGCCCGGGGCCGCTGAGCGCGGGCACCAGGATCTCCGGCGAGGCCCAGTCGGTCCCCTGGAACAGACCGGCCTGTTCCAGCGCGACCACCCGGGACTGGACGGCCGCGCAGCCGCCGGGCTGCAGCAACACCCGACGCAGCGAGTCCAGCACCTGGCGCAACCGCAGGTGCTTGCCGAAGTCACGGGTCTCCGCCATCGCCCGGATGGCGTCGTCGAGCGCCGCCAGACGCTTGCCCAGCGCCGTGCCGTCGCTGCTCGGATCGCCATCGATCGGGTTCAACGGGCTCCCAGGTGGCTGAGGTCTCATCACAGGTCGCTAGACGTAGAAGTCAAGATCTTCCTGTCTCTTCAGCAGGTCCCGCATCTGGTACGGATCGTCACCGAAGAAGTAGACCAGACCCCAGTGGGTGCCGAACGCGGTGCGCTTGGTGACCGTCTCCTCCAACGGCGCGGCGAGCTCGTGGGACTCGAAGTAGTCGTGGTCCTCGGTCTCCTGCGGCATCGCCAGTTCGCTGACCACCCGCCGCCGCGGGTAGACCCCGAAGCATCCGGCGTAGCCGCGCGCGTCGACCACCTCGCGGGGGAAGAACGCCTCGATCTCCTCCTCGGTGGCCTTGGGGTCGAACGCCAGCACCAGCGCCTGGTAGGCGTTGAACCCGTAGGCCCGTTCCAGCAGTTCGAACACCTTGAAGCCGGGCGGGCGGTAGGCGACCTCGCCGAAGTACATCTCGCCGTCGCTGGTGACGAAGTACTCGGGGTGGATGAACCCGAAGTCGATCTCGAAAGCCTTGATCAGCTTCTCGATCTGCTGGGTGATCGCCGGCCGGTACTTCTCCAGTTCCGGTGTGGCCGGGACGAATACCGAGTATCCGAGGGTGACGTATTCGGAGATGTTCAGGAAGCAGATCTTTCCGTTGAACACCCACGCCTCCACCGCGAACTCCCACCCGTCGAGATGGGACTCCATCAGGACCGGGAACTCCTCGTCCGGGATCGTGTCGACCTCGTCCGGGGTGCGGATCACCCGGTGCCCGAGGCAACCGGCCTTGTCGAACGCCTTGAGGTGGATCGGGTCGTTCGGGTCGCCGTCGAGCTTCAGCAGCGTCTGGTTGACCCGCTTCAGGAAGCGGACGACGTCGGCCTTGTCGTGGGCCTCCTCGAAGATCCCCACCCGGATGCCGCCGAGCTGCGCACGTCGCTTCATCAGCGCCTTGTCCCGCAGCAGCATCGCCTGACCGAACAGCCGGGGGTTGTCCAGCAGCACCGAGTTGATCGCGCCGGCCCACTCGACCGTCTCCTCGTACAACGGGATCGCGACGTCGACGCCTTCGTCGCGCAGGGTCTCGGCGATCTCCATGGAGCGGTCGTTGAGCCGCTCGAAGTTCCACGGGAGATACGGGATGTCGTTCTTCTGACAGTATTCCTCGGCCCAGTCCGGGGCCACCACCACATAGCGTCGATCGAATCGGTCGAGCGCTTCGACCGCGTTCAGGCTCCATCCCAGGAGTGCGACGTATCCCTTGTCCGAATCTCGGCCGACCACTTCGTCTGAAGGCATAGGCAATTCCATTCCATCTCGTCATGCGGGTGAATTCGGGCCTCGGCCGCACCCTACCTCGCGCGGCTCCGTGCGACAGGATGCAGCGATCGCCGGGCACGGACCGCCCACCGACCACCAGCTGCGCCCACGTGGTTCACCCGACCGGCAGCCCCAGCGCCTCGGCGGCTGCCAGCCGGCGGTGGTCGCGGTCACGAACGCAGGGGCCGACCCGCAGGCTCACGCCGCTCACCGGGCCCGCAGCGGTGCTGGCCGGCGCGCCGCCGACCGCCCGCGCCCCGGTTCGGTCGCCACCAGGCTGCCGCCGGTCCCGTGCAGCTCGAACCGGATGCCGGCGTGCTCCACGGTGACGGCGTCGTGGGTCTGCAGGAGCACGTCGTCATCGAGCGTGCCGGCCACCATGACCGCGTCGATGACCGCGCCGCCGTCCTGGGCGGCGCCGATCGCGGTCACGGTGCGGGGTTCGAGGCCGTCGAGCCACCGTGGAGTGGGCTTCCCCTCGTAACGTGGAGACATCGCCTATGAGGAGGTAGAGGCGGTGGCCGAGTCACGACGGAAGTTCGATCAAGACTTTAAGGAGGGCGCGGTCCGGCTGGTCCGTGAGACCGGACGGCCGATCGCGCAGGTGGCTCAGGACCTGGGCATCAACGCGGGCACCTTGGCCAACTGGGTCTGGACCGCCGACGCAAGGACAGCAACGGGCGGCTGAGCGAGGACGAGCGCCTCGAATTGGCGCGGCTGCGGCGGGAGAACGAGGTGCCAGGCGCACAACGCAGGCAGGCCCACAGCGCCTGCCCCCATCGCGCGCGGCGCGGACCAACGACCGAACTACAAGATCACTATACGAGAGTCTCTACTGTTCGAGGGGATTGCCACCGTCGAAGACGGACTTCCGTCGTGCGACGCCCACTCGGCGGCGGCGAGCTTCGAGGCCGGGTCGATGGCCCGGTTCGCGACGAGTGCGAACAGCACCCGCTCGACGTCGGTACGGAACCGGCGCCCAGAACCGCGCGCAGCGCGGTGTCGACGTCGAGGGCCTTCCACAGTCCGTGCAGCAGCCACGCCGCCCCGGCCGGGGCCGAGGAGATCAGCCTTAGCCCGCCGGTGGCCGTGTCGGTGCCGGTCACCGCGGTCGCGTCGCTGCCGTCGGTGTCGGGTTCGCCGAGGTATCGGTTGATGGAGCGGACCAGCCGGCGCAGCCCGTCGGGGTCCAGGCGGTCCTCCCGCCCGAGGTTGAGCAGCACGTTCGACTTGGTCGCCGCGCCGACCCGCTGGTTGTGGGCCAAGGCGAGGTAGCGCACGACCGAGCCGTCCTTGTTCGCCCGCGCGGTCGTCCGCAAGTACATGACCACACCCGCCCACTTCAGAGCTGCTCACGCAAGGGTCGAACCGCCGAAACGTGTGCCCACACTTTCAGGAACATCCGCAGAACCGCAATCCACTGACCAGGCACAACATCGGCCGGACCCCACTCATGTGCCCATCAACTGCGGAACGCGGAGTCCACCGCCATGCGAATGGGCCCAGCTTTCCGGCGAATCTCCGCCAATCGCCCGGACGTCATTTCTCGGTTCACGCTTGACGCGTGAGTCCATTTACGCAACTCTGGAGCTCAGTTGGCCGAACGCCAGGGAGTTGTGATGACGATGGAGTGGACCGGCGCACGATATGCGGACAAGCCGACCGTCGAGGTGGAGACGTTCGTCGCCGCCCCGCCGGAGCGGGTCTGGGAGGTCATCTCCGACATCGGACTCATGCCCGAGCTGAGCGACGAGGTGCAGCGGGTGGAGTGGCAGGACAGCGCCACCGGTCCGAGCGTGGGGGCCAGGTTCATCGGTTACAACAGGCACGAGGCGTTCGGCGAGTGGGAGACGACCTCGATCATCGTCGAGTGCGAGCGGCCCAGGGTGTTCGCGTGGGCGGTCGGCGACGTGGACCATCCCGGTGCGATCTGGCGGTTCAGTCTCGAGCCCTCGGGTGAGGGCACCACGCTGCGCCAGTGGGTGCAAATGGGGCCGGCCCGCTCCGGGCTCAGTGTCGCGATCGATCAGATGCCGGAGAAGGAAGAGAAGATCGTCTTCGTGAGGCTCCGGGAGTACGAGGTGGGAATGGCGGCCAACCTGGCCGAGATCAAGGCGCGGGTCGAGAGCCGGCCCGGGGGCGGCGAATCCTGATGCGCACCGCGACCACCGTCGAGGCGTCGAACCGGGGCAGCTGGGCGGACACCTTGTCGTTCGTGTTGGAGGCCGAGCGGCTCGGGCTGGACGTGTGCTTCGTCGCGGAGGCGTGGGGATCCGACGGTCCGTCCGCCCTGGGTTATCTGGCCGCCCGGACCGAGCGCATGCTCCTGGGATCCGGGATCATCCAGCTCGGCACCCGCAGCCCGGTGGCCATCGCCCAGACGGCGCTCACGCTGGCCGAAATGTCGAACGGCCGGTTCCTGCTCGGGCTGGGCGCGTCCGGCCCGCAGGTCATCGAGGGGCTGCACGGGGTCCCGTTCGCCAAGCCGCTGACCCGGATGCGGGAGACTGTCGAGATCATCCGGCAGGTCTTCGCCGGGGCGAAGATCGACTACCAAGGCAGCCAGCTGAAGATCCCGCTGCCCGGCGGCGATGGCAAGCCGATGCGGCTGTCGATGAACGCCAACCCGGACATCCCCATCTATCTGGCGACGATCTCGCCCCGGACGCTGGAGCTGACCGGGGAGATCGCCGACGGGTGGCTGGGTACCAGCTTCGTGCCCGAGGGTTCGCAAGCCTACTTCGACCCGCTGGACGCCGGGCTGACCAAGGCCGGTCGTAAGCGCTCTGACCTGGACATCTGTCAAGGTGCGGAGGTGGCGTTCGCCGAGGACGAAGACGCATTGGCCGCCATGGTGGCCAGTCGGAAGAAGGAGCTGGCGTTCAGTCTCGGCGGAATGGGCAGCGCCAACAAGAACTTCTACAACGGCGCCTACAGCCGCCAGGGCTGGGCCGAGAAGGCGGCGGCGGTGCGGGAGCGCTGGCAGGCCGGCGACCGGGACGGCGCCGCCGAGCTGGTCAGCGACGACATGGTGTTGGCCACCACCCTGATCGGCACCGAAGCGATGGTCCGTGACCGGCTACGGGTCTGGCGTGACACCGGGGTGGACACCGTGCGGCTCTACCCGTCCGGGGACACCGTCGAGGCCAAGCTGACCACCCTGGCCAGGGCCGTCGACATCGTCCGCGAGATCGGCGACCGCTCGTGAATGCGGCATGGTGAACCTCCCATGCGTCTCGGACGCGTCCCCGCGCTTTCTCTACGCAAACGGCGACCACTCCTTGCGGATCTATCGGGAGGGGATCATCCCGCGTGATGAGTTCGGCGACATCCCGCTGGGCGTGCACGACGCCCGCGCCCAGGCCACCCATCTCCTGGAGCTCGCGGCCGCGACGACTTGGGTTCCGCAGCTGTTGTCCGGTGAAAGTGCCCGGGCAGGGGGTCTGAGCTGGGCAAACGGGTGCCGGCCTGGTGACATGTCGTGTCACTAGGTGGTGGTGTTGTCCCTCCCGTCGAGGCGCGTGTCAGCGGTGATCTTCGCGGCATCGACGCGGAGCAGCCCGCCCGGGGTGACCCGCAGGAAGCGGTTCAGCCCCGGCTTGGTGGAGATCACCCCGCGCAGCTCGGCCCGCTTGGTCGCGCTCAGCCGGTCCGAACCGGTGATCATCGCCTCCAGTCGCTCGACCAGGTTCGTCCGGATCGCGGCGTCCCGGTCGGCGGCCTCGGGGTTGTGGCAGACCACGAACCGCTCGCTGTCGGAGATCTTGACCTCCTTGACCCGCAGGTTCGCGCTCACCCCCTGATAGCGGCCCTGGCGAGCCATCGCCGCGGTCGCCTCGGCGGACCCGGAACGGAGCTTCTCGCCCAGGATGTAACCCCCGCCCCCGGCGGCGAGGTGCCGGCGGTTCACCGCGGAGGTGAAGCCGCGGTCGGCCACCCAGATGACCTTCCCCAGCGTCCAGTCCCGCAACTCGTGCTTCACCTGCCGGATCAGCGGCGAGTCCGAGGTGTTGCCTGGCCAGCACCACACCCGCACCGGGATCCCGCTGCGGGTGACGGCCATCCCGACCACGACCTGCGGGAGATCGTCGCGGGAGTCCTTGGACTTCGCGCGGCGCACGGCGGCGCCGCGCGCCGCGGCGAGCCAGACGGGCGTCGGCACCCGAGGGGCCGCGGTGGAGCCGATCCTCGCCGCCGGTTACCGGGGTTTCGGGCACCAACTGATCCTGGACTCGACCCGGCGCATCGGCGACGAGGTGATTCCGGCAATCCGGGACCTCTGACGGTATCGCTGGGTCGGCGCGGCAACCGTCACATCACACTCGTGGATTCCGTTGGCCCGTCGTGGCACGGGGCAGTGGAGGAGCCTCGAGGCGTTCGCGGGCCGTCGGGTGAACCCGCAGTGAGATGTGTTCTCCGGCGGCGGCCAGCCCGAAGCGGTGCAGGTTCAGGTAAATGGCCTCGTACTCGCCGGCCGCGACGCGGAAGGTCTCATGCCAGACGCCGACGTGACCGTTGAACGCCGTCTGCCGGAAGAACTGCTTCTGGGCGGGGCGGTGGCGCAGGTCGTTGCTGTTGGCCCAGCTCTCGAGTTCGTCGAAGGAACGCCAGTACTGGATCATCAGGAACATCCGACAGTCGCTGACTGCAACCACGGCGCGTGAATCGAGCAAGGGCGAGTCGGGCAGGGCCAGGGTCTCCTTCTGCATGGCCAGGGCTCCCCGGAATACCGGCCACCACTCGTTGACCCGCCGGAGCTGGTTGATGCGCATGCCGATCAAGAAGACGACAAACTCATCGGGGTAGTTCGCGGTGTATCGGCCGGGTTTGATGTCCATCGGGCGGTGGTCCTTCCGGTCGGATGGATTGAAGCAAGCCGCTAACCAGCAGCGTTGCCTATTTAGACTCACCTGTCAATCGCCCGGTCCAGAATTGCGGCTCGGAGCCGCGTCGGCGTCACGCTGACAGTCGAACTTGGCCATCAGCCGGCCGCGTCCAGCTCAGCTGCACAGTTGCCTGTTCGGACTCGGCTATACTCGCTTCATGAAGCGGACATTTTTTGCGAAGTGGCCGTGTTCGATCGCTCGGACCATGGACCTGCTCGGCGACTGGTGGACTCCACTGGTCCTACGGGAAGCCTTCTACGGCATCCGCCGCTTCGACGAGTTCCAGCGAGAACTGCACATCGCGCGCAACACGCTGGCCGACCGGCTGCGCCGACTGGTCGAGGAGGGCCTGCTGGAGAAGCAGTTGTACCAGAGCGAGCCCCGCCGCTACGAGTACGTGCTCACGGAGAAGGGCCGCGACATGTTCGGCGTGCTCGCCGCGATGTCCCGCTGGGGCGATCGGTGGCTCGCGGGACCCGAAGGCGCGCCGATCACGATCCACCACCACGCCTGCGGCCAGGACACCCACGCCGAGGTGGTCTGCGCGGTCTGCGGGCAACCGCTGCGGCATGAGGACACCGAGAACCGGATGGGACCCGGATTCCCGGAGCACCTCAAGGCGCGACAACACCGCTTCGCGCAATCCTGACGACCCTTGGCGGGGGTCTGCCCGACCAGCTTCAGGAGATCCACTCTTTGAGTTGTGCGATGAGCTTCGCGGGGTCGGAGCCGATCGGCGTCACATGGAGGTGGGTGATGCCCGCTGCGCGCAGCACGGCGATCCTTTCCCGCACGTGCTCGGGCGGGCCGATCAGGTTGGAATTGGCGATGAAGTCCGCCGGCAGCGCGGCCTGCGCCTCCTCCTTCCTGCCACTCAGGTACAGATCCTGCACGAGGGCCGCTTCGCCTGGATAGCCGTAGCGTCGCATGACGGTGTTGTAGAAGTTCTTGCCCCGCGCCCCCATGCCGCCCACGTAGAGCGCCGACAACTGCCGAGCCACCGCTTCGGCGGCGTCGAAGTACTCTTCCTCGAGCGCGAGCAACCCACCGCCGGTGATCTGCAACTCGCCCACCTCCGGCGCCCGCTTCGCCTTCCCGGCACGAAGCGCTGCGCCCCACACGTCATCCAGCTTCTCCGGTATCAACAGGAACGGCAGCCAACCCTCGGCGATCTCGGCGGCCATCTCCACGTTCTTCTCGCCCAACGCCGCGAGCCATACCGGGATGCGATCGCGGACCGGCTTGTTGACCAACTTCAGTGGTTTGCCCAGTCCGGTGCCCTGGCCCACGGGCAGTGGCAGGTTGTAGATGCCCTCGTGGGTGACCGTTTCACGCCGCCACACCGCTCGGCAGATATCGACGATCTCGCGCGTGCGGGCGATCGGCCGGTCGTAGGGCACGCCGTGCCAGCCTTCGATGACCTGCGGACCGGACGCACCCAGCCCCAGTACGGCGCGGCCACCGGACACCGCGTCGAGCCCGGCGGCGGTCATGCCGATCAGCGTAGGCGTCCGGCTGTAAATCGGCAGGATGCCGGAGCCGATCTCCACTCGCTCGGTCTTGGCCGCCACATATCCCATCAGTGTAGGTGCATCGAAGGTGTACACCTCTGCCAGCCACACGACGTCGAGTCCCGCACGCTCCATGGCGACGATCTGATCGATCGTCTCCACCGGGTTACCGCCGTAGACGATGGGGACGCTGAGTTTCATAGGGACCGCCTTCTCGTATCAGACTCATCAGGAGATTCGGCGGCGCGAAGGACCGATCCGCCGGCCGTCACCGGACCGAGCACATGCTCGGCTACCGCCTCGAGCTGGCGAGCCGACGAGCCCAGCAGCGACCGGCGCGCCCGGACTCGTTTGAGCAGCACGTGGGAGAAATGTTCCCAGGTGAACCCGATGCCACCGTGCACCTGCAGGGCGTCCCCAGCCGAAGCTTCCGCCGCGTCGCAGGCCGCCACCAGCGCGGTCCGCGCGATCAACAGATCGTCGCCGTCGGCTGTCGCGGCCTGGTGCACCAGCAGTCGCGCCGCCTCGAGCTGCACATGACGGTCAGCGAGCATGTGCTTGATCGCCTGGAATGACCCGATCGTCCGGCCGAACTGCCGTCGTTGCCGGGCGAATCCGACCGCGCTGTCCAACGCGCGCTGCCCCACGCCGATCAGTTCGGCGGCCAGCACGGCGAGGATCCGGGCCGTCGGAAAATCCGCTCCGCGAGGTAGGACGGTCGCCGGCGCCGCAGTCAGCCGGACCTCAGACAGCGGTTCGCGGACGTCCAGCGACGGGACCGGCGAGCGGTCCACCCCGGCCCCGGTCAGCTCCACGAGTACCGGCGAGAGTGCGGCGCTGTCCTGGCTCTGGGCGAACCCGAGCAGCCAGTCGGCCTCCGAACCGAACGGCACCGCGGTTATCACGCCGGTCAACCGGGCCGCGGACTTCACGAGCGCACCGGTTCGCCGTGGTATGACCGATGCCGGAAAGCTCGGCCATACCGGGGCGACCACCACCGTTCCGGCGAGTACCTCGGCCATCAGCTCCGATGCCCCGGACGCGGCGAGCACGGCCAGGACCGTCTCGGTGGCGACGAAAGGCACCGCCGCCACATCGCGGCCGACCTGCTCGGCCACCAGGCACACCTCGAGCAGACCCGCGCCGCCGCCCCCGGACACTTCGGGAACTGCCAACCCGATCAATCCGAGCCCCGCCATCGCTTCCCAGAGCGGCCGGTTCAGGGCGGCCGAGGTCCAGGGGCGCGCCGGCGGGTCCATCGCCGCGCGATCGGCCAGTAACCGGGCAGTGGTCCGTTCGAGCTCGCGCTGTTCGGGGGTCAGCTCGTGCGAACTTTCGACGATCATCTCTTCCTCGGCGCCTGGTGTCATGACCACGGCGTCAGGACGACCTTGCCGGTGGTCTGGCGGGCTTGGATCGCCCGGTGCGCGTCGGCTGCCCGTGCCAGGGGGAAGCAGGTCACGTCGGGGATTCGCAGCTCGCCGTCGCGAACCCAGGTGAACAGCTGGGTCAACGCTTCGGGAATGAGGCTGCCGCGCCCGAAGTAGCCCCCCAGGTAGAATCCGCTGACCGTGTGGTTGAGTCTGAGCAGGGTGAAGGTGTCGACGGCGGCGGCGGTTCCGCTGGCGGCCCCATAGCCGACGAGCCGACCGAACGGGGCCAGCACGTCGAAGCTGCGGCGGAAGATCTCGCCGCCCACCATCTCCAGAATGATGTCTGCGGGCTGTCCGCCGGTGGCCTCCAGCAGCCGCTCGGTCCAGTCGTCACGGGTGTAGTCGATCGCCAGGTCCGCGCCGACTGAGCGGCTGAAGTCGAGCTTGTCCTGGGTACTGGCGGTGGCGATGACCGTGCCGGCGCCCAGTAGCTTGGCCACCTGGACGGCCAGGGATCCGACACCACCGGCAGCGGCGTGCACCAGCACCGCCTCACCACGCCGCAGCGGCGCGGTCTGGGTCAGGATGAGATACGCGGTCAGGCCCTGAACGACGAGCGCGGTGGACTCGGCGGCGCCCAGACCGGGGGGCAGCGCCACGATCTCCTGGGTCGACGTGAGCACGTACTGGGAGTAGCCGCCGCCACCACCTAAGATCGCCAGCACCGGCGCGCCCGGCTCGAGGTCGTCGACCCCCGGCCCCACCGCCTCGATGAAGCCGGCGGCCTCCATCCCCAGCACGTAGGGCAGTGGCGTCGGCTCCACGTAGGAGTCGGATAGCCGCATCAGGTCGGCGAAGTTGACTCCTGCGGCCGCGACCTTGACCAGGACCTGGCCGTCGCCCGGCTTGAGGTCCGGCCCGTCGACGCAACGCAGCGCTTCAGGACCGCCGTACTCGTGAAACTGGACCTGCTTCATCGTGGCTCCTTCTATTGTCCGTCGATTGCGGTGGATCCCGGCGACCCGGCGGCTATCACACTCAGGCGTCCCGGCTGGACGACCTAGGGACTTGCGACGGTCAACTGGCTGCCTTCGGTTCTTTGGGGAGCCCCAGCAGCAGCTCACCGATGATGCCCCGCTGGACCTGCGACGATCCGGCGTAGATGGTGCCGGCGCGAGCGTTGAGATAGACCGTGGTCCAGGAGGCCGGGGAGTTCGGCGCTCCCGGGTCGTCGGTCTGGTACCAGTTGGGCGAGGGCCGGCCCGTCGGGGTGAGCGCGTCGAGTCCGAGCACGTCCATCGCCAGCTCGGTGACGACTCGGTGGTACTCGCTCCAGAGCAGCTTGAACGAGGCGGCCTCCGCGCCGGGTTCCTGGCCGGCGATCAACCTCGCGGCGGCGCGGCGGCCGTGTGCGCGTAGCTGCTCGACCTGCACGTGACACCAGGCGACCCGCCGCCGAATGTCCGGATCGGCGGCCAGCCCGCGCTCGCGGACCAGCTCGATCAGCCGGTTCAGCTCGTTGCGGAAGCGGATCGGGGCGTGCAGCGCGGTCTCGCCCCGCTCGAACCCGAGCAGAGTCATGGCCACCGACCAGCTGCGGTCGACCTCGCCCACGACCAGCCCGAGCTCGGTCGTGGCGTCGTCGAAGAACACCTCGTTGAAGTCGGCGTCTCCGGTGATGTTGCGGATCGGCCGGACATCCACGCCCGGCTGGTCCAATGGGACCAGCAGCATGCTGATACCCCGGTGCGGCGCGGCCTCAGAACTGGTTCGAGCCAGCACGAACATCCAGTTGGCCCGGTGCGCGCCGGAGGACCACAGCTTCTGACCGTTGAGCACCCACCGGTCGCCGTCCGGTGTCGCGCGTAGCGCCAGGCCGGCGAGGTCGGAGCCCGCACCCGGTTCGGAGAAGCCCTGAGCGAAGACGTACTCCCCCGAGACGATCTTGGGTAGGAACCGCGCACACAGCGCGGGCGAGGCCAGCCGCAGCATGGTGTTGCCCAACATGCTGATGCCGAACGCGTCGTTGTCCGACCCGAACGGGATGCCCGCCCCGGTCAGTTCCTCGGCGAGCACCACGAGCTCGCTGGGGCCGAAGCCGGCACCGCCGTACTCACGGGGCCAGGTCGGGGCCACCCAGCCGCGCTCAGCCAGCGCAGCCCGCGTCCTGGCCCGGAACGCGGCGTGCTCCTTGTCCTCCAGCGCACCGATCCCGGTCCAGCCCGGCGGTACCAGCGCCGCGACGAACTCGCGGACCCGTTCCCGGAACCCATCCACCTCGTGACACCTTCCGTCAGCATCGTGCGACCTGCGGCTCGCACTCTGGCGCACCGTCAACTGGGGAAGCACCTGCCGAAGGCCAGCAGCAGCCTGGGTGAGCCGCGCAATCGGATCCGCCCCAGCAGTAGCGCGGCGACCAGGGAACGTTCGCCGGCAACGAATCCGAGCCAGGTCGCGGTATCGGCACGTATTCGAAGGTCGGGGGTGCCGTGGTGGCCCTCTTGCACGGTCAATTCGCCATCGCGGATCTCGACGGTGAGCGACCGTTGCTCCGCGCCCACGAACGTGAAGTGGTAGCCGGCATCGAGGTTGCGGGACGCTTCGCGCTGGAAAGTCAGCGTCAGCCCGTAGGCGAATCCGTCGACAGTGTGCGGACGCAACCCGTTGCCGACCCGTTTGGTGCGCTTGTGCGGAAATCTGCGCTGGACATAGGATTCGGCGTCCGAATCGGCCACCACGTAGACAGTCTCGACCTTCTCCTGCAGCGGGCGAACCACCTCGGCCAGATGTGTCTTGCGGCTGTCCAGGAAGGGTCCGAGCACGTCCTCGCCCGCCGGGCAGACCGACACACAGTAGGCCGCCTTGTACGCCGAACCGGTCGTCAGGCTCTGCCACATCGAGACGGTCTCCGGATCGGACACCCGGGAGCGGTAATCCTTCGCGTCATCGGATTCGACAACGTTCTCGACCCAGTCGGAGAACCCGCCGAGGAATTGACGGTAGTTGTGCGTGTAGCAGGCGGCGAAGTCGAACCGGCCATCCTTATTGATCGCGCCGGTCGGGCACGCCGCGACACACAGCTTGCATTCCAGGCAGGGGTTGTAGTCCAGTGGCCGCGAGTACTCGCTGATCGGAGTATCGACGACCACCGTGCCGAGCAGGATGAAGTTGCCGAACCGGGGGTGGATCACGTTGCGGTGGATTCCCATCCGGCCCATCCCCGCCGCCTCCGCGATCGGCTTGTGGCTCACGACCCAGATCTGCTCGTCGGGGAACCGGTCCATCTCCATCGGGAAACCGACCGAGCCATTGAAGGCGCGGACCCCGATCGACTCCAGTTCCGCCACCACCCGTCGAGCCACCTCGTTGGTGTGGTCCACACCGTGGTGATACTCCAGGTGACCGTGCGACCGGGCCGGGGTGCGGATGGCCTCCCGGTTGAGCTTGCACACGAAGCTGATCGCCGAGTGCGGACGAGGGAACGCCGCCTCGATCCGTTCGCGTTCGTCAACCAGTTCCGGACGTTCGAGCTCGACGAAGCCGACGTCGTCCGCGCCGACCCGCAGGCACAGCGAGCGCAACCAGTCCGCGTCGAGTACTGCCGGCGCGGTGACGGCCTGCCCTTCCGCCGCGCGCCGACGCACCGCGATCACGTTCGGATGCCGGTCCAGCTTTGCCATGTCCCGGCTCAGCCCCTCTCCGCTACCCGCCGCAGTGGGCCCGCGCCGGCCGGGACGACGCGGGGGATCTGTCGGGCCACCATGCCGTCGGCAACGCCGGGTCCGTCCAGGAATCCGTATCGGGCTCCGCTCAAGTCCGTCGTCATCCACAACTCCGATCGTCAGGCCCTGGAGCTAGAGAGTTGCGTAATTGGACGGTCCCGTCAACCCGAGACTTACCGCCCGCTTCCCAAGCCGGCCATGATCGCGTCAGCGATGTTCTCGTCTGCAGTCAGCCGTATCCGGCCGGCGCGTCGACATGACCGTCGCCGCCGATCCCCGGCCGTCGTGCTCCCTGCCCTCCGGCCAACCCCGCCGTGTTCGGTGATCATTGCCTCGATGAGCTCCACCGCAGCCTGGCTAGTCGCGGATGCCGCAGTCGAATGCCTCCATGAGCAGGACAGTTGCTTTTTAGAACTCAGTCAGCTTAGGCTCGACGGGCAATGAGGTCGAGGTCAGCGCAGGAGGTACCGATGTCGCTCGTGAAGTTCGAGGTCGACGGCGATCTGGGCTTGCTGACGGTGGATAACCCGCCGCTGAACCTCATGTCACAAGGCGTGATCGACCAGTTCGCCGAGGCGGTCGATCGGATCAGCGTGACTCCGATCAGGGCACTGCTCATCCGCTCGGCGGGACCGCACTTCATGGCCGGTGCAGACGTACGCGTCTTCCAGGGCAAGTCAGCCGCACAGGCCCGCGCGATGTTCGCCAGGGCGCTCCCGACGTTCGCTCGGCTGGAGGAGCTGCCCTACCCCACCGTGGTCGCTGTACAGGGTCTCTGCCTGGCCGCCGGGCTCGAGCTTGCGCTCTGCTCAGACATCCTGGTCGCCGGCGAGTCGGCAACGTTCGCGCAGGTGGAGCGCCACATCGGCACGACCACGCTGCTCGGCGGCGTGCAGCGGCTAGCTGAGCGCGCCGGCTCAGCGAGGGCCAAGCAGATCATCTTCGACGGCGACCAGTACACCGCCGCCCAGTTCGCGCAGTGGAACATCGTGAACCACGTGGTACCCGACGCGGAACTGCTCGATCGCGCCGAAAAGCTCGCCCGGCACTACGCCGGCGGCCCGACCCGGGCGCTCGCCGCCGGAAAGACACTGGTCCGTCGTTACCTCGATGTCGGGATCCGCAGCGCCGACCACTCTGTACTCGAGAGCGCCGTCGGACTGTTCGAGAGCGAGGACATGCGCTCCGGAGTGGAGAAGCTGCTGCGCGAGGGGCCCAAAGCGATCGTTGGCAACCAGGACTTCGCCGGGCGGTGACTCCGCAAGCTGGGACGAACGCGGAGACGCTCGGGTAGGCCATCCGGCAGGTGGTCACTGCTGACAGCATGGAGAAGTAGCCGACGGGTCAGGCCAGATCAGTTACACCCTTGATCGGGCAGTTCCCCGAGTTCCGTCACGACAGCGGGGGCGTCCTCGAGTTCGCGGAGGGTGCTGCCGAGGTGAACCGCCCCGGGTCTGATGGAGGCTCCACACTGGAGTGGAGAATCTGATCATGACACGGAGTAAGACGTACCCACGTGAGGTGCGGGAACGCGCGGTAGCGCTGGTGTTTGAGCAGGTCAAGACGGGCCAGTATGGC
>JAJCYC010000097.1 GCA_029263115.1 Pseudonocardia sp. | reverse complement strand
GTCCGCCGCGCTGCACCGCGCGGTGCGCGACCTCGCCGTGCGGCACCGCGCCCCGGACCGGGTCGAGCACACTCTGGGTGTGCTCAAGGCCTTCGCGCTGCGCGGGGCACCGACCGACGCCAAGCTGCGCGACCGCTGGCAGCCCGGTATCGACGCCCCGACGGTCACCGGTCGCGCCGATTCCGGCGACATCGAGATCGACCTGCTCGAGCTGTTCGCCGAGGTCGCGAGCTTGGCCCAGGACGTCGGTTCCGGGGTGGCGGTGCTGATCGACGAGATGCAGGACCTGCGACCGGACGATGTGAGTGCGCTGTGCGCCGCCTGCCACGAGCTGTCGCAGTCCCGGGCGCCACTGGTGGTGGTCGGGGCCGGGCTGCCACACCTGCCGAGCGTGCTGAGCGCGTCGAAGTCGTACTCCGAGCGGCTGTTCCGCTACCTGCGCATCGACCGGCTGGAGCGCGAGGATGCCGACCGGGCGCTCACCGTGCCGGCCGCCGACGAGGACGCCAAGTTCGAGACCGACGCGTTGGCCGCGCTGTACGAGGCCTCCGGCGGGTACCCCTACTTCGTGCAGGCGTACGGCAAGGCCGCCTGGGACGCCGCGCCGGCCAGCCCGATCACCGTGCGCGACGTCGAGGTGGCCGCCCCGGATGCCTCGGCGGAGCTGGCGGTCGGCTTCTTCGGCTCCCGCTACGAGCGGGCCACCCCGGGCGAGCGGGAGTACCTGCGCGCGATGGCCGAGCTGGCCGGCGGGCGTGATGAAGCGGTGAGTACCGCCGGCGTGGCCGAGCACCTGGCCCGCAAGCCGTCCTCGCTGTCGCCGGCGCGGGACAGCCTGCTGAAGAAGGGCCTGGTGTTCTCCGCGCAGCGCGGGCACATCGCCTTCACCGTGCCGCACTTCGGCCGCTACCTGCTCGCCCAGGACTGAGCCCCGGCCGGAGCGTTGTAACGGCAGCGGCTCGATTGTCGACAAGACGGTCAGCCCCGTGGCACCGCCGGTACCCCCGACCTGGCTCGTGCCGCGGGGCTTCCTCGTCCGCCGGGTTTCGTGCGTGGCGGGCGAGCTCCGACGACCGGCCGGGCCTGCTCGGCGAGTCGGACTTCTTCAGGCGCTGAGCACGGGAACCCGCCCCGGTGGATCACCCGGCCGGGGGATGGCGACCGACTGTCCGGCGCGTGCCGGCCGGGTCGTACCATGTCCCGGGTGCAGGACGCCAAGCTCGAGATCCAGATGCTGCACGACCGGGTCATGGTGCGCGTCCAGCAGGGTGCCGGCGAGCGGCGCAGCAGCGCCGGCATCGTCATCCCGGCCACCGCCCAGATGGCGAAACGGCTGATCTGGGGCGAGGTGTTCGGGGTCGGCAACCACGTGCGGCAGGTCGAGGTGGGAGATCGGGTGCTGTTGAGCGCGGACGACCAGTTCGAGGTCGAGGTGCAGGGTCAGACCTACCTGGTGATGCGGGAGCGCGATCTGCACGCGGTGGCGGCCGAACGGGCCGAGCACGGCACCGGGTTGTACCTGTAGTCGGGCGGTACGCAGGGAGTCGGCGAGTGCCGGCGCCCGCGAGCGGGAGGGGAGGGGCACCCGTGCCCTACCGGCAGGACCAGCCGAGCTGGGCCGATCAGCCCACCGAGGTGCTCCCGGTGTCGACCGGCAGCGTGGGTGACATCGGTACCCCCGACCGTGAGCCGCCGTCGCACCGCCCCGCGCCCGGGCGCACCCGGATCGACCCCGCGCGGCTGGATCCCTCCCCCTACGCAGACCCGATCACCGACCCGCACGGGCTGCCGCTGCTCAGCGCCGGCCGCGGCCCGCTCGGTGGCCCGGGCGGTGACGGTCCGGACGGCCCTGACCCGTCACCGGCTCCGCCCGACTGGCTGCCGGCCGCGCTGCACCCGCTCTGGCGAGGGGCGGTCGGGCTGTCGGGGCGGTTCGGGAAGCACAGCGGTCCGGCGGCGGTGGTCTTCGGCGTGCTCTCCCTGGTCATCCTGGTCTACCTGGTCGACCTGGTCGCCACCAGCGGCGACGTCCCCCGGGGCACGGTGGTCGCCGGGGTGGACATCGGCGGGCGGAGCAAGGGCGAGGCGACCGCCATGCTGCGCGCGGCCCTCGCCCCGCGGCAGGACCGGCCGGTGCCGGTGCGCGCCGGGGTGCTGGAGACCAGCCTGCAGCCCTCCAGCGCCGGCCTGCGCATCGACTGGGCCGGCACCGTGGCCGCCGCCGGAAACCAGCCGCTCAACCCGTTCACCCGGATCGGCTCGTTCTTCGGCAGCCGCGAGGTGCAGGTGCGCACGCTGGCCGACGACGACGCGCTGGCCGACGTGCTCGACGGGATGAGCACGTTGATCCGCAAGGAGCCGACCGACGGCGGCGTCCGGTTCGAGGGCACCCAGCCGACCGCGGTTGCGGCCAAGGACGGTGAGCAGCTCGACGTGCCCGGCGCGGCCGCGGCGATCCGCCGGGACTGGCTCACCGGGGCCACGATCACCCTGCCGATCAAGCCGATCCCGCCCGCCGGCGGGGTGGGCGAGGAGGCGGTGCGCACCGCGATCACGCAGGTCGCCGAGCCGGCGGTGTCCGGTGAGGTGAGGGTGGCCGGGGACAACGAGTACGAGGCGATCCTCACCCCGTTCACCATCGCCGGGGCGCTCAGCTTCGCCCCGGACGGCAACGGTGGGCTGAACCCTGTGCTGGACCTGCGCAGGATCGAGGACGCGCTGCGCCCGCAGTTGGCGTTCACCGAGCGGACCGGCCGGGACGCCACGGTGCGGCTGCGCGGCGGCCGGCCGGTGATCGAGCCGTCCGAGGACGGGCACGGGGTCGACTACCCGGCCAGCCTCGCCGGGTTGCTGGAGGTGCTCAAACGCCCCGCCGACCCGGCGAACCCGACCGCCCGGCGGATCGTGGCGGTGTACGCCGACCAGCCGGCCAAGCGCACCACCGAGCAGCTGGAGAGCCTGGGCATCGAGGACTTGGTCAGCCAGTTCAGCACCAGCGGATTCGCCAAGGACTCCGGGCAGAACATCCGGCGGGCGGCCGAGCAGATCAACGGCAAGATCCTGCTGCCCGGGGAGACGTTCAGCCTGAACGAGGCGACCGGCGTCCGGGACGCCGCGGGGGGTTACGTCGAGGCCGGGGTGATCCAGGACGGGCACCCCGACCGCGCCATCGGCGGCGGGGTGTCGCAGCTCGCCACCACGCTGTACAACGCGGCCTACTTCGCCGGCATGGTGGACGTGGCGCACAAGGAGCACAGCTACTTCATCTCGCGCTACCCGCCGGCCCGGGAGGCGACCGTGTTCGGCGACATCATCGACCTGAAGTTCCGCAACGAGGGGCCCACCGCGATCTTCATCGAAACGGTGTGGTCGCCGTCGTCGATCGCGGTGAAGTTCTGGGGCACCAAGCACTACGAGGTGACCTCCACCCCCGGCCCCCGGACGAACCCGGTGCCGCCGCAGACCCTGACCGTCCCGGCCGGCGAGCCGTGCAAGGCCAGCGAGGGCGGCGAGGGCTTCACCACCACCGACACCCGCACCCTGCGCGACGTGGACTCCGGTGAGGAGCGCTCCAACACCCGGACGGTGAAGTACAAGCCGTCGCCGAAGATCGTCTGTGCCGGGGGGCCGGCGTCGGGTGATGCGGCGCCGGGCGCGTCCACGCCGGGTGCGCCGGGTGCGCCGCCGGCCACCCCGCCGGGGCGGTGAGCCGCCGCTCCGGCGTCCACAATCTAGAAGCTTGCTGAGAAGGGTTCAGTTTTGCGGCCGACCTCACCTACTCTTCGAAGTGGTGAGGGTTGGCGCGGACTGGACGGGGTGAGCTGATGGGCCGTATCTCCGATGTGTTGCGGGGCAAGGGTGCAGCGGTGTGCACCATCGGGGCGGACGAACCGGTATCCGCGCTGTTGGCGATGCTGACCGAACACAACATCGGCGCCGTCGTGGTGGTCGCCGACGACGAGGTGGTCGGCATCGTGTCCGAGCGTGACGTGGTGCGCGGGGTGCACCGGCGCAGCAGTGCGCTGCTGGGCACTGCGGTGGCGGAGATCATGAGCCACGAAGTGGTCAGCTGCGTGCCCGAGGACGACGTGGACAGCGTGATGCGCACGATGACCGAGGGCCGGTTCCGGCACGTTCCTGTGCTGGTGGAGGGCCGGCTGGCCGGCATCGTCAGCATCGGCGACATGGTCAAGGTCCGGATCGGGGAGCTGGAGGACGAGCGGGCGCACCTGCACTCCTACCTCGCCGCCGGTTCCTGAATCGCCGGTTCCTGAGCCCGAACGCGGTGGTCGCCGTGCTCGCCCGGTGCGCCGGACGGACCCGATCCGGCCTCGCCACTCACCGATGTCACATCGAGACGTGACAAGTCGCTGTCATGGGTGTTCGATGAGCCGGTGCACCTACTGACGCCTGCCCAGGAGTACCGCCCGGCCGGCGGCGCCGCGCTGGAACAGGTGGCCATCGCCACCGGCCTGGCCCTGGTGCTCGCCGCCATCCTGGTCGGCCTCGGCTACGGCCACCGCACCGGTCGCCTCCCGCTGCTGGACCGGCTCGGCGCGCTCGCCGAACGCAGCCCGCTCACCCGTGGCCTGCCGATCTGGGTGGCCCTGCCGTCCGCGCTGGCGCTGGTCTCGCTGGTGACCGCGCTGCTCGGGATGTACTGGGACATCTCGCTGCACATCAGTCGCGGCCGCGACGAGGGCCCGCTGGCCAACATCGCGCACTACCCGATCCTGTTCGGGCTGTTCGGCATCTTCGGCGCCGGCATCCTGGCGATCATGCTGCCCCGGAGCGAGCGCCCGGGCCCGGCCGCGATCCGCATCTCCGACGACTGGTACGCGCCGGTCGGCGGGGTGCTGCTGGCCGGGTCCGGGCTCTACGCGCTGCTCGGGTTTCCGCTGGATGACGTGTGGCACCGGATCTTCGGCCAGGACGTCACACTCTGGGGTCCGACCCACCTGATGCTGCTCGGCGGCGCCGGGCTCTCGCTGGTCGCGATGACGGTGCTGGAACGGGAGGGCGCGCTGGCCGCCGGTGACGCACAGGTGTCCCCGGTGGGCCAGTTCATCCGGCGCGGAATGACGATGGGCGGCCTGCTGATCGGGCTGTCGGTGTTCCAGGCGGAGTTCGACTTCGGAGTTCCGCAGTTCCGCATGGTGCACCAGCCGCTGCTGATCGCCCTTGCGGCGGGGTGTGCGCTGGTCGCCGCCCGGTGGTGGCTGGGCCGGGGTGGGGCGCTGTTCGCGGTGGGCTTCTACATCGTGGTGCGCGGCGGGGTGTCGGTCGTGGTCGGCGGGGTGATCGGCGAGCTCTGGGCCGCCGTGCCGCTGTACCTGGCCGAGGCGCTGCTGGTGGAGCTGGTGGCCGCCTACCTGGCCGGCGACCGCCGTAGCCGACCACTGGCGTTCGGCGTGGTCTCCGGGCTGGCCATCGGCACGGTCGGGTTCGCGTGCGAGTACGCCTGGTCCGGGCTGGTCATGCCGCTGCCGTGGACCCCCGACATGGTGGTCGAGGGCGTGCTCATGGCCTGCGCCGGCGGGGTGGCCGGTGGGGTGGCCGGCGCGCTGCTCGGCATGGGGCTGACCGGCCGGCTGCGCGGACCGGCGCTGGGCGGATCGGCGGCGGGCGGGGCGGATGGGCGGCGCGCGGTGGTGCCCGGTGTGCTGTTCGCCGGCAGTGTGGCGCTGCTGGCCGTCGCCCTGACCAACGGGCTGGCCACCACGGTGCCCGAGGGCGTGCGCGCCGAGCTCACGGTCGCCGGGATCGCCCCGATCTCCGCCGACTCGGCGCAGGTCCGGTTCACCCCGGCTTCCGCCGTGGACGACCCGGCGTGGCTGCAGCTCACCGGCTGGCAGGGCGGCGACCTGCACCTCGACCGGCTGGAGCCCACCGGGGACGGCGCCTGGCGCACCACCCGGCCGCTGCCGTTGGGCGGGAACTGGAAGCTGCTCGTCCGGCTGCACGACGGGCGCACGATGACCGCCGTCCCGCTGTACCTGGCGGCCGATCCAGCGCTGAACGCCCCCGAGCTGCCCGCCGAGGCGAGCGCCACCCGCGACGCCGTGCACGAGCAGCTGATCCTGCAGCGCGAGCTGAAGCAGGGGGTGCCCGGCTGGGTGTGGGGCGCGGCGTCGCTGCTGGTACTGCTGTGCACCCTGGCGCTGCTCGCGGCACTGGCCTGGGGTGTCGGGCGGGTGTCCGGCTCGAGCGGCCACGGTTCGCAGACGGCCCGCGAGACCGCGCCCCCCGCCGGCTGACCCCCGCGGGGACCGCGGCCGGCCGGTCGCGCGGGGTCCGCTCGCGAACGGGCCCACCGCCACGGCAGGACGGTGGGCCCGGTCCGGGGTCGTGAGCGCTGAGTGCGGTCGTAGCCGCACTCGCCACTCACGGCGTTAGAACGCTGCTTCGTCGAGGTCCATCAGGTGGTTGTCGGCGGCCTCCACGATCCGCCGCCGGGCGGTGAGCTCCGGCAACACGGTGGCCGCGAAGAATCGGGCGACGCCGATCTTGCCCTGGTAGAACGGCTCGTCCTTCACGGAGGCGCCAAGATCCAGCGCCTGCTGGGCGACGTCGGCCTGGCGCAGCAGCAGCCAGCCGACCAGCAGATCGCCGACGCTCATCAGCAGCCGGACGCTGTGCTGGCCGACCTTGTACACCTCGTCCGGGTCCTGCAGCGAGGCCGAGGCGAAGCCGAACAGCGTGCCCAGGATGCCCTGGGTGTCCTCCAGCGCGGTGCGCAGCAGGGCCCGCTCGTTCTTCAGCCGGCCGTTGCCCGACTCGTCGTCCAGGAAGGTCTGGATCTCGCCGGCCACGTGCATCAGCGCGCCGCCCTGGTCCTTGACGATCTTCCGGAAGAAGAAGTCCAGGGACTGGATGGCCGTGGTGCCCTCGTACAGGCTGTCGATCTTCGAGTCGCGGATGTACTGCTCGATCGGGTAGTCCTGCAGGAAGCCGGAGCCGCCCAGGGTCTGCAGCGACTGCGCGAGCTGCTCGTAGGCCCGCTCGGAGCCCACGCCCTTGACGATCGGCAGCAGCAGGTCGTTGACCCGCTCGGCCAGGTCGTGGTCGGTGCCGGCGAGCCGCCCGGCCCGCACCTCGTCCTGGAAGCTCGCGCAGTACAGGTACACCGCGCGCAGGCCCTCGGCGTAGGACTTCTGCAGCATCAGGCTACGCCGGACGTCCGGGTGGTGGCTGATCGTGACCCGGGGCGCGGTCTTGTCCGTCATCCGCGGCAGGTCGGCGCCCTGCACCCGCTGCTTGGCGTACTCCAGGGCGTGCAGGTAGCCGGTGGACAGGGTGCCGATGGCCTTGGTGCCGACCATCATCCGGGCGTGCTCGATGACCTCGAACATCTGCGCGATGCCGTTGTGCACCTCGCCGAGCAGCCACCCCACCGCCGGGGTGCCGTGCGCGCCGAAGGTCAACTCGCAGGTGGCGGACGCCTTGAGTCCCATCTTGTGCTCGACGTTCGTGACGAACGCGCCGTTGCGCGCACCGGGCTCGCCGGTTTCCGGGTCGAAGTGGAACTTGGGCACCAGGAACAGGCTCAGGCCCTTGGTGCCGGGCCTGTTGAGGCCATCGCCCTGGGGACGGGCCAGGGTCAGGTGCATGATGTTCTCGGTCATGTCCTGGTCGCCCGAGGTGATGAACCGCTTGACGCCCTCGACGTGCCAGGTGCCGTCGGGCTGGGCGTACGCCTTGGTCACGCCCGCGCCCACGTCGGAGCCGGCGTCCGGTTCGGTGAGCACCATGGTGGAGCCCCAGGCCCTGTCGATCATCAGCTGCGCCCAGTGCTGCTGCTGCGAGGTGCCGTTGGCGTGGACCACCGAGGCGAAGTTCGGGCCGGCCATGTACATGAAGGCGGCCGGGTTGGCGCCGAGGATCAACTCGGCGGCGGCCCACTGCACGGTCGGCGGGATGCCGTACCCGCCCAGGTCGGTGGGCAGGCCGAGGCGGTACCACTCGCCGTCCCAGAGCGCCTGGTAGGACTTCTTCAGCGACTCCGGCACGGTCACCGAGTGGGTGGCCGGGTCGAACACCGGCGGGTTGCGGTCGGCGTCCACGAACGACTCGCCGATCGGCCCGGCGCACTGAGCAGCGAGCTCGTGCAGCAGGTCCCGGGCGGTGGCCTCGTCGGCGGTGTCCTCACCGAACGCGGCGGCCTCGAGCCGGTCCTGGACCCGGAAGACCTCGAAGAGGTTGAACTCCAGGTCGCGCACATTGGCCTTGTACTGGGCCATGGGTCAGCCCTTTCTACTCGCTGGTAACCGAAGAGTACCTACTCGCGGGTAACCAATGCAAGGTCGGAGTTCCATGATCACGACACGCCCACGGTCACTCATCTGAGTTACGTGTGTGACAGATGAGGTCACAGTGGGCGAGCGTGGGTAACCGATCGGGGGTCAAACGGGCCCCGCATGCCGTTGCGCACGGACCTGTGGACCGGGTCCGATCGCGCGCGGGATCGAGCGTGGAACGAGGTGCGATGGGGCGGAACGACCCAAGCCGGGGAGTCAGCCGGCGCGGGCTGCTCGGCGTCGCGGCAGGCCTCGTCGTCGGCGGGGTACTGCTCACCGACCCGCATCCCGGCGGCCGGATCGACCCGGTGGCCGCCCGCGCCGTGCTACCCGGCCCGGCGCGTCCCAGGGTGCTCAGCTGCACCGGATGGCGGGCCCGCGACCCGTCCGAGCCCGTCACCATCCTGGCGAGGCGCCCAAGCAAGATCATCGTTCACCACACCGCGACCCGGAACCGGGACGACCCCCTGGCGTTGTCCACGCTGGCCCGGGCGATCCAGGACTTCCACATGGACACCAACGGCTGGATCGACTCCGGCCACCACTTCCTGATCAACCGGCAGGGCCTGCTCGCCGAGGGACGGCACCGCAGCCTGGAGACGCTGCTCGGCGGGCGGCGGATGGTCGAGGGCACCCACTGCCCGGACCAGAACGGCTGCTCGATCGGCATCGAGAACGAGGGCACCTACACCGAGTCCAACCCGCCGCCCGGCCAGTTCGCCGTGCTGCGGGTGCTGTGCGCGTTCACCTGCCTGCAGTACGGCCTGCGGCCCGGTGAGATCTACGGGCACCGGGACTTCCGGGACACCGCCTGTCCGGGCGACCGGCTGTACGCGCTGCTGCCGTCGCTGCGAAGGTCGGTGGCGCGGCTGCTCAAGCCGGGGGTGGACGTCCGGACGGTGAACTCCCCGGCGACCTGGCCGCTGCTGCGGATCGCCGACCGCGGCCCGCAGGTGCTCGCCGCGCAGCACCTGCTGCGCGCCGCAGGCGTGCCCGGGGTGGTCGCGGACGGGCAGTTCGGCCGGGCCACCGTCGACGGGGTGTACGACTTCCAGCGCCGGCACGGCCTCGAGCTCACCGGCATGATCGGCGGCGGGTCGTGGCCGCTGCTGGCGGTGCCGGTGCGCCGGGGTCAGGGTGGCGAGGCGGAACTCGCGGTGCGGGCGTTGCTGTCGACCGGTCGGGGCCCGGCCGCGGGTGGGGGGCAGGGCTGGACCGTGCCGGACACGGTGGCCACCCCGGCCTGGCAACGGCTGCTCGGAACCGGCTGAGTATCGTTCACACGTTCGATTCGCCCGCGCGGGCCGGGTTCGTCCCGGGCCCGTCACGATCGGTGAGGGGAACGTATCCAGGTGCCACCCAGCGAGTCCGCAGAGGCCGCGCTCACCGGTGCGTCGGCGGCCCGCCGGCTCTACCGGGAGATCACCGCCGACCCGTCGGCCCCGCTGCTGCTGGAGATCGTCGGCCCGGGCGGCAGCGGCAAGTCCGTGCTGCTCGACGTGCTGGAGCGGCGCTACACCGAGTCCGGGGTGCCGGTCGGCCGGGACGCGGGCGCCCGGGTCGGCGGGAACGGGGCGGTGGCCGCCGGACCCGAGGGCGCGCTGCTGCTCGACGACGCGCACCTGCTGCCCGAGCAGACACTGCGCGCGCTGGCCGCCGCCGTGCGGGCCGGCACGATCGACCGGCTGCTGCTGACCCGCCGCCCGTACCCCCGCACCACCGCGCTCGGCGAGCTGACCGCCGAGCTGGCCGACCGGCGGGCCCCGTTGCCGCTGGGCGACCTGGACCGCGCCGGGGTGGGCGGACGCGGCGCGCTGGCGGCCGGTGCCCGACCGGCCGCCGGGCTGGTCGACGCGGTACTCGGCTGGACCGGCGGCTCCCCCGCGCTGGTCGACCGGGTGCTGGCCGCGCTCACCGACGCCGGCGCGCTGGACACGGTGCGCCCCGGTGACCCGCCACCCGGCGGTCTGCTCGAACAGCTCGGTCACCAGCTCGAACGGCTGCCCGAGCCGCTGCGGCAGCTGACGCTGGCCTGCGCGGCCGGTGCCCCGCTGGACGTCGACGTGCTCGCCCCGGTGCTGGGCTCGACCGCCGCCGAGGTGGCCGGGCTGGTCGAGCAGGCCGACGCGGCGGGGTGGCTGGTCGGTGATCCGGGGGGGTTGCGGCCGGTGTACGCGCTCGCGGCGTTGCGGGTCACTCCGCCGGTGCGGTTGCTGAGCCTGCGACGGCGGCTGGCCGAGGTGCAGCTGGAGCGGGGCGCCTCGGTGATGGGGGCGGCGTTGCACCTGCTCGGTTCCGGCGCCACCGGAGCGCGGGTGGCGGGGGTGTTCACCACCGCCGCCGACGAGGCGCTGCGCGACGATCCGCCCGGCTCCGTGCACCCCGGCTACGGGCACCCCGGCGCCGGCGGGCCCGTGCTGGCCGGGCGGCTGCTGGACGCCGCGGTCGCCGCCGGGGCACCGGCCGTCGAGCTGGCCGCTCGCCGGGCCGAGGCCGCCGCCCGCGCCGGTGACCTGGACCGCGCGCTGGAGCTGGCCGACCACGTGCTGTCCGACCCGGGCGCGGTGTCCGAGGCCGACCGTTCGCGGGCGGTGACCGTGGCCGCGGCGGCGCTGGCCCAGCGCGGCCTGCTGGCCCGCAGCGCGGAGCTGTACCGCTGGCTGGGCGCGGCGTCGATGGGCGCGAACGCGGTGGTCGCCGTGCCGGCGCTGATCGGTACCGGAGCCCTGGCCGAAGCCCGTGAGCTGCTCGAACCGGCTGCCGGCTCGGCTCCCGCCTCGGTCACCCTGCTGGCCGGCGCGGAGGCGCTGCTGGCCCGCGGGGTGTACGACACGGTAGCCGGCTCGCCCACCGCCGCGCTGTCCCAGCTGGCCCGGGCGGCGGCGCTGCTGGAGCCCCGGGCGTCGAGCGTGCTGCTGCCGGACACCCCGGCCGCGCTGGCCGCGCTGGTCGCCGCGCACTGCGGCGAGCTGGACGTGGCGGCCTCGGTGCTGGACCGTGCGGTGGCCACCGGGCTGGGCGGCGCCATGTCGGCGGCCCGGCACCGGCTGCTGCAGGGGTGGGTGCTGATGTCACGCGGGGCCACCGTGGCCGCCCGCGGGCTGCTCGCCGAGGTAGACGCGGGGGTCGCCGCACGCGCCACCAGGCACCGCCGGCTGGAGCCGCGCGACGAGCTGGTGGCCGCCGCGCTGGAGGTCGGGCTGGCGCGGCGGGCCGGCGACCTGGCCGCGCTGATGCCGGCGTGGGGCCGGGCCCGCGAGGCGATCGTCCGGCACCCGGTCGACCTGTACGTGCTGCAGCCGCTCGGCGAGCTGATCGTGGCCGCCGCCCGGCTGCGCGAGCAGAGCTGGGTGCAGCCGCATCTGGACGAGGCGCACGCGCTGCTGGCCCGCCTCGGTCACCCGGTGTTGTGGTCGGCGTCGGTGCACTGGGCCGAGCTGCACGCCGCCCTCATCGCCGAGCGCCCCGATGAGGCCACCCGGCACGCCGAGGCCCTGGAGCGCGGCGCCGCCGGCGGGCGGTACGTGGCGGCGCTCGCGGTGGCCGCCCGGCAGTGGATCGCCGCGCTGGCCGGCGAGGTCGACCCGCCCGGCGTGGAGGCTGCGGCTCGGGGCCTGCACGCCGTCGGACTGTCCTGGGAGGGCGGCAAACTCGCCGGTCAGGCCGCGATTCGTACCACCGACCGCAAGGCGATGAGCGCGCTGCTGCAGTGCGCACGCGGACTGCAGGCGACCGCCTCGGCCACCGATCCGGGCGTCCTGGCCGGCCCGGGTGCCGGCGGCGGGGCTCCGGTCGGCACGGTCGGTTCGGCGCGGCCGAGCCCGAACGGCGGGTCCGGGCCACCGCCGCACCGGGCCGGTGACCGCTCCGGCGGGGCCGCGCCGGAGCGGCGACCGGACGCGCCGTCCCGACCCGGCGCCGCGCCGCCGTCCCGACCCGCTGCGGCGGCCGGGCCCGGTGCATCGGCCAACGGCCCCCGTGCGGGGTCGGACGCGGTCGGCGGCACCCTGAGCGACCGGGAGGTCGAGGTCGCGCAGCTGGTGCTGGCCGGGATGACCTACAAGGAGATCGGCGAGCGGTTGTTCATCTCGGCGAAGACGGTCGAGCACCACGTGGCCCGGATGCGCCAGCGCCTGGGCGCGACCAGCCGCGGCGAGCTGATGGCCCACCTCCGCATGATCGTCAACAACTGACCGCCCCACCCCGGCCGACCCCCACGCGGCTCAGCGCGGTAGTCCGGCCAGCAGCCCTTCGCAGCTGCGCACGACCACCCGGGCGGTGTCGGCGACGCCGCGGCCGGCCAACGGGCTCTCCGCCCGGCGGCGCCACTTGCTCAGCGACTCCAGCGCGGCACCGCGCAGCTCGGCCGGCCCGGCCATCGGGTCCAGGCCCAGCCGGGCGGACGCCGCGCCGCCCTCACCGCCGAGCAGCCGCTCGGCCTCCAGCCGGTCGACCTTGGCCAGCTTCACCGCGCCCGAGCGCAGCGCGGTGAGCAGCCGCAGCTCGGCGAACTCGTGCGCCCCGGCCATGATCCGTTCCAGCTGGACCGCCAGCGGCTGCGCGGACGGCCGGGGCTCGCGGCGCAGCACCAGGTCCAGGGCGAGCAGCGCGGAGCGCGCCTTGAGCAGGTCGCGGCGCTCGGTGAACTGGATGTTCAGCACCTCGCGCAGGTCGTCCAACCCCGAGCGGCGGACCAGTTCGGCCGACAGCTTCGTCGGGTCGGTCAGGCCCTGCCGGATCAGCGTCACACCCAGCCGCACCCCGAACAGCCCGAACCGGTCCAGCAACCCGGCCCGCACCTGCGAGTCCAGCACCGTGCGGATACTCGTTCCGCTGGCGCTGCTCTCGGCGCCGATGTCCGAGGTGACGAACCGGTCGGCCGACAGCAGCAGCCCGTCCATGTCCGAGCGGGCCAGCTTCGCCAACTCGGACAGCGCGGTGAACTCGGTCTGGCGCATGGTGCGGCCGGTCTGGGCCAGCAGTCCGGCTACCGCCACCACCGTCTGGCACAGCTCGCGCAGCTTGTCGTCCGAGCGGTAGCGCGACGCGATCTTCTTCGCCGACATCAGTGCGTCCAGCCGCCCGACGCCGATCTCGTCGGCCCGGGACAGCACCGCGATGGTGTTCACCGCCGTCGCCCGGGCCACCCCGCGGTCGTGGAACGACTCCAGGAACCGCACGTCACCGGAGTGCAGGTGGCGCATCAGGTACACCACCGCGTCGGCGGCGGTGGGCTCGTCGGACGGGGCGAGGAACTGGTGGCTGCGCGCGGAGACGTCCGCCGAGAGCGAGTCGATGCCCGGGGTGTCGATCAGCGTGGTGCCGCGCAGGCTCTGCGAGGGCCAGTCCACGGTCAGCCGGTCGATCCGGTCCGGCTCGGTGCCGCCGAGGTCGAAGCTCAGCGCGCCGTCGCGGCGGTGGATCGACAGCTGCCGCGGCCGCGCCGGCGCGACACCCGGCCCGCCGCGCGGGTGCAGCAGCACCTTGGGTGCCGGGCCGTCCTGGTACCAGGTGACCACCCGGGTGCACTCGCCGGCGTCGGTGGGCGCGATCTCCTCGCCGACCAGCGCGTTGAGCAGCGTGGACTTGCCCGCCTTGACCTTGCCGGCGATCGCCACCCGCAGCGGCTCGTCGAACCGGGCCAGGTGCATCCGCAGCCACTCGTGCGCCCCGGGGCTGTCGGCGTACACCTGCGAGGCGTTGTGCAGCAGCCCCCGCACCGAGGTGCCCAGCTGCGAACCGCCGAAGGTCAGACTCACGACGGCGTCAGACTCATGACAGGGCCCCCGCGCCCAGCTCCGCGGCCACCCGGTCACCGACCAGCGCTCGGGCCTTGACGGCGAGCGTCTCGATCCGGTCCAGCTCGGCGCGCAGGTCGCGGGCCCGGCCGCCGCGGGTGGACTCGTCCGCCCTGACCGCCTTCTGCGCGCTGGCCACCGCTTCGCTCAGCGAGGTGTGCATCTCCTCGGCCAGCGTGGTGAAGTGGTCGCGCAGCGTGCGCTGCACCTGGCGCAGCATGTCGCGGGTGTCCTTGCCCACCTGGAAGATCACGTCGTCGATGTGCCGGCGGACGGCGACCTTGGCGTCGGCTTGGCGGCGCTGCTTGTTGCGCTTGAGCTCGTCGGTCACCGTCTTGCCGCCGAACAGCAGCCCGGCGCCCACCGAGAGCGGGTTGAGCAGCGACATCCCGGCCAACCCGGTGGCCAGGCCCACCATCACCAGGCCGCCGTAGCCGCCGCGCAACCCGGTGAACAGCTTCTGCCCGATGCCGTAGGCCTCCTGCACCGGCTGCTCCAGGTCGCGCAGCTGCCCGGAGCTGAAGTCGCCCTGCCCGAAGTTCAGCTCCGGCAGCGACTCCACCCCGCTGCCGTTGAAGTGGTCGGCGACCTGACCGGCCAGCCACCGGGCCCGCTCGATCGCCCAGACGAAGTTCGCGGTGGCCGCCTCGGACACCTGCTGCTCGACCCACACCGCGAGCTGGTCCCAGGTGTCCTTCGGGTCGCCCTCGTCGATGCTCTTCTCCGCCTCCCGGGAGATCGCCCGCATCCGGTCGCGCAGGTCGTGTTCGATGTCCGAGGTCAGGTCAGCCGCGCCGTCGTTGAGCGTCACCTGCCAGCGGGCCGAGCGTTGCCGCAGCTCGTCGGCGACCCCCTTGGCCCGGGTGAGGTCGGCGATGAGGGCGGCGGCTTCATCGGGGTTCTCGCTGGCCGACAGCTCGGAGCGCATCCCGGCGGCCAGCTGGTCGCACACCGCGAGCACGTCCTGGCAGACCGAGCGGCGGTCCAGGTCGTCGGCCCGGCCGAGCACCCCGCGCTGCAGGTGCCCGATCAGCCGCACGTACCCGGACTCGTCCATCAGCGCCTGCTGCAGCGCTTTCCCGTCGACGCTGTCGTCCTTCAGCTTCAGTGCGTGCAGTCGCAGCGTGGAGGACACCGGGAACACCTCGGCCGGCATCCCGTTGCGGGTCAGGTGCCCGGTGCTCAGCTCGACGATGCGGCGCCACTGCGGGTACAGGTCGGTCTTGGTGATCACGCAGGCCACGTTCGGGCACAGCCGGCGGGCGGCCTGCAGGAAGTCCAGCTCGGGTTTGCTGTACTCCTGCGCGGCGTCGGACACCAGTAGCACCGCGTCCGCCCGGGGCAGCGCGCCCATGGTGGCCGCGCCGTGCATCGACCCGAGCCCGCCGACCCCCGGGGTGTCCACCAGCACCAGACCGCCGGCGAGGATCTTGCGGGGGATGCCGACCTCGGCGTAGGTCAGCTGGCGGCGGTTGCCGGGGTTGCCGGCCTCCGAGACGTACTGGGCGAGCTGGTCGATCGGCACGGCGGTGCGCTCGGCCGGGCGGGGTTCGCCGCTGTCGGACTCCGACTCCCGTACCAGGGTCACGCTGGGGGATTCCGCATGTTTCACCACGGTCGGCAGAGATGTCGCAATGTCATCGTCGACCGGGCACACCGATGCGTTGACCAGCGCGTTCACCAGCTGGCTCTTGCCCTGCTTGAACTCCCCGACGACCAGCACCCGCACGCTCGGGTCGGCCAGCCGGGAGCGGGTGAACCGCAGCTTCGAACTCAGGTCGGGCCGGTCGTAGGCGTCGGTGGCCTTCAGCGCGAGCTCTACCAGGTCGACCGCTGCCTGGTTCCCGGATACCGCCACGTTCACCTCACTCGCCCGCCTGGACCCACCACCGAAGAAGGGCCGGCTCCACGACCCGCGGTGGGGTGTGGAGCCGGCCGCCTCTGGTCTCGCGCCAGGCTAGTCCTGCGCATTCACGAGGGTGCGACGTACCTAGGCGTCGACGTCGACGTTGTTGCTGTCGCTGTTGTCGACCCGGTTGTTGGAGTTGATGTCGTCGTGGCTGTCCTCGCGGACGTCCACGTCGTACTCCACGTCGGTCTCCGACTCGGACTGGTCGGCGAACTGGCCGGCGGAGCTGTTGTCGTCGGCGGTGTTGACCGTGGTGTCGCCGTCGCCGCCGCGCACCGAGGTGGAGGTGTCGTTGTCCTCGGCGTTGCCGCTGGCATTGCCGCCGACCGAGACCCCGGCGCCGTCGCCGAACCGGGCGTCGTCGAAGTCGGCGGAGGTGGCGTCCCCGGAGCCGAAGGCGGTGGTGTTGTCGTCACCGGTCACGGCCTGGTTGCCGTCGCCGACCACGTTGCCGTCG
>JAJCYC010000096.1 GCA_029263115.1 Pseudonocardia sp. | reverse complement strand
ACCGATGCGCACCGAGAAGAACGTGGTCGGGGTGCGGATCCTGCCGGTGTTCGCGGCCAAGGGCGGCGCGTTCTTCGCGGTCAGCGCCGGCATCATGGCCATCATGGCCGGGATCTTCCAGATCAACCCGATCTGGAACCTCGGGCCGTACAACGCCGCGCACATCTCGGCCGGCTCGCAGCCCGACTACTACATGGGCTTCACCGACGGCCTGCCCCGGCTGTGGCCGGCCTGGGAGCTCTACCTGGGCAACTACATGGTCCCGGCCGCCTTCTGGCCGACGGCGGCGTTCATCCCGGCGGTCTTCGGTCTGCTCGCCGCCTACCCCGCGCTGGAGCGCAAGTTCACCAAGGACAACGCGCTGCACAACCTGCTGCAGCGCCCGCGTGACGTGCCGGTCCGCACCTCGTTGGGCGCGATGGCGCTGACGTTCTACACGTGGCTGCTGCTGGCGGCCGGCAACGACATCATCGCCTACAACTTCGATATCTCGTTGAACGCGATGACCTGGATCGGCCGGATCGGGCTGCTGATCCTCCCGCCGCTGGCCTACTACGTCACCTACCGGATCTGCCTGGGGCTGCAACGGGCCGACCGGGCGGTGCTGGAGCACGGCATCGAGACCGGCATCATCAAGCGGCTGCCGCACGGCGAGTTCATCGAGGTGCACCAGCCGCTGGCCGGGGTCGACTCGCACGGCCACGCGATCCCGCTGGAGTATCAGGGCGCCCCGGTGCCCAAGCGGATGAACCAGCTCGGACTGGCCGGCCACCCGGTCGCCGGCTCGATGCTGTCACCCGACCCGGTCGAGGAGACCGTCGCCCTGGAGCGGGCCCGCGCGGAGCTGCTGGCCGCCTCGAACGGCCACGGCGGCAACGGTCATGGCACCAACGGTCGTGACGCCAACGGCAGTGACGCCAACGGCAGTGGCCAGGTCGAGCACGAGGGTCAGCGGGAGCTGGTCTCCGGACGCCCGGACGCCGGACGCCCGAAGGACGTCACCGACTGATCCACCAGCAAGCAGACGGCGGCCCCCGACCACTCCGGTCGGGGGCCGCCTTCGTGTACCGCACGAGCGCAGCCATGCACCTTACAGTGACGCTGAGTACGTAGCCTTCAGCTCGGGGATACGGATCCTGCAGCCGGTCAGCCGTCCGAGGCTTGACGCACTGGCGAGTTCCAGCGTGAGAACTCCGTGGAACTGGACGATCCCTGGACGTCGCGGACGTCGGGACGGCTCAGCCCGGTGGACGCTCGACGGCGTAGTGCGCGAGGGTGACGGGACGGCCGTCCACCCGGTCCAGGGCATCGTAGCGCCAGGTCAGCCCGGCCTTCTCCATCACCCGGCGGCTGGCCAGGTGGTCGACGGTGGTCTCCGCGCAGACGCGGTACAGCCCGGGCCGGGAGAGCAGATGCCCGACGAGCAGCCGCAATGCCTCGGTGGCGTATCCGCGGCCCCGGCAGGAGCCGGCCACCTCGTAGCCGACGCTCACCGCAGACTCCTCCAGCGGCACGCAGTTCATCGTGCCGACCACCAGGTCGTCGGAGAGCCGGATGATCAACCAGGGGCCCAGGCCGGGCAGCTCCCCGGCGACCCCGGAATGATCGGCGACCAGCCGGAGCAACTCTGTGACGAAGGCGGACGGGTATCCCTCGACGAAACCGACCCGACCGTCACCGGCCAGCATCCGGCGCGCCCCGGGCGCGGAGAGCGCCCGTAGCACCAACCTCGGCTCCGCCTCGATCAGTGGTCGGAGCGCGGCAGGTGGTACTCGAACAGCAGGCCACCGATCGCCACCAGCAGCAGCGCGCCGGAGATGGCGATGGCCCATACGTGGAAGTAGGCCACGCTGATGCCGATCAGCGCCGCAGCCCCGGCCAGCCCGATCGGCCAGTAGCTGCCCGGGCTGAAGAACCCGAGCTCACCGGCACCGTCGACGACCTCGGCGGTCGGGTTGTCCTCCGGACGCGGCTCCAGCCGCCGGGAGATGAATCGGAAGTAGGTACCGATGATCAGGGACAGCCCACCGGTGAGGGTGAGGGCGACGATGCCGACCGGCTCCTTAGCCAGCAGGCCGTACACGATCGCGCACAGGAAGAAGAACACCGTGCAGATCTCGAAGATCCGGGATTCGACCTTCATCGCGCCGCTTCTCCTCGCATCGTCAGCTGTTCGGGCGGACCGAAGCGACCCGGTTGGTGCGCTTGGTCGAGAACGGGTAGGTGGTGGTCGCCTCCGGGGCGCACAGCTCCCCGCAGTTCAGCGCGGCGAGCGCCTCCCCCGCCGTGTTGGGCGCGCCGGAGACGGGGTTGTTCTGGGTGCGAAGGCGCAGGTACTGGTCGTAGCGCTGCGGGTTGAGCGCGCGCACCTCGAAGTTCATCGCCGAGTGGTAGCTGCCGCACAGTTCGGCGCAGCGGCCGACGAAAGCCCCCTCGCGCTCGATCTTGTCGATCACGAAGGTATTGTCGGTGTCGTTCTTGTCCGGCATCGGGAAGACGTCGCGCTTGAACAGGAACTCCGGCACGAAGAACGAGTGAATGACGTCCTCGGAGCTGATCGTGAACTCGATGCTGCGATCAGTGGGCAGTACCAGCAGCGGGATCGTCTCGCTGGTCCCCAGGGTGCTGATCGGCCGGCCGGTCGGGTTGTCCGGGTAGTCGAACCGCCAGTTCCACTGGAACGCGGTGACGTCGACCTTCACGTCCGGGTTGGGGATGCTCTTGTCGACGTCGTTCTGCACCACCACGGTGTAGGCGAAGATGCCGGCGACGATGATCGTCGGCAGCACCACGCTGATCACCTCGACCGGCAGGCTGTACTGGAACTGCCGGGGCAACTCGCCCTCGCCCTTCTTGCGGTGGAAGGCCACCGTCCAGGCGGTGAGTCCCCACACGATCACGCCAACCACCAGTGAGGCCACCGCGAGCCAGGTCCACAGCAGGCGCATCTCGGTGGCCTGCGGGGTTACCCCCACCGGCCAGCCGAAACGCAGAACCTCCTCGACCGAGCAACCGGTCGTCAGGACCACGACCGGCGCGGCCAACACGGCCGCCTTGGCCGCCCGCACGCCTCTGGAGCGCCGCACCCTCGTGACATCACGGCCCACAGCTCGCTGCCTCCCGAACCCGTTGCCCACGCCGTGTACGCCGAACCGCGCACCGGTCGCCAACCTCCGTCGAAGCGTATAAGAGCACGGCCCGTTTCTCTCCCCCGGGTGCACCGTGCCGGGCGAGATCCCGGACGAGACCCGGACAGAGCACGGACCACCCGAATCAGTCGAGCGCTCGACTATGGGACCGGTCACATCGGGGGGTCGGCGGCCGGTGCCCGAAGACCGGACCTCCCCAAACAACCGCGGTCGTCGGGCCGGGCAGGGTCACCGGCATACTCGTGGACTCCTGACGGTGCGTGGGAGGGACGGACGAGGCGCGTGTGCGGGCTACTGGGTGTGCTGACTGCGCGGGCCGACGCACCGGACCGGGCGACGGCGGTGACCGATGCCCTGCGGTGCGCCCGCCACCGGGGTCCGGACGAGAGCGGCGAGTGGCACGACGCCGACGTGGTGCTGGGCTTCAACCGGTTGTCGATCATCGACCTGGACCACTCGCACCAACCGCTGCGCTGGGGGCCGCCCGGGTCACCCGACCGGTACGCGCTGACCTTCAACGGTGAGGTCTACAACTACCTGGAGCTGCGGGCGGAGCTGATCGCCGAGCACGGTGCCGAGTTCGCCACCGAGGGCGACGGTGAGGTCATCGTCGCGGCCCACCACCACTGGGGCCCCGACGCCGTGCGCCGGCTGCGCGGCATGTTCGCGTTCCTGATCTGGGACACCGAGCGGCGGGTGCTGTTCGGCGCCCGCGACCCGTTCGGCATCAAGCCGCTGTTCGTGCACACCGGGCCGGCGGGCAGCGCGTTCGCCAGCGAGAAGAAGAGCCTGCAGCAGCTCGGTGCGGGCCTGGGCACCGGGTTCGGTCCGAGTCAGCTGAGCCTCGACGAGCCGGCGCTGCAGCACTACCTGGTGCTGCAGTACGTGCCGGAGCCGGCCACCATGCACCGGGAGATCCGCCGCATCGAGTCCGGCACGATGTTCACCGTGCGTCCCGGCGAGGCGCCGGTCACCGAGCGCTACTTCACCCCGGCGTTCTCCCCCGTCCCGCTGGTCGGCGCCGCGGCCCGGGACGCGCTGCGCGACCGGGTCACCGACGTGCTGCGCGACTCGGTGGCGAAGCACATGCGCGCCGACGTGACGGTGGGCGCGTTCCTGTCCGGCGGGATCGACTCCACCGCGATCGTCGCGCTGGCCAAGGAGCACAACCCGGATCTGATCACCTTCACCACCGGCTTCGAGCGCGACGGGTTCTCCGAGGTCGACGTGGCGGCCGAGTCGGCCGCCGCGATCGGGGGGCGGCACGTGATCCGCACGGTCAAGCCGGACGAGGTGATGGACGCGCTGCCGCTGATCGTGTGGTACCTCGACGACCCGGTGGCCGACCCCGCGTTGGTCCCGCTGTGGTTCATCGCGCGCGAGGCCCGCCAGCACGTGAAGGTGGTTCTGTCCGGGGAGGGCGCGGACGAGCTGTTCGGCGGCTACACCATCTATCGCGAACCATTGTCGCTGGCGCCGTTCGAGAAGGTGCCGGGCGCGGTGCGCCGGCTGGCCGGGCGGCTGTCCACCCGGATGCCCGAGGGCGTGCGGGGCAAGGACCTGCTGCGTCGGGGCGCGCTGTCGCTGGAGGAGCGCTACTACGGCAACGCTCGGGTGTTCCGGGACGACCAGCTGGCGGCGGTGCTGCGGGGCTACGACCCGCGCCGCTCGCACACCGAGATCACCGCGCGGTGGTACCGGGAGTCCGCCGGCTGGGATCCGGTGGCCCGGATGCAGCACGTGGACCTGTTCACCTGGCTGCGCGGCGACATCCTGGTCAAGGCCGACAAGGTGACCATGGCGAACTCGCTGGAGCTGCGGGTGCCGTTCCTGGACCCGGAGGTGTTCCGGGTGGCCTCGGCCATCCCGCTGGACCACAAGATCACCGGGACCAACGCCTCCGGGACCACCAAGTACGCGCTGCGTCGCGCGCTCGAGTCGGTCGTTCCACCGCACGTGCTGCACCGGCGCAAGCTGGGCTTCCCGGTACCCCTGCGGCACTGGCTGCGCGACGAGATGTACGACTGGGCGGCCGGGATTATCGCCGAGAGCCAGACCGACCACCTGCTCGACCTGTCCGCCGCCCGCCGGATGCTCGACGAGCACCGGGTCGGCCCGATCGATCACAGCCGGCGGATCTGGACGCTGCTGGTGTTCATGCTCTGGCACGGGATCACCGTGGAACGGCGGATCCGCCCGGAGATCCCGGAACCGGTGTACCCCGTCCAGGTCTGACCCCTCGTCCAGGACGGTCGGTCGGACAGGCGGCCTGGCTCTCAGAAGCGACCGCCACCGCCGCGCCGGCCGCGGGTGGCCGACCCGCCGAAGCTGCCCGGGATCCCACCCGATCCGCCGCCCCCGTACCCGCCGCAGTGGCCGGCCTCGCGGATCGCGCCGGAGAGGATGCCGCCCAGCACCATCCCGCCCAGCTCGGCGGCCAGCCCGCCGCCACCGACCCAGCCGCCACCACCGAACTCCGGCCGACCCGACCAGCCCGAGACGTGCGTCCGCGCGGCGGCCAGCTCCTGCTCGGAGGTGCGCACCGCGTCGTCGACCTCGATGAGCGCCGCGCTGGCCCGGCCGGCCAGGTCGTCCGTCGAGACGCCGGGGTACGGATCCGTACCGACGTCGCCGGCGGGCGGGCCGAGACCAGAGCCGACTGCCTCCTCCGCCGCTCCACCGGCGCGCCTGCGGCGCCGTGAGACCAGGTAGGCGCCGCCGGCGA
>JAJCYC010000095.1 GCA_029263115.1 Pseudonocardia sp. | reverse complement strand
GCCCATGAGATAGTCGCATCCAGCGGATGCCCTTCTGTGCGGACCAATGTGACCTTCGCAAGCCACATTCTCCCAGCTCAGAGGGGCATTCGTGCGTTACGACTCACCATCAAGGACCCATTTCGACGGTGGATCCAGGCTCAGCCTGCAGCCCGTGGTCACGAACGTGGTCGCTGTCCAAGCCGCCGGCGCGCAACACGACCGCTACCCGATGCGAAAGGTTCGAGTCGAGCAGGAACCTCACTGACCGGAAGCTAGCGGCAGCTGACGCTCCAGCACCGCCACCGCCGCGTACTCCAGAGCCGCCGGGACATCAGCTTGCTCCAGGTCCGGATAGTCAGTCAGGATCTCCGACTCGGTGCGGCCGGCCGCCAACTGTCCCAGCACCGTGCTCACCGGAATGCGCAACCCGCGGATGCACGGCAGCCCGCCCATCTTGGCGTGATCAATCGTGATCCGCTCGAACGCCATACCCGCACCTCCACGAGCGATCATACCGTCGAGGCCGACGCGCGGGCTGCACAGTTGTCACGCCCGGCCGACCCGATACGCCCGGTCAAGATGCGATCGGCGTAGCGGCGGTGTTCGGGGGTGTCGCGTTCGCGCACGACAAGAGCGAAGCCAACGCAGCACGTTGCCGCTGACCCGGGTTTTGGCGGCCGGCGCCGGGGCGGAAGGCCGGGTAGGCGGGACTGCCTTGCCGCCCTCGGCGGTGTCGATGTAGCCGGCGTAGATCGTCAACGTGGTCACGAAGGACTCGTGCCCGAGCCAATTCGAGACGTCCATGTAGTGCGCCCCGGCGGACGGCGAGATCACCGCGAACGTGTGCCGGAAGTCGTGGAGCCGGACGCCCGACGTTGCGGAGGTTCCGGTGGCGGGGTCCGGGACTTCGGGGTGCCAGTGACCCGGGGACGTCGATTCGGGGATATCGCGAGCCCCACCGGGTGTGCGAGGCTGCGAGTACGAGCACGTCGTGGTGCGTGCGCCGTTTTCGGGACCGGAGGTGGGGATGACGTCGACGCGGCCGGCGCCGGATGGCGTGATCGGGGTTACCGGCGAGGTCGACGAGCTGGATGTGCTCGTCGTGGGTGCCGGGTTCGCGGGCCTCTACCAGCTGCACCGGCTGCGTGAACTGGGCCTGTCGGCCAAGGTGTACGAGGCCGGGTCGGGCCTGGGTGGCATCTGGTACTGGAACTGCTACCCCGGCGCCCGGGTGGACACCCACGGCCCGCACTACCAGTTCGGTCACCCGGACCTGTGGCGCGGCTTCGACTACGACGAGCTCTACCCCGGCTACGACCAGGTGCGCGCCTACTTCGACCACGTCGATGCCACGTTCGGGCTCAGCCGGGACATCCGCTACGACACCCGGGTGGTCGGCGCGACCTTCGACGAGTCGGACCGCACATGGACCGTCCGCACCGACACCGGACGGACCGCGCGTGCCCGGTTCGTCGTGCTGTGCACCGGCATCGGCGCGAAACCGGTCATGCCGGACATCCCCGGGCTGGGCGATTTCCGCGGCATCTGTCACCACTCGGCGTTGTGGCCGCAGGACGGCGAGTCCATCGACGGCAAGCGGATCGGCGTGATCGGCACCGGCGCCACCGGGGTGCAGCTGGTGCAGGAGTGCGCGGCGGTCGCCTCCCGGCTGACGGTCTTCCAGCGCACCCCGAACCTGGCGTTGCCGATGCGGCAACGCAAGCTGGACGACGCGGCCAAGGCGGAGCTGCGGGTCGGCATGGACGCCCAGTACGCGGAGCGGGTGGACACCTTCGGCGGTGTCGAGTTCGACTTCCTCGGGGAGACCTCGGCGGAGATCCCGGCGGCGGAGCTGCGGGAGATCTACGAGGGACTGTGGGCGCGGGGCGGCTTCCGGTTCTGGCTGGGCTCGTTCTTCGACGTGTTCACCGACGAGGCGATCAACACCCGGGTCTACGAGTTCTGGCGGGACAAGGTCCGTGAGCGCATCCACGACCCGGTCGTGGCCGAGAAGCTCGCTCCCACCGTGCCGCCGCACCCGTTCGGGGTCAAGCGGCCGTCGCTGGAGCAGAACTACTACGACGTGTTCAACCAGGACAACGTGCGGCTGGTGGACGTCAACGACACCCCGATCCAGCGGATCACCGAGAACGGGGTGCTGACCGCCGACGGCGTGGAGCACGAACTCGACGTGCTGATCCTGGCCACCGGGTTCGACATGGTCACCGGCGGGTTGACCCAGCTCGACATCCGGGGCACCGAGGGCCAGACGATGGCCGAGCAGTGGGCCGACGGGGTGGCCGCGCACTTCGGCACGGCGGTGCACGGATTCCCGAACCTGCTGTTCCTCTACGGCCCGCTCAGCCCGGCCGGCTTCGCCAACGGGCCGACGAACGCCGAGGTGCAGGGCGAGGAGGTGGTCATGCTGATCGACCACATGAATCGCCGCGGGCTGACCCGGGTCGAGTCCACCGCCGAGGCCGACGCGGAGTGGCGCGACCACACCGCCGAGATCACCGACGGCACCCTGTTCCCCCGGGCGCGTTCGTGGTACATGGGCGCCAACATCGCGGGCAAGGCACCGCAGATGCTCAACTACCCGGGAGGGCTGCCCCAGTACCGGCAGAAGTGGGCGGAGTCCCGGGCGGCCGGCTACGCCGGTTTCGAGCTCGCCTGAGGTTCGGCGGGTGCGCCGCGCGCGGCGCACCCGCCGGGGCCGGCTCATCGGTGGGTGGGCGTCGTCGGGTCGGCGGTGGCTCCGGTCAGGATCCCCAGCACCGCGCGGGCGGACGGACGGGTGCGCAAGGTGCGCAGCGCCTGGTAACCGTCCTCGACGGGGCCGGTCCCCTGGTGGACACCCGCCCCGCTCAGACAGTCCACGAACTTCGCCCGCAGGTTCGCCTCGCTCACCGGCCGGTGGGCGTGGCCGGCGGGCTGGTCGACCCGGGCGCGCAGGTCCGCGGTCGCGGTCCGCACGGTCACCGCCGCGGCGAAGAAGTGCTCCCAGCGGGGCTCGCCGACCGGCGGCACCGGTGCGGCGCTCAGGTGCACCGTGCGCAGCAGCCGCTGCACGTCGGCGCGACCCACCCGCTCGTCGGTGAACGAGGCCAGCCCGACCCGGCGGTCGAGCAGCGCGACCGCCACCGCGTACTCGAGGCTGAACTTGGCCTGCATCCCGTCCAGCGGGCGGTGGTGGATCACCGGGTCGAGCGCGCCGGGCGGGACCGCCACCTCGATCCGCTCGATCTCCGCGTCGTCGGCCAGGCGATCGGCCAGGTCGAGGGCGGCGTCGATGGCGGCGTGGGTGGCGTAGCAGCAGGGGTACAGCTTCACGTTCAGCCCGGCGGGCCGCCCGTCGTCGGGTTCGGCCGGGGCCGCGTCGACCGGCCGGTCCGGGTGACCGAACAGCGCCAGATAACCCAGCGGTCCCTCCAGCTGGTCCGGGTCGGCGGTGTAGCCGCGTCCGGCGAGGCGGGCGGCGAGCACCCCGTGACCGGCGGCCAGCCCGACGTGCAGCGGCTTGGTCATCGAGCCGAAGTTCTGTCTGCTGCCGGCGGCCATCGATGCGGCGATGCCCAGGCTGTGCCGCACCTGGACGCCGGTCAGCCCCCACAGGCGGGCCGCGCTCGCCGCCGCGGCCAGGGTGCCGATCGTGCTGGTGCTGTGCCAGCCCGCCGCGTAGTGGCCCTGCACGCCAAGCCTCCGGGCCAGGACCCGAGCGGTCAGCAGCCCGCACCGGTAGGCCACCAGCAGATCCTCGCCGCGGACATCTGCCGCGCCGCCGACCGCGAGGATCGTCGGCACCAGCACCGCGCTGGGGTGCCCGATCAGGGCGTTGTCGACGTCGTCGAAGTCCAGGGCGTGCGCGCTGGTCCCGTCGAGCAGAGCGGCGTCGCGGATCGGCGACGACCGCCCGGTGGCCAGCGAGCGGGCCGGGCCACTGGTCTCGTCGGCGTCGAGCGTGCCGGCCAGCACCGTCACCGACGGCTCGTTCCGGCCGGCCATCAGCACGGCGACGGTGTCCACGAACGCCCGCTCGCCCAGATCCCGCCAGGCGTCGGTCAGCGGCTCGGGATCGGTGACCAGCTCGGCCACCAGCGCGGTCAGGCCGCGTCCCCCGGGTTCGGCAACCATCGTTCACCCCCTTCGGATCGAGCTCCGTTCGCACCGTACCCGGAGGTAGGGGCCGCAGAGGTGATGACGACCGGCGCGATCAGCGCCTAGATTGACCGACGAATGCCACCGCGACCAGCGCTCTCGAACATTGGAGTTCAGACATGGGCCGTCGACCGCCCCGCGAACAGCTGGTCGACGCGGACGGCCCGGCCCGGGTGGTCACGCCGTCCAACCCCGACCGGCGGCGCGCCTCATGACCGCCTCGCTGTCCGTCGAGCCGGCCGACCTGGAGCCGGGCATCGACCTGCCCCGGTTCCGCGACCGGTTCCGGGCCTGGCTGCGGAAGCACTCCGACGTCCTGGCGGCCTGGCGGGATGTGCATCCGGCCAGCCTGGAGGAGGCGCTGCGGCACGACGCGAAGCTGCTGGTGTTGCTGTGGGAGTCGGGCTGGGGCAAGTGGGGTTGGCCCGAGGCGGTCGGCGGCGCCGGCGGCGCCGCCGCCCTGCGCTCGGTGCTGATCGACGAGTTGTGGGCGCACGACATCGAGCTTCCGCATCAGTACGACTCGATCGAGATCCTGGGTCAGATGGTCACCGATCTGCGACCGGATCTGGCCCAGCGGTTCTTCCCCGCGCTGGCCACCGGGCGGGAGCTCTGGGCGCAGGGGTTCAGCGAACCCGAGGCCGGCAGCGACCTCGCCTCGCTGCGCACCCGGGCCACGCCCGACGGCGACGGCTTCCGGCTGAACGGGCAGAAGATCTGGAACAGCCTCGCCGCCGCCGGTAACCGGGCGTTCGTGCTCGCCCGCACCGGCACCCCGGAGAGCCGGCACCGGGGCCTGACCATGTTCTTCGTCGACCTCGACACACCAGGCCTGGTCGTCCGCCCGATCGCCCTGGCCAGCGGCTTCAACCACCTCGCCGAGATCTTCCTCGACGACGTGCCGGTACCCGCCGACCGACTGATCGGCGAGGTCGACGGCGGCTGGGCGGTCCTGATGAAGCTGATGCAGTACGAGCGCGGCACGTACGCATGGCAGCGGCAGGCGAAGCTGCTGTGCCGGCTGCGCGGCCTGGTGTCGCGGCTGGACACCGACGATCCCGCCGCGCCGGCCGAGGTCGGTCGGGCCTACCTGCGGGTGCTGGCCACCCGCGCCAAGACCGCGAACACCGTCCGCCGGCTCGACGCCGGCAACACCCTCGGACCGGACACCAGCGTCGACAAGGTCCTGCTCGGTGCCGCCGAACACGCGGTGGCCGACCTGGCCCGCGACCTCGACCCGTACGGGTTCCTGCTCGACGACTCGGCGGCGGCGGCACACCGCTACGACGACTGGTGGTTCAGCCGGGCCACCACCATCTTCGGCGGTGCCGGCGAGGTGCAACGGGGAATCGTCGCCGACCGCGTCCTGCGGCTGCCGACGGAGAAGGGCTGATCGGAGACCGATGGACAACGCGGACCGCCAGTTACTGATCGAATCGTTACGCTCCACGTTCGCCTCCGCCGACGCCGACCCGGCCGCCGCGCTGGACGAGCTGGGCTGGGCGGAGGCGCAGGAGGCCGACCCGGCCGAGGCGACCACCCTGCTGTTCACCGAGCACGGCCGGCACGCCGTGACCTCGTCGCTGCTCGACCGGGTGGTGCTGGCCGAGATCGGCGCGGACCACGCCGACGCCGCCGTGGTTTATCCGCCGTTCGGCGCGGACCACGTCACCGACGAGGGGGTCGCGCTCGTCGACCCCGCCACCGTCGCCTCGGTGTGGGTCCAGCGGGAGTCCGGGCTGGCGCAACTGTCGTCCGGGGAGCTGAGCGCTCGTCCGGTGCACGGTTTCGACACCGCACGGACCTGGTGGCGGGTGCGCGTGCCGGCGGGCACACCCGCGGCGACGCCGGTGCCGCAACCCCCGCCGGACGCCTGGGAGCGCGCCGTCGCGGCCGGCCGACGCGCGCTGGCGGCGGAGCTGCACGGGATCACCGAGGTCCTGCTGCAGAACGCGATACGACACACCAGTGAGCGGGTCCAGTACGGCCGCCCGATCGCCGCCTACCAGACCGTCCGGCACCGGCTGGTCGAGGGCCACGCCGTTCTCGAGGCCGCACGCTCGGTGCTCGACAGTGCCTGGACGGACGGTTCGCCGTGGGCGGCGGCCGTCGCGAAGGCCGTGGCCGGCACCGCGTACCGGGACGTCGCGCGGCACGCCATGCAGCTCTGCGGAGCGGTCGGGCTCACCCGGGAGCACCACCAGCACGGCTTCGTGGAACGCGGAGCGCTGCTGGAGGAGCTGCTCGGGTCCGCCCGGCACCTGGAGCGGGAGCTGGGCTACCGCCTGCTGACCGGACTGCGGGCACCGGCCGTGGTGGAGCTGTGAGAACCGCGCACTGGTGTCGCGGCGCTCGTGTCGAGGAGGATCAGCCGGACTCGGCGATCCTCTTGATGGCGGCGAGTGTGTCGTGGATGCCGCTGCGCGCCGACGCCTTCCGGGATTCGATCGCCGCGTCCGCCTCGGCGCCGAAGTTGTCGTGGAAGAAGGCGATGCCGTCGGGCAGGAACGCCCAGGACTCGGTCAGCTCGGTGCCGCCCTCGACCGGGGCGAAGGTGTAGCCCCAGCGCACGTAGGACCCGCCGACCAGCCAGGCGAACTCCTTGCCGCGCTCGGCGGCGGCGATCTGGGACTTCGTCTCCCAGGTCCGGTCGCCGGACTCGTTGCGGCCGTTGAACCAGTCGCCCACCTTCGCGCCGGCACCCTCATCCCACCAACAGGCCCGGCACTCGGAGCTCCATTCGCCGACCCGGGTGACGTCGGAGACGAGGTCGTAGAGGGCTTCCGGGGAGGCGGCGACGACGACCGACTCGGAGTAGTTCAGATCACTCATTCCGTCAGCATGTCAACTCGCCCGCCGGCCCGCCATCCCTCGACCAGCGCGGCGTCCGGCGGGAACGGGTACCACGGGTCGGGGGGTCACCCGGTGCGCGGCGGTCGAGGAGCTCTGAGACCGAAGGAGATGCCCAGTTTCCGACCTGCTCGCCGAACCCGGTGAACGACGGCTGAAGCCTCAACCAGGTGCGATGGTGGCGAACCAGAAGCCCAGGATGATGACAGCGACCGCGACGACCCAGACTTCGAACGCCATCCGCACGGGAACCGGCGCATGCCGCAGCTCCATGAAGTCGAGGATCACGAACCGCACCTTGAGCGCGGCGATCAGGAAGATACCGACCACCGCCACCGTCGGGTTGAAAGCATCCTTGGATAGGCCCCAGGTCGTCACACAGGTGGCCATCATGAGCCCGATCCACACCCAGGTGGCACGTTCGCGCAGCAATGTCACGACGCCATCCTCATCAGGTAGAGCAGCGGGAACAGCACGATCCACAGCAGGTCGACCAGATGCCAGAAGGACGCGACGCACTCCAGCACCGCCCGGTTGCCGCTGTCGAAGCGACGCTGCCGGGACCGGCGCCAGGCGAATGTGAGCAGCCCCGTACCGAGCAGCACGTGGGCCAGGTGGATCCCCGTCAGGGTGAAGTACCACATGTAGAACGGGTCAGTGGCCGGCGTGATGCCGACGGCGAACTTCTGTCCGTACTCGGTGGACTTCGAGGCCACGAACATCAGCCCGGTCAGGACGCCCCCGAGCAGGTATCGAGGTGCCCGGTTGAGTTCATCGCGCTTGACCGCTTGCACCGCCAGTGCCACCAGCCATGAACTGGTCAGCAAGATCAGCGTGTCCAACCCGCCGAGGTCGGCGTTCAGGGTCTGCCGGGAAGCCTCGAAGACTGCGGCATCGGCGTGACGGTCCTGCATGAAGGTCAGGAACAGGATCGCGAAGATGACCGAGTCGGCGCCGATGAAGACCCAGACGCCGTCCACCCCGGGAAGGCGTCTGGGCTTCGTTCGGTCGGTGGTGACGGCATCCACTCCGGGCTAGTCGATCCGCCGGCCGTCGGCCGCGTCCTCGGCCTTGATCCGGTCGACCGCCTTGATGATGAAGTAGGACATCGACGGGATCCAGAAGAACCAGGTGAAGAACGCGATCCAGAAGCTGATCACACCGTTGAACGCCAGCGGGCCGGTGGTCACGAACGGGATGGCGTTGACCACGAAGAACGAGGCGACGGTGACCCATCCCCACCAGCTCACCGCGTCCGGCACTAGCTTCTTCGCCCGTCGGTCACGCATGAACACGATGCTGCAACCGGCGATCTTGAACGAGGTGACCAGGTAGGCCAGGTCGATCAGCAACCAGCCGAACCAATAGAGCATGTGGGCGGTCTGCGGGGTGATCGAGTCGATCTCGTGCGCGGCAGTCGCCCAGATCGCACAGGCCGTCATGATCGGCGCACAGGTGATCGTGGCGCCCATCATCTCGACCTTGGACCAGATCCCGTTGGGACCCTCGATGCGCTGCATGACCTGAGAGATCGCCACGCCCCATGCCATGTAGCAGGCAGTGAGCGAGAGGCACACGGTCATACCGATCATGATCGCCAGGCGGTGATCGTGGTAGTTCTGCCAGACCTCCTCGGCGCTCGCGCTGGGCGGGAACGGTGGGATGTTGCCGGCCAGTACGCCCCACAGGCCGAAGAACGCCGCGAGGAAGACGGGGCCCATCCAGGCCAGGAACTTCCATGATGTGAAGTCGGTGGGATAGGGCTCGAGCTGCGTCGAACGAATGGGCCCGGCGTCCGCGTCGGTGGCCATCGGTGGCTCTCCTGACTGGTGGGGGGCGTTCCATGGATACTTGACTACCTACATAGCAAGGAACTGCTATTCCTGTGCATGTAGGTTGTCAACAGGTGCGTCCAGGTCATCCGGGTCGTGATGTGATGGAGGCGTGCATCTGGTGGTTGGCAACGATCGACAACAGAACGCGGATCACGTGTCCGCGTCCCGAGAGCTGCCCGTCGGCAGCGCCCGGTCAGTTCTGCTCACCGTCCTCGGTGACCTGGTACTCCGGCACGGCGACACCGTCTGGACAGCCTCATTGCTGTACGTCATGACTGGACTCGGCCTCGAGGAACAGACCGCTCGGCAGGCCATCGCCCGGGCCGCCGATGCCGGGCTGATCATCAGCGAGAAGCACGGGCGGACCGTGCGCTGGACCGTCTCGACCACAGGCCGTGCGGAGATCGACGACATTGCTGCCCGGGCCGCCACACTGATCAATCCGCCGAAGGTGTGGGACGGGCGGTGCCTGATCCTGGCGGTGACAATCCCGCGACCCCTGCGCGCCGTACGCAAGCGGCTCTACAGCGCTTTGTACTTGCAGGGCTTCGGAAACCCCGCTCCTGGACTCTGGGCCAGCCCGCACGTCGACCGGGTCGAGGAGCTTCGGACGCTCATCGACGACCTCGGCCTGCGCGAATCCACCATCACCTTCATCGGCGGCACTCTCGGCGTGGGTATCACAGACTCCGAGATCGTCGCGCGCGCCTGGGACCTCGAGGCCATCGCGGAGCGCTACGAGCAGCTCATCGACAGGTTCGCCGAGCTCAAGCCCGCGCCGGGGGACGACCTGCTGTTCACGCACATCGCGCTGGTCGACGAGTACCGTCAGTTCTCCGCCATGGACCCGCAGCTGCCGGACAACCTGCTGCCCAACTGGGTGGGCCGCCGCGCTACGGACATGTTTGTTGATCTCCGCAGCAGATGGGCGGAGCCCGCGTGCGAGAGATGGCTCGAGATCGTGGAGATGACCGCCCCGCGCGTATGAAAGACACCGTCCGCGTCCTCGGATAACAGCAGCGCGACGCCCGCCGGCGGCCGGCATCTCGAGAGGTTCTCGCGGGTGCACGTACGCGTCGACTCGAAGCTCAGTTGAAGGCGTCGAGGGCTTGGAGGTCGTCGATGGCGTTGGTCATTCGGCGAATGAACCCCATGGACGTCACCGGGGGCTGATCGAGATCGGCGAAGCCGTCAAGTCCATCGACCCAGCCGTGCTCGCTTCAGTTCATGAGGCCGTCGTGGGGGCGCAGCTCCGGCTGGCAGAGCGTCGATTGGAGTTGACCCGCTGTGACGAACCGAGACCGCGGTGCGGGAGTGGGTCAAGCAGGCCCAACCTGACGAGGGCTCCCGCGTTGATGGCGGGTTGACCAGCGGTGAGCGCGAGGAACGACGGGGCGCCGCGAACCCACGCCGAGCTCGCCGGTCAGCGCCGCCGCCACGGCCGCAAGCTTGTGGGTTTCGGCCTTCTTTGATGTGCGCCATGTCCGCCCGCTCGGCGAGAGCCCGGGCTGCGCACCCTGACCAAACTCATCGAGGCCACAGGACACACGCTCTCCCTTCAACTGATCCCGCCCAGCCCGGACCAACTCGGGCTTCCCGACTCGCCTCTCGGCCGGCGACTCCGCCGCCACCGCCGCGCCGTCCTCGAACTGCTCAGCTGGGCCGGGGCCCGCAATCCGCGGGTGTTCGGCAGCATCGCCCCCGCCGAGGACACCGCCGCAAGCGACATCGACCTGCTCGTCGATCTTGAGGACACCGTCGGCCTGGTCACCCTGGCCAGACGAGGCCGTCGCCCTGTGAGTCGCCACGACGACCGCCCCCTGGCCGACATCCTCGCAGCGATAGTCCGCTCGCCGCAGGTGGTCCACGGTACCGCAAGGAGGCGCTGACCAGCACGAACGATCGCAACTGATCACCAGAGACGATGGGAATCCCGATCAGCGGGGTTTGCGACCACCGGCGGGGCCTGGACTTCACCGGCCAGGCCGCTTCGGGCGGCGCGACGGGGTGGCGGCCATCGGGTCGAGCGGCCAGTCGTGTTTCGGGTAGCGGCCGCGTAGTTCGGCCCGAACCCCCGGGTAACCGCTGGTCCAGAACGAGTTCAGGTCGGCGGTGACGGCGGCCGGCCGCCCGGCCGGGGAGAGCAGGTGCAGCAGCACCGGCATCCGGCCGTCGGCCACGGTCGGGCTCGCGGTCCAGCCGAACACCTCTTGGACCTTGACCGCGAGCACCGGTTGTTCGCCGGCGTAGTCCAACGCGATCGCCGAGCCGGTCGGCACCGTGATGCGCTCGGGCGCCAGCCGATCCAAGTCGGCGGTCTGTCTCCAGTCCAGGAGTGCCCGCAGCACCGTGCCGGCATCGATCTTGGCCAGGTCGGCCCGGTTGCGGGCCCACAGGAGCGGTCCGCTCCACCAGCGGTCCGGGTCGGCGAGCAGCGCCCGGTCCGATACCTCCGGCCAGGGCGGACCGAGTACCCGGTGCAGGGTGGCCAGCCGGTCACGCAGCGCCCGACCGGCCTTGGTCCAGCTCAGCAGTCCGGTGCCCTCGGCGCACAGCCCGGTCAGCAAGGCCTCCCGCAGCAGCACCGGGTCCGGGCTCGCCAGCGCACGTTCGGCGAGCACGATCGCGCCGAGCCGGGTCACCCGCCGAGCCACCACGTCGGACTCCCAGAGCACCTCCTCTCCGGTCCGCAGCAACGCCGGTGCCGCCAGCTCGGCCGACTCCTGGTCGGCAACCGCGACCAACCGGGCGCGGGCGTTCTGCGCGCCGGGGGCCCGGTCGGCCACTGCGACGGCGATCCAGAGCGCATCCCGCAGCGGGCTCGTCTCCGGGAGCTCCACGGCGGTGCCGCCGGCCATCAGATACAGCGGCGAGCCCGACGTCCGGCGCCTGGCCAGCCGCTCCGGATGTGCCAGGCCGACCACCAGTGCGGAACCCTCCGATGGGTGGCTGGGTGGCGACCCGGTGGTGACCAACGCGGCCAGCCGGCTCACTTCGGTCCGCCATCGGCGGGAGCCGCCGGCGGCTCCGGATCGGAGCCTGGCCAGCTCACGATCCACCTCGATACCGTCGGCGAGGGTGTCGTCGTCCAACAGCGCGACCACCTCGGCGGCGGCCCGCCGACCGATCATCTCCGCGCCATCGAGGAGCGCACGGGCCAATCGGGGGTGCAGTCCCAGCCTGGCCATCCGGCGGCCCCGCTCGGTGGCCGCGCCGGTGTGGTCGACCGCGCCCAACGCCGACAGCACGTCCTGCCCGGCACGCAGCGGTCCCTCGGGCGGCGCATCCCACCAGCGCAGACCCGACCCGTCCGGAGTCCCCCAGCAGGCGAGATCCAGTGCGAGTCGGGTGAGGTCGGCGGTACGTATCTCCGGCTCCGGGTAGCGGGTCAGCAGCTCCGACTCCGGCCAGCACCGGTACACCCGCCCCGGCGCCTCCCGTCCGGCCCGACCTGCCCGCTGCTCGGCGACCGCACCGGACACCCGCACCGTGACCAGTCCCGCCAGTCCCCGCCGGTGGTCGACCCTGGGCGTCCTGGCCAACCCGGCGTCCACCACCGCGCGCACCCCGGGCACCGTCAGGCTCGATTCGGCCACGGCGGTGGCCAGCACCACCCGCCGGCCCGGCCCCGGCCCCGGCCGCAGCGCGTCGTCCTGCTCGGCGCTCGACAGCCGGCCGTGCAGCACGAGCACCTCGGTCCCGGTGCCGGCCAGCGCCGCCTGGGTTCGCCGGATCTCACCGACGCCGGGTAGGAACACCAGCACGTCGCCGTCGCCCTCGTCCAGCGCGACCCCGACCGCACGGGCCACGGTCGCCGCCAACCGCTCACCGCGTAGCGGCGGCAGGTGCCCGACCGCAACCGGAAAGGCGCGTGCCGCCACTTCCAGCACCGGCGCCGGGGTGTCACCGCCGAGCAATGCCGCGAGCCGATCAGCGGCCACCGTCGCCGAGGTCGCCAGCAGCCGCAGATCAGGCCTCAGCCCGGCGCGCACGTCGAGCAGCATCGCCAGCAGCAGGTCCGCGTCGAGATGCCGCTCGTGGCACTCGTCCAGCACCACGGTGCCTACCCCGGCGAGTTCGGGATCGGTGGCCAGCCGACGCAGCAGCAGCCCTGAGGTGACCACTTCGATCCGGGTGGCCGCCGATGTCCGGGAATCGCCACGCACCGAGTACCCGACGCTGCGACCGACCGGTTCGCCCAGCAGGCTCGCCATCCGATTGGCCGCCGCCCGCGCGGCGAGCCGGCGTGGCTCCGCGACCATCACCTTGGCCCGATCGGCGGCCCCTTCGGCGGCACCGAGCGCGAGCGGCACCAGCGTGGTCTTCCCGCTGCCCGGCGGTGCGACCAGCACCGCGGCACCGTGCGCAGCCAGCGAACCGACGATGGTGTCCAGCGCCGCTCTGATCGGCAGTTCGGGTAGTTCAGCAGGTAACCGCATTACTGCAGAGCCTGCCCGGTCGCCCGGACGGTCGGCGAGGCGACCACGGTGGGAGCGTCGGTCTGCGGCTGGGACGCTCAGCCGCCCAGGCGAGCGCCCAGCTCGGCGCTGAGCCCACCGACCCGCGGCGCACGCGCGAACGCGCCGACCCCGTCCGGCCGGGCCAGGGATTCGACGAACGCGCCGTCGACCACCGTCAGGTAGACCAGCTCGCCCTCGTGCTCCACCAGCAGCCGGGCCAGCTCCTCGGGGGTGTCGGCGCCGAGCATCCCCGCGAGCCGGGTCCGCACCAGCACCGGCTCGACGCCGATGCTGGCCGCGATGCGCCCGACGGCGTCGCTCCCGGTGGCCCCGAACGCCCCCACCCCCGCAAGCTCGGCCGCGGTCGGCAGCGGCGCCTGCAGCAACGCCAGCAGATCGACGCGCCCGATCCCCCAGTCGACGTCCCAGCCGGTGGGCACCACGCACACTCCCGGCCAACGCAGCACGGCCAGGAACGCGGCCTGCACCCGCTTGGCGCCGTAGCGGTTGACGAGCTGCGGGTGGCCGTGGTGGGCGAGCCACAGTGCCGCCGCGCCGGCGAGGTGCGCGACCGCGTAGGAGGTGCCGTTGCCGCGTGACACCCGGGGCTGCTTGCGGTCGTCGTAGGACGCGTTGTGGACGCAGGCACCGGGCATCGCGACGTCGACGGTGGGCCCCCGGGACGAGCCGTCCCAGCGGGAGTCACCCGGCCCGGTGGCGGCGACCGCGAGGCAGTTGGCGTAGCTGGCGGGCGCCGTGACGAACCGGACCTGGTTTCCCGCCGCCGCCATCACGATCATCCCGCTGTCCACCGCCTTCTGGATCTCGTCCTCGAGTCCCCACAAGCCTTTGCCGCCCAGGCTCATCGACACGATGTGGCACCCCACCGCGCGGGCGTGGGTGACCGCTTTGGCCACGTCCGTGTCGAACAGTTGCACCACGCTCTCGGTGGCCCGGATCGGGACGAGGACCGCCTCGGGGGCCAGCCCGACGATCCCCGACGCCGCGCTGCCGCGCCCGACGATCACGCTGGCCGTCGCCGTCCCGTGTCCGGGGTTGGGCAGCGGCCACAGCGGGTTCGGGGTCAGGTCGTCGAGGGCCTCGTCGTCGTTGTCGATGACGTCGCGGTCGATGGTCAGATCCAGCGCCGCCGCACCGAGATTTGGGTGCAGCGTGTAGCCCGAGTCGGGGTGGCCGATGCGGATGCCGACCCCGCCGCGCGTCGCCGCCGACATCAGGTCCATGGCCTGCTGCCAGCGGATCGTCGTGTGCACCCAGTCCAGCGGCTTGGAGTCGTCACCGCACTGGCCGTCCCCGAAGGCCCCGACCCCTTGCGGGTCCTCGAAGGCGGGCACCGGCACGTCGGCCTCGGCCCGACGGAACCGCCCACTGCGGATCAGGACCAGCGCCGCCTCGTGCGACTCGCGGGCGTGCTCGTCACTGCCGACGGTCGCCGCGCTCTCTCCGATGACGACCAGCGTCCGGTTGCCCGCGGCGAGCCGCTGCACCTGCCAGCTCCCGCCGAGCAGGCCGCGGACCGCCGCCCGGACCGAACCCAGCGCCGCCGGCGACTCGGGTGCCACGATGACTCGAACCTGATGCGCACGATCGACAGACATACTGCCTCCACCCCCGAAGTGCTGGCTTCACGATGCTGGGGAGCAGCGCTGTGCTTGCCGTACGGTACCGCCACACCTCGGGCTCGGGCAGCTCCGCGAAGGGAGCGGGCACGCATGTCGATGGACCCCCGGACCGGGAGCCCGTACCCGATCGTCCACTGTGACCTGTCCGATGTGCAGGGAGCTCCTGGGCTGCCGCCGCCGGCCGTGCTGGCCCGCGAGGTGTCCCGGCCACGGGGGCGGTGGCGGGCCGTCGGCGGCCCCGAGACCGTCTTCCTGGCAACGGACTCCGGCGGGGTCGGCGCGTTCGGCCCGGTGCGGTCGACGTGGAACGGGTGGTGTTCCCGCTCGAGGGACGCGGGATCTGGGCGTTCCGCTCCCGGGTGACGCATCGGTCCCGACCAGTCGACGTTCGCGCCTACGTGCGCGCCGACGACCTGGACCTGCTGTACGCCCAGGACGTCAGCTGCGCCGCGGGTGTCGGGCGAACGCAGTTCGGGGAAGGCCGGGTGTTCCCGGTGAACCCCGCCCGCAACCCGTCACCCGAGGTGGTCCGCCTCAGCGGCTTCGCGGACGACGGCGGCCGGCTGGTGACGGCCCAGGTGACGCTGGTCCCGGCTGGCGGCACGGCGGTGCGCAGCGCCCGCCACGACTTCCGCCGGGAGCCGACCGACAGCGGGTTCGAGGAGGTGTGTGCCTTCCACCACATGACCACCGCCGTGCGTTTCTTCGACGAGCTGCTGGGCCCCGACCTCTTCACCGATCGACCCTTCCTGCCGCTGCGGGTGCGCGTCCAGGACCGGGCCGTCCGCGCGCGGGTCGGAGTGTTCCTCCCCGGTCTGGCCACCATCGCGTTGGCCGACGGGCAACTGCCGGCGGCCCGCTCCGGCGACATCTGCATCCACGAGTTCGCCCACGCCGTCGTGCACCGCATCGCCCGCCTCGACGACGAGTTCGCCTCCCCGGTCGCCGCCGGTCTCAATGAGGGCTTCGGCGACTACGCACAAGCGACCGTGTACGACGATCCGCGGTTCGGAGACTGGGCGCGCCAGCAACCGAACAGGGCGCGCAACTGCGCCGATCCGACGCTGCGGCTGCCGGCCGACCCGTCCGACCGCTACGAGGTGGGTGCCGCCTGGGCCGCGTTGCTCTGGGATCTGCGGTCCTCGCTCGGACGCGGCATAGCCGACGCCATCGCCTTCCACGCACTGCATTTCCTCGACGCGCACTGCGACTACCAGGATGCCCGCGAGGCCCTGCACCTCGCCGACCTCGCCCTGTTCCGGACGCGCCGGGCCGGCCGTCACCGGACGGAGATCGATCGCGTGTTCGACGGACGGACCTGACGGTGGAGGTATCGTCGGGCCGGTGCGTGTGACGGTCGACGACCATCGAGATCGCCGAGGACGACACCGACGGTGTCACCGACGACCGGAGGCACCGCCACATCGTGTTGTCGGCCGGCGACGACGCCCCGGAGCCGGTGTGGGCGCTCCTGGACACCGTCGAGGCCCTGCGCCGGCCCGAGGGTGGACCCGGGAGTCCCGGACCCACCCGCTGGCTCACCCGGTGGTCAGCAACCCGCGCATCTCACCGATCTCGGCCCGCTGCGCGTCGATGATCCGCTGCGCGAGTGCCGTGGCCTCTGCGCTCTGCCCCTCGGCCAGCTCGGTGACGGACATGCCGACCGCGCCCTCGTGGTGGGAGATCATCTGGGTCAGGAACAGCCGGTCGAACTTGGCGCCGCTCGCGCCGCGCAACTGCCCCAGCTGCTGATCGGACATCATCCCCGGCATCGCCGCGCCGCCCGTCCCACCGTGGCCCAAGCTCCCGTGCTCCATGCCGCCCGGTGCCTCGGGCGCTCCGCCCGGTGCCTCGGGGATGCCCCAGCCGCGCAGGAAGCCGCGCATCTGCTCGATCTCCGGGCCCTGGGCGGCGGCGATCCGGGCGGCCAGCTCCTTGACCCGGGGCGACGCGGCACGGTCCGGTACCAGCGCGGACATCTCCACCGCCTGGGCGTGGTGCGGGATCATCCCCTGCACGAACGTGACATCGGCGGCGTTGTGCGCACCCGACGACCCGGCGTCCGGGGCGGCATCCGCCGAGGGCGGGGCGGCCGGCGCGGCCGGTGTGGTGGCACTGCACGAAGCCAGCGCCGTCGCGGTCAGCGCGACCGCGATCCCGTATCTGATCTTGTCGACGTGCACCTGTGTGTTCTCCTCTGTGTGTTTGACGAACCGACTCGGAACAGCGACGAAGCCGGTTCGATCAGGTCCGCGACACGCAGAGTCGAGCGAGGCGTTCGCCGTTGCCCAGGACGGTCGGGGGTGCCCGTGGGCGAGCGGACGCGGTGCCGCCCGCACCGACGCCGGTGCGCCGGCCCGCATCGGCGGAGGACCACGTCACCCGGCTCAGACCGAGCAGCAGCGCGCCGGCCGCGAGGACCGCCAGGCACAGGTGCAGCAGTTGGTGCAGCAGATGGCAGTCACCGGAGCCGTGCCCCTCGCCGGAGCCGGGCGGGTGGGCGCCGCCGGAGCCGGGCGGGTGGGCGCCGGCGTGCGTCCCGGCGTGCAGCGGACCGGGGCCGGCGCACGGGTCGGCACCGACGGGGGCAACCGTCGCGTGCATCGCCACCACACCGAGCATGACCGCGACGACGAGCAACACGCGCTGCCACCGCCGGGCATCCCTGTCCACGACAGCACGGTAGCCGAGACCGGCACCGCCGCGCCCGACCCGACCGTTGGCCGTACCGATCGTGCCGAACGACCAACTGTGACGGGTGCCGCCCCGGTGGCCGGCGCCCGGCTGGTTACGGTCGCTGGTGTGTCGGGCGATCTGGACATCGAGGTGCACCGTGCCCACCTGATCGGAACCGGCTACCGGCTCACCGGCAGCCGATCCGACGCCGAGGACGCGGTACAGCGGGCGGACACTCCGGCGCTGGTGTCGCTGCTGCACCCCGACGTGGCGCTGGTCAGCGATGGCGGCGGGCTGGTCCAGGCGGCCCGGCGGGTGATCCACGGGTCGGACAAGGTGGCCCGGTTCCTCGTCGGTCTGGCCACCCGCAACGGCACCGACTGGCTGACCTCGGCGGTGCCGGTACTGGTCAACGGCGAGCTGGGGTACTGGACACCCGGCCTAGGCGGTGCCGCGGAGTCGGTCACCGTGTTCAGTGTCGCCGACGGCCGGGTGGCCGGGGGCTACACGGTACTCAATCCCGCGAAGCTGGACCGGGTACCCGGCAGGCCTCGCCCGAGGTGAAGCCCTGGTCGACGATGCCCAGCGCGTGGTTGAACCGGGCCCGCTGATTCTCCAGGGCCACCGCGTGGGTCAGCTCGACCAGCCCGTCGTGGCCGAGCCGCGCATCCAGCTCCTCCACCAGCTCGTCGGTCACCGTCATCGGCTGGGCGGTCACCGCGTCGGCGTAGGCCAGCGCGAGCCGCTCGTCGGCGGTGAACAGCGGGCTGGTGGCGTAGTGGTCGACGTCGCGCAGCCGCTCGATGTCCGGCCCCTTGTGCCGCTGCAGCATGGTCCCGAAGTCGATGCACCACGAGCAGCCGACGTTGGTCGCCACCCGGTACACCGCCAGGTCCCGCAGGCTCTCGGGCAGCACCCGGTGCGCCCGCTCGACCGCCAGCTCGGCGACCGCGCCGGCCCAGGACAGCCGCCGGTGCCGCATGGTGACCGCGAACGGCTCGGGCACCGCGCCGAACCGGCGGGCGGCTTAGCGGTAGGCCAGCCGGCCGAACAGGCCCGCCTCGCCGGCCGGTACCGCGGGAACTCGACTCGTGATCCTTCTCCTCCCGGTGGGTCCTCACCACGGGGACGGGACGGCGGTCCAGCCTGACCGAGGGTAGGCAGCGCCGACCGGTCTTGAACCGATCGGACATCAGCTCAGCGACCGGGCAACCTGGCGTGCCAGTCATGCGCCTGCTGGTCGGTGAGCGAGGCCAGCTGGTCGATCACCACCCGCCACCGGGCGGTGTCGTCGCCGGCTGCGCACCACGCCTCCCGCATCGGTTGGCTGAGGCTGCCGGGGGCGCCGTCCGCGACCGACCCGGCCAGCTCGGTAATCAGCACCCGCTGGTCGGCCTGCATCCGCAGCCGCGCCGGGTCCGACATCACGTACCGCACCGCCATCGCCTTCAGCAGCGCCACCTCGGCCGCCACCGGCGGCGGCACCAGCAGGTCGGCGGCGTAGCGGCCCAGCGGACCGGGCCCGTGCGCCGCGCGGGTGGCCTCGACCGCCGCCGAGGCGAACCGGCTGACCAGCGCGCTGGTCAGCCGCTTGAGCGCGACCTGCCCCGCCGTGGAGGCGCCGCCGGCGATGGTGTCCGCAGCGTCCGTGGCCTGCACCACGGCGGCGACCACCGGCAGCCGGGCCAGCCGCACGCCGGCCTCCTCGCACGCCGCCCGGTCGGCACCGAAGTTCGTCGCGGCCAGCCCGGCCAGCGCGCCACGCTCACCGGCGTCGGCCAGCCCGGCCAGCTCGATGCGGCCGGCCAGGATCCCGTCCTCGACGTCGTGCACCGAGTACGCCACGTCGTCCGACCAGTCCATCACCTGCGACTCCAGGCAGCGACGGCCCTCCGGCGCGCCGGCCCGTAACCACCGCAGCGCCGCCAGGTCGTCCGGGTAGGCGCCGTACTTGCGGACCCCGGAACGCCGAGGCCACGGGTACTTGCAGGCGGCGTCCAGCGACGCCCGCGTCAGGTTCAGGCCCCCGCCGCCGATCTTCGGTTCCAGCCGCACCAGGATCCGCAGGGTCTGCGCGTTGCCCTCGAACCCGCCGTGCGCGGCCGCGACCTGGTCGAGCGCCTTCTCGCCGTTGTGTCCGAACGGGGGGTGGCCGATGTCGTGGGCCAGCCCGGCGGTGTCCACCACGTCCGGGTCGCAGCCCAGCTCCTCGGCGATGCTGCGCCCGATCTGGGCCACCTCCAGCGAGTGCGTCAACCGGTTGCGCGGCATCCCGGTGATCTCCGCGCCCTCCCCCGGGCCGACCACTTGGGTCTTGCCGGCCAGCCGGCGCAGCGCCGCCGAGTGCAGCACCCGGGCCCGGTCGCGGACGAACGGGCCGCGCCGGTCGGCGTGGGCCACCCCGTCGAGCAGCCAGCGTTTCGGCTCCTCCGGCAGCATCCGGGCCTGGTCGTGCCCGTCGTAGCGGTGCCCGGTCATCTGCTGCTCACCCGAGCCCGGATCCCGGGGTCTCCACCGAGGCGTGGGTCAGCCGGTAGAACAGCAACGCTGCGGTCTCCCGGACGATGTAGCGGGCCTGGGTGGCCCGGGTCTGCACCACCGGCCCGCTGCGGGTCGGTGAGGTCCATGCCGGCAGACCGGAGTCGCGCGCCATCGTGCGGGCCCGCAGCGAATGCCACGGGTCGCTCACCACCAGCGCGGAACGCCAGCCGTTGCGCTCTGCGGTGTCGGCCACCGCCCGCAGGCTGCCCAGCGTGTCCGAGCCCTCGCCGATCGCCAGCACCACGCTGGTGGGCAACCCCCGGTCGACGAGGTAGCGCTGGCCGGCCTCCGCCTCGGTGAAGCTGTCGCCGACCCGGCCGCCGCCGACGGTGACGACGCGCTGCGCGATCCCCTGCTCGTAGAGCCGCTGAGCATGCCGCAGCCGGGAGGCGAAGATCGGGCTCGGGCCACCGTCGTACTGCGCCGCGCCGAGCACCACCACCACGTCCACCGGGCGGCGGTCGTCGATCCTGGCCACCTGCCAGACCCGGAACGCGGTGCCGCCGACCACCAGGACCGCGACCAGCAGCGCACCGACCGCCACCCGCGCCGCCGCGCCGGTCAGGCTCCCCCGGTCCGCGCGCGCGTCCGACCGGACGCCGCCACCCGAGGCCCGGGTGCCCTCTCCGGAGGCCCGGGTGCCGTTGCCGGGGACCCGGGGCGCCCGGTGCCGAACCCGCCGGCTCACGAACCGATCCGGCCGCACGCCGCGGCCAGCGGGCTGCCGCCGCGACCGGAGCGCTCGGCGACGACCTCCGCGACGATCGACACCGCCGTCTCCGCCGGGGTCCGCGCCCCCAGGTCCAGACCCACCGGTCCGTGCAGCCGCGCCAGCTCCGCCTCCGTGAGCCCGGCGGCGGTCAACCGCTCCCGACGCGCCGTCTGGGTGTGCCGGGATCCGAGCGCGCCGATGAAGCCCCGGCCGCCCCGCACGCCCTCGGCCAGCACCGGGTCGAACGCCGGACCGTGGTCGAGCAGCACCAGCACGTCGGCCTCGGTGAACCCGGTGACCCGGGCGAGCGCCTCCTCCAGCGCGGTGACCCGCTCACCGGCCCAACCCAGCAGTGCGGCCTGGGCCAGCAACGCCTCGCCGATCGCCCCGGAACCCACGACCAGCACTGTCGGCACCGGCACCCACAGGTCCACCAGCAACTCCAGCCCGCCCTCGGTGATCCGCTCGGTGGTGGTGGCACCCCGCCGCAGCAGCCCCCGGACCGCGGTCGCCACCGCGCCGTCCACCCCGTCGTCCGCGCCCGGGCCGCCGAGGTCACCCACCGCGTACTCCAGTTCGGTGCCGGTGAGCACCAGGTGCCGGACGCCGTCCGTCGTGCTGACCAGCGCCGCCGGGCGGGCCCGGACCATCGCCTCACCCAGCGCGGTGGCCGCCGCCTCGGGCAACGGGTGGCCGAGCAGGGTCGCTCCCCCGCTGCAGGCCAGCCCGGCCGCTACCGCCGGCCCCGCCGCGGCGTGCGCGGACCGGGTGCCCGGCGCGCCGACCGACGCCGCCGCCAGCGGGACGGCCACCGCGTCCAGCGCGCCCAGGTACACCTGGCCGGCCAGCTCCCCGCCGGCATTGGCGGCCAGCAGTTGACCCGGCTCGACCGTGCCGAAGCCGTGCCGGTCGAGGACCCGGACCACGCCCACCCCGGTGGCGGCCCACTGGCGCAACGCGGTGCCCAGCGCCCGGTGGGCGGGCGTCATCGGGGTCTGGCTCACCGGACCAGGATACCGACGGGGCTCTGCCGCTCGGGACAGCAGCCGATCGGGGTCAGCAGCCGATGAGCCGGGCGGCCAGGTAGGACTCGACCTGGTCGAGCGCGACCCGCTCCTGCGACATGGTGTCGCGCTCGCGGATGGTCACCGCGAGGTCGGAGAGGGTGTCGAAGTCGACGGTCACGCAGAACGGGGTGCCGATCTCGTCCTGGCGGCGGTAGCGGCGCCCGATCGCGCCGGCGTCGTCGAACTCCACGTTCCAGTGCCGGCGCAGCGCGGCGGCCAGGTCGCGGGCCTTCGGCGAGAGGTCGGTGTGCCGGGACAGCGGCAGCACCGCCGCCTTCACCGGCGCCAGCCGCCGGTCCAGTCGCAGCACCACGCGCTTGTCCACCCCGCCCTTGGCGTTCGGCGCCTCGTCCTCGGTGTAGGCGTCGACCAGGAACGCCATCAGCGACCGCCCGACGCCGGCCGCCGGCTCGATCACGTACGGCCGGTACCGGGTACCGCTAGCCTGGTCGTAGTACGACAGGTCCACCCCGGAATGGTTGGAGTGGGTGGACAGGTCGAAGTCGGTGCGGTTGGCGATGCCCTCCAGCTCGCCCCACTCCGAACCGGTGAAGCCGAAGCGGTACTCGATGTCGACGGTGCGCTTCGAGTAGTGCGACAGCTTCTCCTTCGGGTGCTCGTAGTGGCGCAGGTTGTCCCGCTCGATGCCCAGGTCGACGTACCACTCGGTGCGCGCGTCGATCCAGTACTGGTGCAGCTCCTCGTCGGTGCCCGGCTCGACGAAGTACTCCATCTCCATCTGCTCGAACTCCCGGGTGCGGAAGATGAAGTTGCCCGGGGTGATCTCGTTGCGGAAGCTCTTGCCCATCTGGCCGATGCCGAACGGCGGCTTGCGGCGCGAGCTGGTGAGCACGTTGAGGAAGTTGACGAAGATGCCCTGGGCGGTCTCCGGGCGCAGGTAGTGCATCCCCTCCTCGGTCTCGACCGGGCCGAGGTGGGTCTTGAGCATCATGTTGAAGTCGCGCGGCTCGGTGTACTGGCCGCGGGTGCCACAGTTCGGGCAGGGCACGTCGGCGAGGTTGTCCTCGGCCGCTTCCTTGCCGGTGCGCGCGATGTACTCCTCGGCCAGCTGATCGGCCCGGTAGCGCTTGTGGCAGCTGGTGCACTCGACCAGCGGATCAGTGAACACCCCGACGTGGCCGGAGGCCACCCACACCTGGCGGGGCAGGATCACCGAGGAGTCGAGACCGACGACATCCTCCCGGCCGGTGACGACCGCCTTCCACCACTGCCGCTTGATGTTCTCCTTCAGCTCCACCCCGAGCGGCCCGTAGTCCCACGCCGAGCGGGTGCCGCCGTAGATCTCCCCGCACGGGAAGACGAAGCCCCGGCGCTTGCAGAGGGCGACGACGGTGTCGATCGTGGCAGTGTTGTTCACGGTGTTCGGGGTGTTCGGGGTCTTGCTGGGCACGAGGAGAGCTCCTGGACGGCGGGCAACGGTGACGACGAGCTGAGTGCCCCAGCGTAGCCCCGGACCCCGGCCCCACCGCGGCTGACGTCAGGCCAGCAGGCTGGGGTGCGTGGTGACCGCGCCGGCGCAGGCCTCGGCGAGGGTCTCGAAGCCGGCCGGCTCGTCGGCCAGGGCCTCGGACAACAGCGGGATCACCTGCTCGCGCACCGGGAACGGCGACAGCGCGCGCCGGTAGGCCACCACCGACTCGAAGCGGACCACCAGCACCCACCGGTCCTCGCCGTCCACCGCGCGCCCCAGGGCGCCGTGCAGGCACCCCTGCGACCCGGTCAGCAGGGCCAGCGCCCGCTCGGCGCGCTCGACGACACCGGCCACCTGCTCGGGTGACACGACGAACCGGCAGACCAGCAGCACCGGGTCACCGTACCGACGCGCCTACGATGGGTGTGCGAGGACGTCGAGAACCGAGATGGGCCGACAGGTCCGGCTGGGGAGCGATCCGAATGACCATGCTGCGCGCGGACACCGACCGGGCGGGCACCGGCGTGGGTCCGCGACCGACCGACGGCGAACCGGTCACCGCGGGCGCCGGCCCGGCCGAGGCCGACGTGCACTCCGCCGAGCGGCACCCCGCGCCACCCGCGCCGCCGCGTCCCCCGCGCACCCTGGCCGCCGCCGGCGACCTGCTGCGCGCGCTGGCCGCCCCGGTGCGGATCGCGATCGTGCTGCAGCTACGCGAGTCCGAACGCTGCGTGCACGAGCTGGTCGACGCGCTCGGGGTGACCCAGCCGCTGATCAGTCAGCATCTGCGGGTGCTCAAGGCCGCCGGGGTGGTACACGGCGAACGGCACGGCCGCGAGGTCGTCTACCGGCTGGTCGACGAGCACCTGGCGCACATCGTGGTCGACGCGGTCGCGCACGCCGAGGAGCTCGCGTGACGGGCCCGGCGACCAACCGGGCACCGAGAGCCACCCGGCAGCGGGCCGCGGTCTCCGAGCTGCTCGACCGGCTGGACGGCTTCCGCTCCGCTCAGGAGATCCACGACCTGCTGCGCCGCGCCGGCCACGGCGTCGGTCTGACCACGGTGTACCGCACGCTGCAGAACCTGGCTGACTCCGGCGAGCTCGACGTGTTGCGCACCGACACCGGCGAGCAGGTCTACCGCCGCTGCTCCACCCACCATCATCACCATCTGGTCTGCCGGCAGTGCGGGCGCACGGTGGAGGTGGAGGGCCCCGCGGTGGAGAGCTGGGCGCAGCGGGTGGCCACCGAGC
>JAJCYC010000094.1 GCA_029263115.1 Pseudonocardia sp. | reverse complement strand
TGCCGATGGTCTCGATGGCCCGCCCGCTGCGACGGGTGCGCGCGTCCGCCACCACGATGCGGTAGTACGGAGCCCGGATCTTGCCGAGCCTCAACAGCTTGATCTTGACAGCCACGGGTCTTGCTGCTCCTCGCGATTCGTTTACTACTTCTGGTCACTGACGGCCCCGACCGGTTCCGCCCACGTGGGGCAGGGGGAACGAGCTGGGTGTCAACCACGGCGCGGGGAGAGGGTCCGGCCACGGCGGTCAACCAGACATTCTGCCAGATGGCTCGTCGAGCTGTCGCCGGGCCGGGTCTCCGGTCCGGGAGTCACCGCGATCGGCCGTTCGCGGTCGTCCGCCGCCCGCGGTTCGTCGCGCGGATCGTCCCGGCCGACCCGGTCAGCCGCACCGCCCCGGCGGGACGAAGGGGGTGACCCCCACGCCGACCGCAGCCAGTTCCCGACGAACCGCCCGGGCCAGCTCGACCGCTCCCGGGGTGTCCCCGTGCAGGCACAGCGAGCGGGCGGGGCTGCGCAGCACCGAACCGTCCACCGCGACGATCTCCCCCTCGCATGCCAGCCGCAGCGCCCGCGCGGTGACGTCCTCCGCCCGGTGCAGCATCGCGTTCGGCTCAGTACGCGGCACCAGGGTCCCCGCCGGGGTGTACCCACGATCGGCGAACGCCTCGGCCACCGGCTCCAGACCGGCCCGCTCGGCGGCGGCCAGCAACTCCGAGCCGGGCAGCCCGAGTACCGGCAGCAGGCCGAACGCGCGGGTGCCGTCGACCACCGCGCCGGCCTGAGCGGCGTGCCGCACGGTCGCGTTGTACAGCGCGCCGTGCGGCTTGACGTAGCCGACCCGGGTACCCGCCGCCCGGGCGCAGGCCTCCAGGGCCCCGATCTGGTAGAGCACCTCGTCGGCGAGCTGGCCGGGGTCGACGTCGATGAACCGCCGGCCGAAACCGGCCAGATCACGGTAGGACACCTGCGCGCCGACACTCACCCCGCAGCGGGCGGCCAGGCCGCACACCCGGCGCATGGTGGAGGCGTCGCCGGCGTGGAAGCCGCAGGCCACGTTGGCCGAGGAGACCACCTCGAGCAGCGCCTCGTCGTCGCCCAGTTGCCAGACGCCGAACCCCTCCCCCAGGTCGCAGTTCAGGTCGATGGCCGCCGGCCCACTCATTGCGGCGGGAGCACCCCGAGCAGCAACAGCAGCAGCGCGACCGCAGGCAGCAGGTTGTTCACCTGGTGGGCCACGATGCTGGCGCCCAGCCGGTTGGTGTAGAGCCGGGCCAGCCCGATCGGGATCGCGATCACCAGCAGCAGCGGGGTCCGGGTGAACTCGAAGTGGGCGACCGCGAAGACCAGGGTGGTCAGCCCGAACGCCCACCAGCGGTTTGCCCCGTTGCGCTCCATCGCGCCCCACAGCAGGCCGCGGTACACGATCTCCTCGCAGATCGGCGCCACCAGCCAGACGACCAGGAAGACGCTCACCGCCACGGCCACCGAGAACTTCTGGCCGGCGAACAGCTCGGCCACCGCGGAGCTGGCCTGCTCCGGCCCGACGATCCGGGCCCACACCGCCGCCGCCGGGATGGTCAGCAGCAACCCGCCGAATCCGAACGCCAGACCGTAGAGCAGATCGGAGCGGGTGAACCGCAACCCGAGGTCGATCCGGGGCCCGTTGCCCCGCAGCCGGGTGATCAGCAGAGCCAGCACGGCGGACAGGATCGTGGGCACGGTGAGGCTCATCAGTAGCACCGGCGCCGGCGGCGGCCCGTCGAGGCCGACATAGGGCAGCACGATCAGCAGCGAGCTGAGCAGGAACACCGACTCCACCAGCAGGTAGGCACCGAGGCCCCAACGCCGGGCCGGGGGCTCGACCAGGTCCGGGGTCGGCGGCCAACCGGGTGGCGGCACCCAGCCGGTCGGCAGCGGCGGCGGTTGTCCGGTGGCGACCGGGCCGATGTCGCGTTGTCTCGGGATGTCCGGTCCGGCACCCCTGCCGTCCGACTCGTAGGGCTCCCGCACCGTCTCCGACGGGCCGGTGGTGCTCACGAGCCCTCCTCGGCGATATCAGCCGGCCCCGCCGGTTCGCCCACGCCAACCTCCCGTGTCGTCCTCCCCCGACGCTACCGGCAGCGGCGGGCGGGCGTCGGGATATCGACGCGCGCCGGTCCGGTCGTGGTTCAGCCGGTCCGGTCGTGGTTCAGCCGGCACGGGCGGCCCGGCCGGCCACCGGGCGACCGCGCAGCACGACCAGCTCGGGGACGGCCAGCACCCCGAGGTCGGCGCGCGGGTCGTCTGCGTAGACCACCAGGTCGGCCGGCGCCCCCGGGGTCGGCCCGGGACGGCCCAGCCAGGCCCGCGCGGCCCAGCTCGCCGCGCCGAGCGCCTCGACCCGGGACATCCCGGCGGCGTGCAGCGCGGCCACCTCCTCGGCGATCCGCCCGTGCGCGATGCCACCGCCGGCGTCGGTGCCGGCGTACACCGCCACGCCCGCCTCGGCCGCGCGCCGCACCACGTCGCGCGCGCCGACGTGCAGCTCACGCATGTGCCCGGCGTACACCGGGTACTTGCCGGCCGCCGAGTCCGCGATGCCGGGGAAGGTGTCGACGTTGATCAGGGTGGGCACCAGGGCGGTGCCCCGGTGGGCCATCTCGGCGATCAGCTCGTCGGTCAGGCCGGTGCCGTGCTCGATGCAGTCGATGCCGGCAGCGATCAGCCCGGGCAGCGCGTCGGTGCCGAACACGTGGGCGGTGACCCGGGCGCCGGCGGCGTGCGCGGCCTCGATCGCGGCGACCAGCACGTCGTCCGACCAGATCGGCGCGAGGTCGCCGACGCCGCGGTCGATCCAGTCGCCGACCAGCTTCACCCAGCCGTCGCCGGCCGCGGCCTGCCGGGCGACCTCGTCGGGCAGCAGTGCCGGGTCGTCGAGCTCCACGGCCAGGCCGGGGATGTAGCGCTTGGGCCGGGCCAGGTGCCGGGCCGCCCGGATGATCACCGGGAGGTCTTCGCGGGACTGCAACGGGCTGGTGTCCAGCGGGGAACCGCAGTCCCGGATCAGCAGCGTGCCGGCGTCCCGGTCGGCCTCGGCCTGGGTGACCGCCTCGGGCAGCTCGACGCGGCCGGCCGGGCCGAGCCCGACGTGGCAGTGCGCGTCGACCAGCCCCGGCACGATCCAGCCGCCCTCGACGAGCGTGGTGGCCCCGGGGATCGGCTCGGCCGAGATCCGGCCGTCGGTGTCGATCCAGAGCTCGGCGGGCGACTCGTCGGGCAGCAGCACGCCGCGAATCCGGTATGCCGCGTTCCCCTCGGTCATGTTTCCTCCGTCATGTTCCCCGAAGCCGCCATCATCGCGACTTGGGGAACTTGAACTTCGACGGGTCGAAACCAGGGGGCAGCTGATCCAGCCCGGCCAGCCCCGGCGGCAACTCGTTGAGCCCCTGCGGCATCGCCGACAGGTCCGGCAGGGCGGGCAGCCCCGGACGCGGGCGGGCCTGCCCGCCACTGCCGGCCCGACCCTTCGAGCGCTTCTTGCCCTTGCGGGTCTTCGAGGTGCGGCGGCCACCGAAGCCCATCTGGCCGGCCATCTGCTTCATCATCTTGCGGGCCTCGAAAAAGCGGGTGACCAGGTCGTTCACCTCGCTGACCGCCACGCCGGAGCCCTTGGCGATGCGCAGCCTGCGAGACCCGTTGATGATCTTCGGATCGGCCCGCTCGGCGGGGGTCATGCCGCGGATGATGGCCTGCACCCGGTCCAACTGGCGGTCGTCTACCTGGGACAGGGCCTCCTTCATCTGACCGGTGTTGGCGCCTGGCAGCATGCCCAGCAGGTTGCCGATCGGGCCCATCTTGCGGATCGCGAGCATCTGGTCGAGGAAGTCCTCCAGGCTCAGCTCCCCGGAGGCGATCTTGCCGGCGTTGGCCTGCGCCTGGTCGGCGTCGAAGACCTGCTCGGCCTGCTCGATCAGCGAAAGCACGTCGCCCATGCCGAGGATCCGGCTGGCCATCCGGGCAGGGTGGAAGACGTCGAAGTCCTCCAGCTTCTCCCCGGTGGAGGCGAACAGGATCGGCTGGCCGGTGACCTCGCGCACCGACAGCGCCGCACCGCCCCGGGCATCGCCGTCGAGCTTGGTGAGCACCACTCCGGTGAAGCCGACACCGTCGCGGAAGGCCTCGGCGGTGGCCACCGCGTCCTGCCCGATCATCGCGTCGACCACGAACAGCACCTCGTCGGGGCTGGTCGCCTCCCGGATGGCCGTGGCCTGCGCCATCAGCTCGGCATCCACGCCGAGCCGGCCGGCGGTGTCGACGATCACGATGTCGTGCTGCTTGTCCCGGGCGAACTCGATGCCACGGCTCGCCACATCCACCGGGTCACCCACCCCGTTGCCGGGCTCCGGGGCGAAGGTGGTCGCGCCGGCCCGTTCGCCGACGATCTGCAGCTGGTTGACCGCGTTCGGCCGCTGCAGGTCACAGGCCACCAGCAGCGGCGTGTGGCCCTGGGAGGTCAGCCAGCGGGCCAGTTTGCCGGCGAGCGTCGTCTTCCCGGAACCCTGCAGGCCGGCGAGCATGATCACGCTGGGACCCTGTTTGGCCAGGTTGAGCCGGCGGGTCTCACCGCCGAGGACCGCGACGAGCTCCTCGTTGACGATCTTGACAACCTGCTGGGCCGGATTCAACGCGCCGGCCACCTCGGCGCCCTTGGCCCGCTCCTTGATCTTGGCCACGAAGGTGCGCACGACCGGGAGCGCGACGTCGGCCTCGAGCAGCGCGATGCGGATCTCGCGGCAGGTGGTGTCGATGTCGGCCTCGGACAGCCGCCCCTTGCCCCGGAGGTCGCGCAGGGCGTCGGTGAGGCGCTCGGAGAGGGTGTCGAACACGGTGACTCGTCGCTCCAGGTCTCGTGCGGATCACGGCTGCCGGTTCTCGGGTGCCGCCGCGTCCCCCGAGCCTAGAGGATGGCGCGGTCCCGCACGGTGACCAGCCAACCCGCCGGGGGACGACCCGCGCGCAGCCGCCCGGCGAACGCCCCGCCCCGGCGGACGTGCCGGGCGAAACCGGCGGCGTCCACGACCCGGCCGCGGGCACGCTGACCCCGGCGGGCCGTCTCGGCGTCCGCGTCGACCCACACCAGGTAGCGCCGCCGCCCGGCGAGCACCGCCAGCATCCACAGCCACCACCGGGTGTAGGCCCAGGTGGCGGGCAGGTGCACCACGACCATGTCGCGCCCGCCCAGCGCCGCGGTCACGATCCGGGCGCGGTGCCACAGGTGGACCAGCGGTCGGTAGTGCCGGTAGGCCAGGCCGGCCGGCACCCGGACGCGCAACCGGGCGCGCAACGGCTCGGAGTCGAGCACGGTCTGTTCCGCACCGACCGGCAACTCCCGCAGCAGACTGCTCTTCCCGGCGCCCGGAATGCCGGCGACCAGGACGAACGCCCGATCTCCGGGTTGCAGCCGCGGCAGCGCGGACACCGACATGCCCCGCCCAACGGGCACCGCGCCGGTTTTGTTCCCGGGCCCGCGTGGCGACTCAGTGGCCGGCGGCGGCCAACACGGCCTGTTCCAGGCGCCGGCGCTGCGCCCGGGAGAGCGGTCCGGCACCGGACGGCTCGGCCACGCAGAACGAGTCGACCACCGACGAGCCCAGGGTCTCCACCCGGGCCCAGCGCACGTCCACCCCGCAACTCTCCACCGCGGCGGCCACCCGGTACAGCAACCCGATCCGGTCGGTGCCCCTCAGCTCGAGCACCACCGCGCCGGTCGCCTCGTCGTCGAACCAGAGCACCCGGGGCCGGACGACATCCTCGCCGCCGGCCGGGGTGGCGTAGTCGCGCTCCTTGCTGGCCAGTGCCTCGGACAGCACCAGCGTGCCGTCCACGGCCCGGACCAGCTCGGCGCGCAGCACCGCCGGATCGGGCAGCCGCCCGAACCGCGGCGAGACGGTGAAGGTGTCCACCGCGACGCCGTGGTGTGCGGACAGCTCGGCCGCGTGCACCTCCAGCGAGTGCAGGGCGAGTACCCCGGAGGCCAGGGACAGCGCGCCCGGCCGGTCGGGCAGCGCAACCAGCAACGTCGCCACCTGCCCGCCGTCCGCGCCCTGGTCGGGCACGACGGTGACGTGCGGTCGATCGCTCGCGGCGACCTGCTCGGCCAGTTCGCGGCGCAGCTCGTCCAGCGGCGCCGGCGCAGGCACCGGCTCGCCGACCATCACCGCCCGGCAACGGGCGACCAGGTCCCCGATCAGGCTCCGCTTCCAGTGTCCCCAGACGCCCGGTCCGGTGCCCAGCGAGTCGGCCTCGGCCAACGCATGCAGCAGTTCCAGCAGGACCGGGTCGCCGTCCAGCGTCTCGACGATCCGGTCCACCGTGGCGACGTCCTCCAGGTCGCGCCGGGTCGCGGTGTGCGGCAGCAGCAGGTGGTGACGCACCATCGCGGCCAACGTGGCGACGTCCGCGGCCGGCAGACCGAGCCGGGTGCCCACCTGCTGGGCCAGCCCCTCACCGACGACCGAGTGGTCCTCCTCGCGCCCCTTTCCGATGTCGTGCAGCATCGCGCCCAGCAACAGCAGGTCCGGACGCGACACCCGGGTGGTCAGCCGGGCGGCCTGCGCGGTGACCTCCACCAGATGCCGGTCCACCGTCCAGACGTGCGCCCGGTCCCTCGGTGGCAGGTCGCGCACCGCGCCCCACTCCGGGAAGATCCGCCCCCACAACCCTCCCCGATCCAGGGCCTCGACGACCTCGACCAGCGGCCGACCGCAGCCCAGCAACGACAACAGCTCGGCCAGCGCGGCCTTCGGCCACGGGGTGCGTAGCTCGGGCGCGGTGTCGGCGAGCCGGCTCAGGGTTCCGGCGGCGATCGGCAGCCCGGTGCGCCCGGCGGTGGCCGCCACCCGCAGGACCAGCGCCGGGTCCTTCGCCGCGGCCGCGTCCCGGGCCAGGGCCACCTCGCCGGCGTGCTCCACCACTCCCTCGTCCAGCGGTCGGCGCACCGGTGCCCGCCGCAGCGCGGCCAGTCCCCGCCGGGGAAGCGCGGACCGCGCGGCGCGCAGCCCCACCTCGACCGCGTAGGCCACCGTGCGCGCCGCCCCCGACATCGCGCGGGCCAGCTCGAACCGGTCGCCCAGGTCGAGTCCGGCGGCGATCTCGTCGGCGTCCTGGGCGCGCAGGACGTCGCGCGAGCGACCCGCCAGGCGGTGCAACTCGGTGCGGACGTCCAGCAGCAGCGCGCGGGCCTCGGCCACCTCGGGCCCAGGACGGTCGAGCAGTTGCGCGGCGGCCAGCGCGTCGAGCAGGTAGACGTCGCGCAGGCCGCCTCGTCCGTTCTTGAGGTCGGGCTCCACCCGGTGGGCCACGTCGCCGTTCTTCTCCCACCGCGTCCGGCTGACCTCGACCAGCTCGTCGAACCGTCCACGCATGCCGGCCCGCCAGGACTGCCGGACCGCGTCGTTGACCTTCTCGAACAGCGCCGGGTCACCGGCGAGATGGCGAGCCTCGAGCAGCCCGAGGGCTGCCCGCAGGTCGGTGGCGGCCACCTGGACGACCTGGCCGGGGGTGCGCACCGAGTGGTCCAGCCCGATGCCGGCGTCCCACAGCGGGTACCACAGCGCCTCGGCCAGCCGGTCGGCGTCCGGGCGGCGCTCGTGCACGATGACCAGATCGAGATCGGAGTAGGGGCACAGTTCGCGGCGGCCGAGCGCGCCGACCGCCAGCAGGGTCGCCCCGTCGCGCAGCCCGATCGCCGCCGCCCGGCTGGCCAGCCAGAAGTCGTGCAGATCGACCAGAGCGCCGCGCAGGGCCTCCGCGCCGAGCCGACGCTGGCCGGGCCCGGGGGTGAGCAGGACCCCCCGAGCCCGGACCAGGTCGTCGGCGATACCCGCCGCGGTACTCATCTGTCAGTGCTCATCGGTTAGAGCGCGTCACTGCCGCGCTCGCCGGTGCGCACCCTGACCACGTTCTCCAGAGCGGTCACCCACACCTTGCCGTCACCGATCTTGCCGGTCCGCGCGGTCTCCACGATCGTGTCCACCACCCGGTCGACCGCGGGGTCGTCGACCGCCACCTCGATCCGGACCTTGGGCACGAAGTCGACCGAGTACTCCGCGCCCCGGTAGATCTCGGTGTGTCCCTTCTGCCGGCCGTAGCCGGAGACCTCGCTGACCGTCAGGCCCAGCACACCGAGTTGCTCGAGGGCGCTCTTGACGTCCTCCAGCACAAACGGCTTGATGATCGCGGTTACCAGCTTCATCAGCTCAGTCCTCCTGTCTCGTCGCGCGGCTCTGCCCGAACGAACCCGATGCTCCCGCGGCGCTCCCGCCACGGCCCGTCGAACCCAGGGTGGACAGGTCGTAGCCGCTCTCCGCGTGCTCCGACTCGTCCACGCCGGACAGCTCGACCTCTCGGTCGACCCGGAATCCGATGGTCTTGCTCACCAGCCAGGCCAGCACCGCGGTCACCACGAACGCGTAACCGAGCGCGGCACCCGAGGCGATCGCCTGCTTGCCGAGCTGGCTGAACCCGCCGCCGTAGAACAGGCCGTCGGCCCCGGCGGAGTTGACCGACGAGGTGGCCACGAACCCGAGCATCAACATCCCGAGCAACCCTCCCACGCCGTGCAGCGCGACCACGTCGAGGGAGTCGTCGTAGCCCAGCCTGTACTTGATCTTGATCGCCAGCGCACACACCACGCCGGCCAGCGCGCCGATCAGCAGCGCCCCGAGGGTGTCCACGTAGCCGCAGGCCGGGGTGATGGCCACCAGGCCGGCGATCGCGCCGGACGCGGCGCCCACACTCGTCGGCCGGCCGTCGGCCACCTGCTCATAGATCAACCAGGTGACGACCGCGGCCGCGGAAGCGGCCATCGTGGTGGCGAACGTGTTGGCCGCCAGCGCCCCGGCGGCCAGCGCGGAGCCGGCGTTGAAGCCGAACCACCCGAACCAGAGCAGCCCGGCGCCGAGCAACACGTTCGGCACGTTGTGCGGTCGCATCGGCTCCCTCGGCCAGCCGAGCCGTTTGCCCAGCACCAGGGCCAGGGCCAGGGCGGACGCCCCGGAGTTGATCTCCACGGCGGTGCCGCCGGCGAAGTCGAGGGCCTTGAGCCGGTTGGCGATCCACCCACCGGTCTCCGCCGCGTACCCGTCGAAGGCGAACGTCCAGTGCGCCATGGGGAAGTACACGAACGTCGCCCAGAGCGCGATGAAGACCGTCCAGCTCCAGAACTTCGCCCGCTCGGGGATCGCACCGGAGATCAGCGCGGCGGTGATCACCGCAAACATCAACTGGAACATCGCGAACGCCATCAGCGGGATGCGGTCGGACTCCGGCCCCACCAGCGCCGCCGAGTCGCGCAGCCCCACGTGCTCGAACCCTCCCAGCAACCCGCCGCCGAGATCGTTGCCGAAGGCCAGCGAGTAGCCGTACAGCACCCACAGCACCCCGACCACGCCGAGGCACATCACGCTCATCATCATGACGTTCAGCACGCTCCGGGAGCGCACCAGACCGCCGTAGAACAGGGCCAACCCCGGCGTCATCAGCATGACCAGAGCGGCACTCACCAGCACCCAGGTGGTGCTTCCAGCATTGATCACTTCATGGCCTCCCGCCATCGGAGAGACGCATGATCACACCTCTTGCCGCTCGGAGACGGCGAGGAGATGACCGGCCTCACCCGTACGGGCGTGCCGGCCACCCCCTCGCCGGTACTCAGCTACACAGCGATGCGGATACCGCTCACACCGCGTCCGAGCCGCGCTCTCCGGTACGGACCCGGACGACGGCCTCGACCGGGCTCACCCAGACCTTGCCGTCACCGATCTTCCCGGTTCGTGCCGCCTCGATGATGGCCTCGACCACCTTCTCCGCGAGGGTGTCGTCGGCCACCACCTCGACCCGCACCTTGGGCACGAAGTCGACCGAGTACTCCGCACCGCGGTAGACCTCGGTGTGGCCCTTCTGCCGCCCGTAGCCCTGCACCTCGCTGACCGTCATGCCCAGCACCCCGACCTGCTCCAGGGCACCCTTGATGTCCTCCAGGACGAACGGCTTGACGATTGCCGTGACCAGCTTCATCTCAACTCTCCTTGGTCGTCTTGGCCGCAGCGCCCACCTTGTCGAGTCCGCCCACCGGCTGGTGCCCCACGCCGCTACCGGCGCGCCCGCCGAGCGTGGAGAAGTCGTACCCCGACTCCGCGTGCTCGGACTCGTCGACGCCCGTCACCTCGTCCTCGTCAGAGATGCGCAGACCGACGGTGAACTTGAGCAACAGCGCGATGACCAGGGCGCCGAGGAAGGAGTACGCAAGCACCGCGAACGCCCCGACGGCCTGCCGCCAGAGCTGGTCGACCCCGCCACCGTAGAACAGACCCGACACCGCCGCTGGAGAGCCCGGGTCGGCGAAGAGCCCGATCAGCAGGGTGCCCACCAGGCCGCCGACCAGGTGAACGCCGACCACGTCGAGCGAGTCGTCGTACCCGAAGCGGTACTTGAGACCCACCGCCAGCGCGCACACCGCACCGGCGATGAGCCCGATCGCCATGCCGCCTAGCGGGGAGACCGACGAACAGGCCGGCGTGATGGCGACGAGCCCCGCGACGATGCCCGACGCGGCGCCGAGCGAGGTCGGCCGTCCGTCCCGGACACGCTCCACGATCAGCCATCCAAGCATCCCGGCACAGGTGGCGAAGATGGTGTTGACCATGGTGAAGGCCGCAGTGCCGTTGGCGCCCAGCGCAGAGCCGGCGTTGAAGCCGAACCAGCCGAACCAAAGCAGTCCGGCGCCGAGCATGACCAGGGTCAGGTTGTGCGGCCGCATGGGCTCACGGGGCCAACCGCGACGCTTGCCGATGACCAGCACCAGCGCGAGCGCGGCCGCACCGGCGTTGATGTGCACCGCAGTACCACCCGCGAAGTCGATCGCCGCCAGATCGTTGGCGATCCAGCCGCCGACCACGCCGGTGGCGTCGCTGGAGAAAGCGAAGACCCAGTGCGCGACCGGGAAGTAGACGATCGTCGCCCACAGGCCCGCGAACAGGAGCCATGCGCCGAATCGCATCCGGTCGGCGACCGCGCCCGAGATGAGGGCGACCGTGATGATGGCGAAGGTCGCCTGAAACCCGACGAACACCAGTGCCGGGATCGAACCTGAGAGCGGGTAGGAAACTTCGTCGCCCGTATAGGTGCCGACGAAAAGACCCTTCAGGCCCCACGCTTCGGTGGGACTGCCCAGCAGTCCGAGTCCGATGTCATTACCGAACGCCATCGAGTACCCGTACAGAGCCCACAGCACGCCGACCACAGCGATCGCGCTCAGGCTCATCATCATCATGTTCAGTACGCTCTTGCTGCGGACCATGCCCCCGTAGAACAGGGCCAGGCCTGGTGTCATGAGCAGCACTAACGCGGTACTGGCTAGCATCCATGCGGTATCGCCAGCGTTGAGTGCGTCCACTGCGGCTCCCTCCCGTGTCGGCCGCCAATCGCCAGCGGCAGGTCCGGGAATCATCGGAGTCGCATGTTTCCGGGAGAATCAAGATCTGTTTCACATAGGTGAACGAGGCCCTCGCATACGTTACGGA
>JAJCYC010000093.1 GCA_029263115.1 Pseudonocardia sp. | reverse complement strand
CGGTTCGGACCGGGCCAGTTCCCAGGCCTGCTCGTCGGTGTCACCCAGGTAGAGCCGCAGGCTCAGGCTGAGCCTCGGGCGGGCCCGCCCGGCCGCGGTCGCGGCCGCCTCGATCGCGGCCGCCCGCTCCCGGACCCCGGCCAGTGGCTCACCCCACATCAGGTACACGTCGGCGTGGGCGCCACCGAACTCCAACGCGGCCGGGCTTGCGCCGCCCATGTGGATGCGTATGTCGCCGGCCGGCTTCTGCCCGGGGCGCAGATCCTCGAACCGGTAGAACTCGCCCTCGTGGCTCACCGGTTCGGTGGCTGCCCACACCGCGCGGAGGATCTCCACGTACTCGTGGGCCCGCCGGTAGCGGTCGTCGTGCGGCAGGTAGTCGCCCTCGCGGTACTGGTCGCCGGGGGCGCCGCCGTTGACGATGTGCAGGTCCAGCCGACCGCCGGAGGTGGCGCTGACCGTCGCGGCCATCCGGGCGGCCACGGTCGGCTGGATCACCCCGGGTCGGTGCGCGACCAGCGCGTTGAGCTTGTCGTTCAAGGTGAGGGAGTGGGCAGCGAGGATCAGCCCGTCGGCGGCGAAGCTCTGGTAGCCCATGAGGCAGTTGTCCAGGATCTCGGTGGCCTGGACCGTACGGGTCACCGCGTCTCTCGACTGACCGTTCAGGAACGGATCGAGGTAGGTGTAGACCTGCAATCGCATGACAGATTTCAACCCCTTCCATGTCGGGGGTCCCATGCTAGGGTCCTTGCTTGTCAGCTGACAAGCTAAGGAACCCGGCACAAGGGGGAGGACGGTATGACGTCGACGCAGACGAAACCGGTGGGCAACAGGCCGGGCGACGGCGAGGTCGAGGAGCTCGACGTGCTGGTCGTGGGGGCCGGGTTCGCCGGGCTCTACCAGCTCGACAGACTCCGCACGCTCGGCCTCTCGGTCAAGATCTATGAAGCGGCGTCCGGCCTGGGCGGCATCTGGTATTGGAACTGCTACCCCGGTGCCCGGGTGGACACCCACGGCCCGCTCTACCAGTTCTCCAGCGAGAAGCTGTGGAAGGGCTGGGACTACGAGGAGCTCTACCCCGCGTACACCGAGGTGCGAGCCTACTTCGACCACGTCGACGAGACGCTCGACCTCAGCCGCGACATCCGGTTCGACACCCGGGTCACCCAGGCCGACTTCGACGAGGAGAGCCGCCGGTGGGTCGTCCGCACCGACGGGGGTCCGACTGCCCGGGCCCGGTTCATTCTGCTGTGCACCGGCATCGGCGCCAAGCCGATCCTGCCGGACATCCCCGGCCTGGACACCTTCGGCGGTGAGTGGCACCACACCGCGCTGTGGCCACAGGACGGCCTCGACCTGGCCGACAAGCGCATCGGAGTGATCGGCACCGGCGCCACCGGCGTGCAGGTGATCCAGGAGAGCGCCCCCGTCGCCTCGCACTTGACGGTCTTCCAGCGCACCCCGAACCTTGCGCTGCCGATGCGCCAGCGAAAGCTCGACGACGAGGCCAAGGCGGCCCTGCGGGTCGACATGAACGAGCAGTACGCCGCCCGCGCCGTGACCTTCGGCGGCTTCGAGTACGACTTCACCGGCCCGCTGTCCACCGAGCGCTCGCGCGAACAGCTGCTCGAGCTCTACGAGAGCCTGTGGGCCCAGGGTGGGTTCCGGCTGTGGCTGGGCACCTTCTTCGACGTGTTGCAGGACGACGAGGCCAACACACTGGTCTACGAGTTCTGGCGGGACAAGGTGCGGCAGCGGATCAAGGACCCGGAGCTTGCGGAGAAGCTCGCGCCCACCGAGCCGCCGCACCCGTTCGGGGTGAAGCGCCCGTCGCTGGAGCAGAACTACTACGACCTGTACAACCAGGACAATGTGCGGCTGGTGGACGTCAAGGAACATCCCATCCAGCGGATCACCGAGAAGGGCGTGCTGACCGCCGACGGCGAGGAGTACGAGCTGGACCTGCTGATCCTGGCCACCGGCTTCGACGCGGTGAGCGGTGGGCTCACCGCGATCGACATCAGGGGCACCGAAGGCGAGACCCTGGCGCAGAAGTGGCAGCGGGGGATCAGCTCGCACCTCGGCTCGGCGGTCCACGGCTTCCCGAACATGCTGTTCATCTATGGTCCGCAGAGCCCATCCGGCTTCGCCAACGGACCGAGCGCGGCCGAGCTGCAGGGCGAAGAGATCTTCAAGATGGTCGAGTTCCTGAACGCCAACGGGAGCACCCGGTTCGAGGCGACCGAGGAGGCGGACCAGAGCTGGCGCGAGCACGTCGACGAGATCGCCGAGACGACGCTGTTTGTCCGGGCCAACTCGTGGTACATGGGGGCGAACGTGCCCGGCAAGGTGCGCCAGCTGCTGAACTATCCGGGCGGGCTGCCGCAGTATCTGGAGAAGTGGGCCGAGGTTCAGTCCGGTGGCTACTCGGGCTTCGAGATCAGCTGACCAGGTAGGAGAGGAATAACTGATGGCGATGGAGATCCGGCGGGTGGTCACCGGCCGCGACGCGAAGGACACCTCGTTCTTCACCTCGGTGGGCCCGGTGCAGGCCCAGGAGGTTCCCGGCATGGGGTTCGTCAACCTGTGGGGAACCGGTGACGAAGGGGCGCGGGTCGGCTCCGACCCGGCCGAGAACCCGCAGTACGTCCCGTTCTTCCCGGACAGCTCGGGGCACGGCACCCGACTCATCGCGGTGCACTTCGCGCCGGAGTCGGCCGGCGGGCATGCCGAGCCGAGCGCGGAGGAGGCGGAGGCGGCAGCGGTGGAGATGGAGCGGGTGGCGCCGGGCCTGGCCCAGGTGTTCGAGCCCGACAACCCGGGCATGCACACCACCGACACCATCGATTACGGGATCTGCGTGCGCGGCGAGGTGTGGCTGGAGCTCGACGACGGCGCCGAGGAGCGGATCACGCCGGGCACCGTGGTCGTGCAGCGCGGTACCCGCCACGCCTGGCACAACAAGAGCGACGAGGTGGCGACCGTGGTGTACGTGCTGGTCGGGGCGCAACGCGACTGAGCGGTCGGCGGGCAGCCTGGGTTCGGGACCGTTGTGGTCCAGCGGTTGCCCGCCGCGGCTCGGTGCTTGAACGACGCCCGGGGGGACAGGCCCGGTGCCACACGGCAGCTCCGCACGTGTGGGCTGAGGCAGGGGTGGGCTGAGGCACGGGTGGGCTGAGGCACGGCGAGGACGGAGCACTCACAAGAGGTCGGGTCAGCCGAAGGAGGCGCCGTGGGTAACGCGCTCTACGAAGGCACGCTGCTCGAGCACATCGAGCGCAATGCCAGCGAGTACCCGGATCTCGTAGCCGCCATCGACGGAGACGTCCACTATACCTGGCTGCGCTACCGCGATCGGGCCCGGGCCGTCGCACTGGCGCTGATCGACCTCGGGGTGGCGCCGGGCGATTCGGTCGGGTTGCACATGGGCAACCGGATAGAGCACGTCGTGTCCGACATCGGGGCCTTGATGGCCGGTGCGACGCCCACGACCTACTACAGCACGCTGGCCGCCGACCAGCTCACCTACGTCGCCGGTGACTCGGCGGCCACGGTCGTCGTGATCGACGCCGCCCAGCTGTCGCGCTGGCAGTCCGTCCGTGACCAGCTACCCGGGCTCAGGCATGTGGTGGTCGTCGACCTCGACCGGTCGGCGGACCTGCCCGCGGGGGTGCACCGGTTCGAGGAACTGGTCGACGCCGCCGAGAGCCAACTGGGCAGCCGCGCCGGTGAGGTCGAGGCCACCGCGTCCCGGGTACGCCCCGAGGACACCCTGACGATCGTCTACACCTCCGGGACCACCGGCCACCCCAAGGGCACGATCATCACCCACGCGGGGGTGCTCTGGGTGCTGGAGCGGCTGTCCGGTCAGCTCGAGATAGCCCGCGGGCACACCTCCACGGTCGGCTGGGCGGCGCTGTCGTACCTACCGCTCGCGCACATCGCCGAGCGGATGCTGTCCTACTACCTCGCCCTGTGCCGGACGCTCACGGTGACCTACGTCCGGGACGCCACCCAGCTGACCACGGTGCTCGGCGCGACCCGGCCGCACGTGTTTCTCGGAGTGCCCCGGATCTGGGAGAAGATCCACGGTGCGCTGCGGGAGCGGGCCGCCGGCGAGCAGAGCCCGGTACGGCGGGCCCTGATGTCCTCGGCCATCTCCGTCGCCCGATCGGTCGGCATGGCCAGGCTCGAGCAGCGCACACCGGGCCTGTCGACCCGCCTGGCCCATCCGGTGCTGGAGCGGTTGGTGTACCGACGGATCCGCTCGGCGCTCGGGCTGGACCGCGTCGAGCTCGCGCTCACCGGCGCGGCACCCATCGCGCCCGAGGTGTTGGCGTTCTTCTCCGGGCTCGGGATACCGATCATCGAGGCCTACGGGATGACCGAAACCAGCGCCGCCCTGAGCATCACCCCGCTGGACGCGCCCCGGCTCGGCAGCGTCGGCAAGGCCCTCGACGGGGTCGAGCTACGGATCGCCGAGGACGGCGAGATCCTGGCCCGCGGGCCGAACAACACCCCCGGTTACCTGAACCGCCCGGAAGCAACCGCCGAGGCGATCGACGAGGACGGCTGGCTGCACACCGGCGACCTCGGCTCGATCGACGTAGAAGGCTACCTGCGGGTCACCGGCCGCAAGAAGGAACTGATCATCACCGCCGGCGGCAAGAACCTGTCGCCGGGCAACATCGAACTCGCCATCAGCGGCAGGTCGGACCTGCTGGGGACGGTCTACGTCTACGGGGACGCCAAGCCGTACCTGGTCGCGCTCATCACAGTGGATCCGATGGGCTGGCGGGACTGGTGCACGGCGCGCGGCATCGACGTGACCTCGGTCGCCGAGGCCGTCGCCGACCAGCGGGTGCGCGACGAGGTGTCGCGCGCGGTCGAGGAGGGCAACGCCCTGCTGGCGCGTGTCGAACAGATCAAGAACTGGACCCTGCTCGACAAGCTGTGGGACAGCGAGAGTGGCGAGCTGACGCCGACCATGAAGCTCAAAAGGCCAGTGGTTCTCGAGCGTTACCGAGCCGAGATCGAAGACCTGTACGTGTCCACGCCGACCGGCCGGGTTTCCACCTGAGCCGGCGGCAGCAGACTCGGGTTCAGGTGGCCCGGGTCTTCACCGTGATCATCAACATCGGAAGGTGATGAGATGACCGTACCGCTGCACCGCCGCGATACCGCGCCGCCGCCGCAGATCCGTCAGCAGAAGTTCTGGCAGCTCCTGGGTCGGCTGAGTTCGCCCCGCCGACTCAAGGACCTCAGGAAGCTCGACGATGCCGTGCGCGGCAAGGTCGTCGTCGTGACCGGGGCGTCCTACGGCCTCGGCGAGGCGATCGCCAAGCAGTGCGGTGATGCGGGCGCCATCGTGGTGATCTGCGCGCGCAGTGCCGACAAGCTCGCCGAGGTCGCCGAGTCCATCCGGTCCAGGGGCGGCCGGGTGCACAGCCATGTGGTCGACATCGCCGACGAGGCGGGAGTCCGCGAGTTCGCCCGCGACGTGCTCCGCGAGCACGGCCACGTGGACGTGCTGGTGCACAACGCCGGCAAGTCGATGAACCGCGGGATCCACTTGTCCTACCGTCGGCCCAAGGACCTCAACGCCATCGCCGGGGTGAACTACCTCGGACCGATCCGCCTCACCTTGGCGCTGCTGCCGTACATGCGCGAGCGAGGCTCCGGGCACATCATCAACATCTCCACCGCGGGGTCGCTGATGTGGCCGTTCCCGCGCTGGGGCTTCTACCTGTCCACGAAGAAGGCGTTCGAGTGGTGGCTGCGTTCGGTGGCCACCGAGGTCCGCAGTGACGGCGTGGACTGCACCCAGTACTACCTCGGCCACGTCTACACCAGAATGAGCGCGCCGGACCGGATGCTGCGGGGAGTGCCCGGGCTGACCGCGTACGACGCCGCGCTCGGGGTGTCCAGGTCGATCGTCCACCGGCCGAGGGCCGCCGCATGGCGCCCGTTCTACCTGGTCCATCCGCTCGTGGAGCTGTTCCGGTTCCCGATGGAGCGGATCTGCGAGCCCTACTCGAAGATCAAGGAGACCCGGGAGAGCCTGCTGGGTGCGGTGCCCGAGACCACGCTGGTGCTGGAGGAGGAGCCCATGCGCGACGACCGGGTGTCTTGAACCGCACGTCGGCCGGCCGGGCAGATCGGCCGGTCGACGACCGGCGGGGCAGCTGTCCGCCGATGATGTTCTGTGCTCCTATTCATCCGCCGGCTTCGTTACGCTGAACGGGTTGGGCGTCGCCGGACCCCCAACCCCGACCGGCAGATCATGGCCGGGCGCCGCTGAACGCGGTTCGTGATGGAACGGAGTGATGAATGCGCAGCACGATGCCCAGCTATCCGCTGACGGTGGGGTCGGTGGTCCGCCACGCGGTGGCGGTACACAGCGACCGGCAGACGACCACCCTCGTCGCCCCCGGAGAGGTGCGCCGGGTCAGCTACGCCGAGCTGGGGGAGCGTGCCGGCCGGCTGGCGAACGCGCTGCGTGAGCTCGGGATCACCGGCGACGAGCGGGTGGCCACCTTCCAGTGGAGCAACCAGGAGCACCTCGACGCCTACGCGGCGGTGCCGTCGATGGGCGCGGTGCTGCACACCCTGAACCTGCGGCTGCCCGCCCATCAGCTCTCGTACATCGCCAACCACGCCGAGGACCGGGTGTTGGTGGTCGACGACTCGGTGGCTCCACTGATCGCGCCGGCCCTGGCGGACATGCACACCGTGCACACCGTGCTGGTCACCGGCTCGGGGGACCTGTCACCGCTGGAGGGCGCCGGCAAGCAGGTCCTGCGTTACGACGAGGTGCTGGCCGGCCAGCCCGTCGAGTTCGACTGGCCGGCGGTGGACGAGAACGACGCGGCCGCCATGTGCTACACCAGCGGTACTACCGGCAACCCCAAGGGTGTCGTCTACAGTCACCGCTCGTCCTGGCTGCACTCGCAGGCGGCCTGCACCAACAACGCGTTGGGTGTCGGATACGACGACAAGATCCTGGCCATCGTGCCGATGTTCCACGCGAACGCCTGGGGCCTGCCCTACGCCGCCATGATGGCCGGCGCGCAGCTGCTGCTGCCCGGGAAGTTCCTGCAGGCCGCGCCGTTGGTCGACCTCATCGAGTCGGAGCGCCCGACCATGTCCGGCGCGGTGCCCACCATCTGGACCGACATCCTGCACCACCTGCGGGAGAACCCCGGCCGGGACATCAGCTCGCTGAAGTTCATCGCCTGCGGTGGCTCGGCGGTGCCCAGGTCGCTGATGCAGGCCTTCGACGAGTACGGCGTGCGGATCGTGCAGGCCTGGGGGATGACCGAGACCTCGCCGCTGGCCGCCGTGGCGCTGCCGCCCGCTGAGGCCAACGCCGAGGAGGCCCTGCACATCAGGGGCCTGCAGGGTCGGGTGGTGGCCGGGGTCGAGGCGCGCATCGTGGGCGAGGACGGCACTGTCCTGCCGCACGACGGGAAGGCGGTCGGCGAGCTGGAGGTACGTGGCCCGTGGGTCACGACCAGCTACTTCGCCGAAGAGGACCCGGAGAAGTTCAGCGACGGCTGGTTGCGCACCGGGGACGTCGGCGCGATCGACCCCCGCAGCTTCATCACTCTCACCGACCGGGCCAAGGACGTCATCAAGTCCGGCGGGGAGTGGATCTCCTCGGTGGAGCTGGAGAACGAGTTGGCCGGCCACCCGGAGGTCATCCAGGCCGCGGTGATCGCGGTTCCGGACGACAAGTGGCAGGAACGGCCGCTGGCGGCGGTGGTGCTGCGCCCCGGCGGGTCGGTGAGCCCGGCCGAGTTGCGGGAGTTCCTGGGCACCAAGGTGGCGAAGTGGTGGGTGCCGGAGCGCTGGAGCTTCATCGAGGCGGTACCGCTGACCGGCACCGGAAAGTACGACAAGAAGGTGCTGCGCAAGCAGTACGCCGACGGTGAGCTGACCGTGGAGACCCTCGGCGGGCGCTGAGCCGTCGGCGCCGGTCGGCCCGGAACTCCGCTGAGGAGTTCCGGGCCGAAGTGTCACCGCCCGGTGCCTGAACCGGCCGCTACCGCGACTCGATCTGGTAGGCCTTGCGGATCTTGAACAACCGGCTGGACAGCCAGTGCACGAAGCCCATGCTGGGTCGGATGGTCGGACTGTCACCGTGGCGGTCGAAGTAGTAGCTGTTCGACGTGGCGCAGTTGCCCACGGTGAAGATGGTGAGCCGGGTGTTCTTCTGTACCCGGCGGAAGTCCTTGTCGTGGGCCTTCTTCTTGACCTCGATGTAGTTGGCGTCCTGTGCCTGCGCCTCCTTGAGGCACCGCACCAGGTGCTTGGACTGGATGTCGACCATCCCGAACCAGGACGCGGTACACACGCTGTACGGGCCGAACATCATGAAGAAGTTCGGGAAGTTCGGCACCGAGACGCCCTTGAACGCCTGGTAGCGGTTCTCTTCCCAGTAGTCGCTGATGTCCAGGCCGTTCTTGCCGATCACCGGGTAGGTGGGCACGCTGCCCTTCTGGAACACCTCGAACCCGGTCGCGCAGATCAACGTGTCGATCTCCCGGACGGTGCCGTCCTGGGTGATGATCGCGTCCTCGGTGATGCGGTCGATCGGGTTGGTCACCAGCGACACGTTCTCCCGGTTGAAGCAGGGGTAGAACTTGCTGGTGAAGCTCGGGCGCTTGCACCCGAAGTCGTAGGTGGGGATGAACGCCTCTTGCATGGCCGGGTCGTCGACCTGGTCGCGGATGTGGTCGATGCAGATCTTCTCCAGCTTCTTGCCGATCGGCGAGAAGTACTTGTTGAAGACCAGCGTGTTGATCATGACCACGTCGGTGAAGAAGATCGTGGCGAGCCTCGCGAGCCGCTGGAGACCCGGGATCAGCCGGAACGCCCGCTGCAGCCCGGGCTTGAACGGCATCTCCTTCTTCGGCAGCAACCAGATCGGGGTGCGCTGGTAGACGTCCAGCTGCTTGACCTGGTCGACGATCTCGGGCACCGCCTGGATTCCGGTGGCACCGGTGCCGATGAAGCCGACCCGCTTGTCGGTCAGGTCGTAGGAGTGGTCCCAGCGACCCGTGTGCATGACCTTGCCCTCGAACTTCTCGATCCCGTCGATGATCGGAAGCTTGGGGACGGTCAGGAACCCGGTCGCGTTGACCAGGTAGCGCGAGGTGTAGGTGTCCCCCGACGCGGTGCGGGTGACCCACATGTTGCGCTCCTCGTCGTACGAGGCGTTGGTGACCTCGACGTTGAAGCGCATGTGCGGACGGACCCCGTACTTGGTCACGCAGTGGTCGACGTACTTCTTCATCTCCGGGCCGGGGGCGTAGAGACTCGACCAGTTCGGGTTCTGCTCGAACGAGAACGAGTAGCTCAGCGACGGGATGTCGACGGTCAACCCCGGGTAGGTGTTGTCCCGCCAGGTGCCGCCGGCGTCCGCGGCCTTCTCCAGGATCACGAAGTCACCGAGATTCTCGCTGAGCAGTCGGATCCCGGCGCCGATCCCGGCGATGCCCGATCCGATGATGACGGTCTCGAAGTCGAAGTCGCGCGAGGGCTCGACGGGCGGATAGTCGAAGACCTCTTCCAGCACGGGCTGAGCCATTGAGTTCACCTCTTTGTTTGTATCCCGGTGCGCCCCGGACCGACCTCGACGAGGCCAGCCGGGCATGGCCGCCGATCGGTTCGTGCGACACAGTTAGTCGCGGTTAACTGTTATACACCCGAAGTTCCGGCGTCAAGGGTTGGCTGAGTGACGTTCTCGGTTCAGCGTTGCCAGCCGGCCGCCTCGGGGCACACCTCGGCGGCCAGCAGTTCGATCATGTTCTCCCGCTGGGCGTCGTCGGCGGTGGCCGGACAGAACACCACCGAGTCGGCGCCGGCGTCGAAGAAGTCCTTCAGGCGGGCCAGCACCCCTTGCGGGGTGCCGTGCAACAGGTAGCGGTCGGCCAGCGGCGCGAAGTCCTGCTGGTAGACGTCGCTGACGAAGCGGACCACCTGCTCGCGGGCCCGCTCGGCGTCGGTGTCGATCGCCCCCCAGACGAACAGTGCCCCGGCTACCGCGTTCTCGCCGCGGCCGACCCTGGCGGCCTCCTGGTTGATCTCCACCAGGCTGCTGCCGAGCTGCTCCGGGGTGTACATGTAGGGCAGCCAGACGTCGCCGTAGCGTCCGGCGCGGCGCATCGCGGCGGGCTTGCGGCCGCCCACCCACACCGGCGGACCGGGCCGTTGCACGGGCGGTTGTTGCAGTTTGAGGCCCGGGACCCGGGTGAACCGGCCGGTGAAGTCGACCCGCTCGCCGGTGAACAGCTCCCGCAGCAGGCCCAGCGACTCGTCGGTCTTCGCGCCCCGGCTGGCCAGCTCCACCCCGGCCGCCTCGAACTCCGGCGCGTACTCCCCGCCGACCCCGACCCCCATGTCGAAGCGGCCGTTCGACACCAGGTCCAGGCTGGCGACCAGCTTGGCCAGCAACGCAGCCGGGTAGACCGGCACGATGGTCAGCGAGCTGAGCAGCCGGACCCGCTCGGTGGCGCCCGCCGCGGCGGCCAGCGCGACGAACGCGTTGGGGGTGGGACCGTGGAAGAACAGGTGCTCGCCGACCGCGACCTGGTCGAACCCCAGTTCCTCGGCGCGGCGGGCATCCGCCGCGTGTGTGCGCTCGTCCCGGCCCAGGCTGATACCGACCCGCATGTCCGCCTCCTCGCTGACCCAACCACCGTTTCCGGGACCGTACAGTCGGGCGCCGATCTTGGCACCCGTGTCGGTCCGACCTAGGCTGGCCAGCCGTACCGGCAGGGTCGGGGTGCGCGGCGCGCGGAAGCCTCGGTCCGGCCGGTCCAGCGCCCGTCTGGCTGCCGCTGTGCGGGTAGTTCCGGACGGGGAGAAACGCATGCGTCTCGAGGGCAAGGTTGCTGTCATCACGGGTGGGGGCTCGGGTATCGGGCGGGCCAGCGCGTTGCGGTTCGCGGCGGAAGGTGCCCGGGTTCTCGTGGTGGACTGGAGTACCCGCAAGTCCCAGGCCGTGGTCGAGGCGATCACCGGGGCCGGCGGCGAGGCGGCCGCCTTCGTGGCGAACGTGCGGTCCGCCGAGGCCTGCCGCGACATGATCGAGGCCGCGGTGGACCGGTGGGGCCGGCTCGACGTGCTGTTCAACAACGCCGGCACCACGAGGGTCGGCCAGGCGCCCGACCTGTCCGAGGAGGACTGGGACCTGGTGCAGGAGACCACCCTCAAGTCCACCTGGCTGGGCTGCAAGTACGCCATTCCGCACATGCGTCGGGTCGGCGGGGGTTCCATCGTCAACACGGCCTCGGTGGAGGGTCTGGTGGGTGACCGGGACAGCGTCGCCTACTGCGCGGCCAAGGCCGGCGTGGTCAACCTGACCCGCTGCGTGGCCGTCGACCACGCCCACGAGAACATCCGGGTCAACTGCGTGTGCCCGGGTGTCATCGCCACCCCGGCGGTGGTCAACTGGTTGATGCCGGAGGCCGAGCACCAGGCCCGGATGGGTCGGTTGCACCCGCTCGGACGGCTCGGCCAGGCCGAGGAGGTCGCTGCCCTGGCGCTGTTCCTGGCCTCCGACGAGGCGTCGTTCATCACCGGCGCCGCGGTCCCGGTGGACGGCGGCCTGATCGCCGAATCGGGTATCGGAAAGCCGTGACCGATCGAGGACTAGCCGATTTCGAGTGAACGGTGGTTATCATCGGTAGCGGTGCGGGCCGGTGGCCCGAGGACGTGACAGGGGAGCTACATGAGCCAGGACTACAAGTTCTCGACCATCGAGGTCGAGATCGACAAGCACATCTTGACCGCGACCATGAACCGACCCGATCAGCTCAACGCGGTGAACGGGGCGCTGCACGAGGACCTGGAGCACCTGTTCGCCCGGGTGTCCGAGGACGACGAGGTCGACGTGGTGATCCTCACCGGGGCCGGGCGGGCGTTCTGCGCCGGCGGTGACGTCAAGGGGATGGCCGACGGGTCGATGATCCCGGCCGGCGGCCGGCACGCCCCGCTGACCTGGTTCACTGGCGGCCCGCAGCGCCTGATCCGCAACATGCTCAGCGTCCCGCAGCCGATGATCGCCGCGGTGAACGGCCACGCCGTCGGCCTGGGAGCGACGTTGGCGTTGTTCTGCGACGTGGTGCTCGCCGCAGACACCGCCAAGATCGGCGACACGCACACCAAGGTGGGGCTGGTCGCCGGGGACGGCGGCGCGGTGATCTGGCCGTTGCTGGTCGGGGTGAACCGGGCCAAGGAGCTGCTGATGACCGGCGACCTGCTCAGCGCCGCCGAGGCCGAGCGGCTGGGCCTGGTCAACCACGTGTACCCGACGG
>JAJCYC010000092.1 GCA_029263115.1 Pseudonocardia sp. | reverse complement strand
GGTTCTGCCACTGCCGGACCATGCCCAGGTTGCCGTTGTTGATGATCGCCACCTTGATCGGGATGTTCTCGATCGCGCAGGTGGCCAGCTCCTGGTTGGTCATCTGGAAGCAGCCGTCACCGTCGATGCACCACACCGTCGCGTCCGGCAGGCCGAGCTTGGCCCCCATCGCCGCCGGCACCGCGTAGCCCATCGTGCCCAGGCCACCGGAGTTCAGCCAGGTGCGCGGGTTCTCGTACCGGATGAACTGCGCGGCCCACATCTGGTGCTGGCCGACGCCGGCCGCGTACACCGCGTCGGGGCCGGCGATCTGCCCGATCCGCTCGATGACGTACTCCGGGGACAGCGAGCCGTCGGCCGGCCAGTCGTAGCCCAGCGGGAACGTCTCCCGCCACCCGTCCAGCTGGCGCCACCACGGGCCCAGGTCGATCCGACCCAGCTCGGCCTGCTCGGCCCGCACCGCGTCGATCAGCTCGGTGATGACCTCCTTGCAGTCGCCCACGATCGGTACGTCGGCGCGGCGGTTCTTGGAGATCTCCGCCGGGTCGATGTCGGCGTGCACGATCGCCGCGTCCGGGGCGAAGCTGGACAGCTGGCCGGTGACCCGGTCGTCGAACCGCGCGCCCAGCGCGACCAGCAGGTCGGCCCTCTGCATCGCCGCCACCGCGGACACCGTGCCGTGCATCCCGGGCATGCCCACATGCTGTGGGTGGCTGTCCGGGAAGGCGCCCCGGGCCATCAGGGTGGTCACCACCGGCGCGCCGGTCAGCTCGGCCAACACCCGTAGTTCCTGGTGGGAGGCCGACTTGATCACCCCACCGCCGACGTAGAGCACCGGCTGTCTCGACGTGGCGATCAGCCGGGCCGCCTCCCGGATCTGCTTGCCGTGCGGACGGGTGGTCGGGCGGTAGCCCGGCAGCTTCAGCTCCGGCGGCCAGGAGAACGTGGTCGGCGCCTGGAGCGCGTCCTTGGAGATGTCCACCAGCACCGGGCCCGGCCGGCCGCTCGCGGCCAGATGGAAGGCCTCGGCGATCGCCCTCGGGATCTCGTCGGCGTCGGTGATCAGCATGTTGTGTTTGGTGACCGGCATGGTGATGCCGCAGATGTCGGCTTCCTGGAAGCCGTCGCTGCCGATCAGCGCACTGGGCACCTGACCGGTGATGGCCACCACCGGGACCGAGTCGAGGTGCGCGTCGGCCAGCGGGGTCACCAGGTTCGTCGCGCCCGGACCGCTGGTCGCCATGCAGACCCCGACCTTGCCGGTGGCCTGGGCGTAGCCGGTGGCCGCGTGCCCGGCGCCCTGCTCGTGGCGGACCAGGATGTGCCGCACCGCAGTCGAGTCGAGCAGCGGGTCGTAGGCCGGCAGGATCGCCCCGCCGGGGATGCCGAACACCGCTTCACAGCCGACGGCCTCGAGCGAACGGACCAGGGACTGCGCGCCGGTGCACGCGCTCGGTTCGATTCCCGCCCCGGGTCCGGGCCGCGACGGGCGGCCGGGGGGCGGAGCGGGCTTCGGTGTCGTGCCGGGGGCGACTTGTCCGGGAATCGGGGCCGGCCGGGGCTTGGCGGTGGTCATCGTGAGCTCTTGCCTCGTTGTCTGCTCGGGTGCTCGGGCACGAAAAAACCCCCGCCGCCGAGCTTCGGCGGAGCGAGGGTTGCGCGTCGACTACGTACAGCTCAGGCGCCGACGCGCCCGCTGAGTACGAGGTCATGGAGGAACAGCACGTCCCGACGTTAACCCGCCGACTCCGCACGGTCAACTCCGTGGGAATGTGTTCCCGGATCGTGGGAGGTCCGCCGCGGTGGGACGATGAGGCCGTGACCTCCGATCGTGGCACGCCGACACCGCCGAGCACCCCCGCGCCCCCGGATCGGGTGGTGTTCCGGATCTCCCCGCTGACCCTGCTCGGAGCGGCCGCGCTGGCGATCTGCGCGGTGCCGGTGGCGTTCGGCGCGCCGTGGCTGTGGCTGGTCCTGCTGGTGCCGCTGACGCTGGGGCACCGGGTGCTGCGCATCCGTACCACCGCCGGCCCGGACACGCTGGTGGCCCGTGGCGTGCTGCGCGCGCGGAGCGTACCGTGGAGCGACATCACCGCCCTGCGGCTGCGATCCTCCCGGACACGATCCCGGGTCAGCGCCGTGCTCAGCGACGGTACGGAGCTACCACTGCCGGCCGTGCACGTGCGGGACCTGCCGTTGCTCGCCGCCGCCAGCCGCGGTCGGCTGCCCGACTTCACCGCCGAGCCGGCCGGGGCCCACCCGTCCGACCCGCGCCCCGCCACCGAGCACGCACCACCTGAGTCCGCACAGAAGTCCGAGGAGTAGTCCGATGCCCGCACTGCGTTCCCGCGTGACCACCCACGGCCGCAACGCCGCCGGGGCCCGCGCCCTCTGGCGGGCCACCGGGATGGGCGACTCGGACTTCGGCAAGCCGATCGTGGCGATCGCCAACTCCTACACCCAGTTCGTGCCCGGCCACGTGCACCTGAAGAACATGGGCGACATCGTCGCGGAGTCGATCGTCGCGGCGGGCGGGGTGTCGAAGGAGTTCCACACCATCGCCGTCGACGACGGCATCGCGATGGGCCACGGCGGGATGCTCTACTCGCTGCCCTCGCGCGAGGTGATCGCCGACTCGGTCGAGTACATGGTCAACGGGCACGCCGCCGACGCGCTGGTCTGCATCTCCAACTGCGACAAGATCACCCCGGGGATGCTGAACGCGGCGATGCGGCTGAACATCCCGACCGTGTTCGTCTCCGGCGGCCCGATGGAGGCCGGCAAGGCGGTGGTGGTCGGCGGGGTCGCCCAGGCGCCGACCGACCTGATCACCGCGATCTCCGCGTCGGCGTCGACCGCCGTGGACGACGAGGGCCTGGCCGAGGTGGAGCGCTCCGCCTGCCCGACCTGCGGCTCCTGCTCCGGCATGTTCACCGCGAACTCGATGAACTGCCTCACCGAGGCACTCGGGCTCGCGCTGCCGGGCAACGGCTCCACCCTGGCCACCCACACCGCCCGCCGCGAGCTGTTCGTCGAGGCCGGGCGCGCGGTGATGGCACTGGCCACCCGCTGGTACCGCGACGACGACGCCTCCGCGCTGCCCCGCAACATCGCCACCCGCAAGGCGTTCGAGAACGCGATGGCCCTGGACGTGGCGATGGGCGGCTCCACCAACACGGTGCTGCACATCCTGGCCGCCGCCCAGGAGGGCGAGATCGACTTCGACCTGCACGCCATCGACGAGGTGTCCCGCCGCGTCCCGTGCCTGGCCAAGGTCTCGCCGAACTCCGACTACCACATGGAGGACGTGCACCGGGCCGGCGGAATCCCGGCCATCCTCGGTGAACTGCGCCGCGCCGGGCTGCTGCACACCGACGGCCACACCGTGCACAACCAGACGATGGACGCCTGGCTCGACGAGTGGGACATCCGCTCCGGCACAGCCTCGGATCGGGCGATCGAGCTCTTCCACGCCGCGCCGGGCGGAGTGCGCACCACCCAGGCCTTCTCCACCAGCAACCGCTGGTCCTCGCTCGATACGGATGCCGCAGCAGGCTGTATTCGAGGCCTCGAGCACGCCTACACCGCCGACGGCGGGCTGGCCGTGCTGCACGGCAACCTCGCCGAGGACGGCGCGGTGATCAAGACCGCCGGGATCCCCGAGGACATCTGGTTCTTCGAGGGACCCGCGCGGGTGGTCGAGAGCCAGGAACAGGCCGTCTCGGTGATCCTGAGCAAGGAGATCCAGCCCGGCGACGTGCTGGTCGTACGCTACGAGGGACCGGCCGGCGGACCCGGCATGCAGGAGATGCTGCACCCAACCGCGTTCCTGAAGGGCTCCGGCCTGGGCAAGGTGTGCGCGCTGATCACCGACGGCCGGTTCTCCGGTGGCTCGTCGGGCATCTGCGTCGGGCACATCTCCCCCGAGGCGGCGGCCGGCGGCACCATCGGGCTGGTCGAGAACGGTGACCGGATCGAGCTGGACGTGCGGGCCAGGTCGCTGCGGCTACTGGTGGACGACGACGTGCTGGCCGAGCGGCGGGCGAAGATGGACGCAGCCGAGCGGCCGTGGCAGCCCGTCGCCCGGGAGCGGTCGGTGTCCAAGGCGCTGCGCGCGTACGCCGCGCTGGCCACCTCGGCGCACACCGGCGCGGTCCGCGCCGTCCCGACGGCCCGGTAGCCGCTCCCGTTCACCGGCGGCTCACTCCGCGCTGCCTAGGGTGGCGGTCGTGCCCGGACCTCCGTCTCGCCGCTGGTGCCGCTCGCTGGCACTGCTGGTGCTGGCGTTCGTCGTCTCGCTGGTGGCCGGCTGCGCCAGCTTCCCCGACTCCGGGCCGCGCGACTGGCGGGAGAAGCCGGAGGACGGCGGGCCGCTCGCCGCGCCGCCGCGGATCCCGGAGCAGACGCCCGAGCGCGGCGAGCCCGGCCGCCCGCAACCGGTCCCGCCCGGTGGCGCTGCCCCCAGCGGATGCGTCGACCCCGACCCCCAGGTGGTGGCCACCTGCCTGGAGCCGGTGGGCGCGCTGGTGGTGCTGCCCGACGGCCAGGCCGCGCTGGTCGGCGAGCGATCGACCGGCCGCATCCTGCGGGTGCAGAAGGACAAGCCGGCCGAGCTGATCAACACCGTGCCGGTGGACCCCGCCGGCGGCGGGTTGTCCGGCCTGGTGCTCTCCCCCAGCTACGGCGAGGACCGGCTGATCTACGCCTACGTGGCCACCGGTGGCGACCACCGGGTGGTGCGGATCGCCGGCGGTGACCCGCCGACCCCGGTGCTCACCGGCATCCCACGCGCGGCGGGCGGCGGTGCCCTGGGCGTGGACAAGGACGGGTTCCTGCTGGTGGCGACCGGCGCCGACGGGCCCACGCCGGCGCCCACGTCGCTGGCCGGCAAGCTGCTGCGGGTCGACACCTTCGGCCGGCCGGCCCGGGACAACCCGATCCCCGGCTCACCCGTCTACGCCAGCGGGCTGCGCTCCCCCGGCGGCATCTGCACGTCTGCGGACAACGGCACCGTCTGGGTCACCGACCGCACCCCCGAGCGCGACCTGCTGCACCGGATCATCCCCGGTCCGCTCGGGCCGGCGGCATGGACCTGGCCGGACCGTCCCGGGGTCACCGGCTGCGCCGCCCCACCCGGCGCGGTGGTGGTCGGTGAACGCAACGCCTCCGCGCTCTACCTGCTGCGCTCCAGCGGGCCCGGCACCTTCACCGGCACCCCGCAGACGCTGCTCGCCGGGGTCTACGGGCGGCTCGGACCGGCCGCGCTGGCCTCCGACGGGTTGATCTGGCTGGGCACGGTGAACAAGGGCGGCGGCGGACCGGTGGCCGGCAGCGACGACCGGGTGATCCGCATCCAGCCCCCGTCCGGCGGCGGTGGCTCCGGCCCCGAGTAGCCCGTGAGTGCGCAACACCGTTCCGGCGGTAGTTCGCCGCTCACGACCCGCACCGTGGTACACAGATGACCATGCGGGCGATCCTCTGGCGACACCGGCACCTGCTCACTGCGGTGTCGTTCCCGCTGGCACTGGCTGCCCTGGTACTCCTGCTGGCTGGCCGACAGGAGTCGGCGATCACGGTGCTGGGTTGTTACGTGGTGGTAGCGGCGGCAAAGGAGATCATCGACTGGCGGTGCAAACCGACACCGCCGCGGCTGGGGTCCGAGGAGCTGGCGGCCATCCGTAGCGAGCGGGACTCGGCAGGCGAGCAGGCTGCCATCCGCATGGTGCGCGATGGACACCCCGATCTGGGCCCGCTGGAGGCGGCGGTGCTGGTCCGTCACCTCTGACTCCTCGAGCGCTCCATGATGCATACGATGGCATGCTCCAGGTATGAAGCGAGTGACGATCTCCGTCGACGAAGCCGTGCTGGAGGCTGCCCGCGCGGACGTCACGGCCGGGCGCGCGGCTTCGGTCAGCGCCTGGGTCAGCGACGCGATGCGGCACAAGGTGCTCGCCCGCCTGGAGCTGCTGAGCGAACTCGAGGAAATGACCACCGAGCAGCCCTAAACGGCTGAGACGGTCGGCTGGGTCGCCGAAGCCCTGGGACGCCCCCGGGAGTGGGTGGCGGATCTGCTCGGCACGGACGACCCGGGCGAGCGGCGGGCCGGTTGAGCCGCCAGCCGACCGCTGAGTTGGTCCTCGACGCCGGGGCGTTCATCGCGTTCGACCGCAACGACCAGCGCGTCCGGCCGTTGGTCGAGCTGGGCCTGCGGGGCGGGATCGCCCTGCGTACCAGCTCGGGCGTCGTCGCCCAGGTCTGGCGCGGACACCGGCCGCCACGACGTGGTGGACGGTCACGTGGCCTCACTCACCCAGGGCCCGCGGACCCGGGTGGTGACCAGCGATCCGGACGACCTGCTCGGTTGGGGCCGCTCGCCGACCCGATCATCCGTTGCTGACCGGCCGCTCAGCCCGAGCAGCGCTGCAACACCAACTCCCGGACGCGTTGGGCGTCGGCCTGGCCACGGGTGGCCTTCATGACGGCGCCGACGATCGCCCCGGCCGCGGCGATCTTGCCGGAGCGGATCTTGTCGGCGACTTCGGGTTGCGCGGCCAGCGCCTCGTCGACGGCGGCGATCAACGGGCCGTCGTCGGACACCACCGCCAGGCCGCGGCCGGCGACCACGTCGTCCGGTGATCCCTCGCCGGCCAACACCCCGTCCACCACCTGCCGGGCCAGCTTGTTGTTCAGCTCGCCGCCGGCGACCAGCTCGATCACCCGGGCGAGCTGCTCGGGGGTGATCGCCAGCTCGTCCAGCGTGACGCCCTGGGAGTTGGCCTGCTGGCTCAGGTAGGACACCCACCACGAGCGCGCCTCCTGGGACGGCGCCCCGGCCGCCACCGTCGCCGCCACCAGGTCCAGAGCGTCGGCGTTCACCAGGTCCCGGAGCTCCTCGTCGGACAGCGACCAGTCGGCCTGGATGCGCTTGCGACGCTCTCGAGGCGGCTCGGGCAGCGTGCCACGCAACTCCTCGACCCACTCGACGGGCGGCGCGATCGGCACCAGGTCCGGCTCGGGGAAGTAGCGGTAGTCCTCCGAGGTCTCCTTGCGCCGCCCGGCCCGGGTGGTGCCGGACTGCTCCTCGAAGTGCCGGGTCTCCTGGACGATCGGGTCGCCGGCGTCGAGCACCCCTGCCTGCCGGGTCATCTCGAAGCGCACCGCCCGCTCCACCGAGCGCAGCGAGTTGACGTTCTTGGTCTCGGTGCGGGTGCCCAGCGTCCCGGAGTCGCGCGGGGACAGCGACAGGTTCACGTCGCAGCGCATCGAGCCCTGGTCCATCCGCACGTCCGAGACGCCCAGCGCCTTGACCAGCTCACGCAGGGTCGTGACGTAGGCGCGGGCCACCTCGGGGGCGCGCGCACCGGTGCCGGGGATCATCTTGGTGACGATCTCGATCAGTGGGACACCGGCGCGGTTGTAGTCCAGCAGCGAGTAGTCCGCGCCATGAATTCGCCCCGTCTGGCCACCCACGTGCAGCGACTTGCCGGTGTCCTCCTCCATGTGTGCGCGCTCGATCTCCACCCGGACGATCTCGCCGTCGTCCAGCGCCACGTCGAGCCAGCCGTTCACCGCGATCGGCTCGTCGTACTGGCTGGTCTGGAAGTTCTTCGGCATGTCCGGGTAGAAGTAGTTCTTCCGGGCGAACCGGCCCCACGGCGCGATCGAGCAGTTCAGCGCCAACCCGATCCGCATCGCCGACTCCACCGCCACGCGGTTGACCACCGGCAGCGACCCGGGCAGGCCCAGGCAGGTCGGGCAGACCTGGGTGTTCGGTTCGGCGCCGAAGGCGGTCGGGCAGCCACAGAACATCTTGGTGCGGGTGTTCAGCTCGACGTGCACCTCGAGCCCGAGCATCGGATCGAAGCGCTCGACGACCTCGTCGTAGTCCACCAGGGTCGGCGAGTTGGCCAGGGTCATGTCAGCTCCACTCCCGCACGCGCCGGATCAGCGGCCCGTCCTGCTCAGCGTCCCGGACGGCCTCGAACGCGGCCCCCACCCGGTACATCACGGCCTCCCCGAGCGCCGGCGCCATGATCTGCAGGCCCACCGGCAGCTCGACGCCGCCGTGCTGATCCCGGGCGAGCCCGGAGGGCACCGACATCGCGGCCGTGCCGGCCAGGTTCGTCGGGATGGTGGCCAGGTCGTTCAGGTACATCGCCAACGGGTCGTCCACCTTGTCCCCGATCGGGAACGCCGTGGTCGGGGCGGTCGGCGAGACCAGCACGTCGGCCCGCTCGAACGCGGCGGCGAAGTCCCGGCTGATCAGCGTGCGGACCTTCTGCGCCTGCCCGTAGTAAGCGTCGTAGTAACCCGACGACAGTGCGTATGTGCCGAGCATGATCCGGCGCTTGACCTCGGCGCCGAACCCGGCCTCCCGGGTGGCCGCCATGACCTCTTCGGCCGATCCGGTGTCGGCGACCTGCACCCGCAGCCCGTAGCGCATCGCATCGAACCGGGCCAGGTTGGAGGACACCTCGCTGGGCAGGATCAGGTAGTACGCGGCGAGCCCGTACTCGAAGTGCGGGCAGGACACCTCGACGATCTCGGCACCCAGTTTCTCCAGCAGTTGCAGGGCGGCGTCGAAGGACGCGCGGACGCCGGGCTGGTACCCCTCACCGCCGAGCTCGCGGACCACTCCGACCTTCAAGCCGGCGAGGTCACCGCTCGCGCCGGCCCGGGCGGCCTCGACCACGGCCGGCACGGCCGCGTCGATCGAAGTGGAGTCCAGCGGGTCGTACCCGGCGAGCACCTCGTGCAGCAGCGCGGCGTCCAGCACCGTGCGGGCACACGGCCCACCCTGGTCCAGCGAGGACGCGCACGCGATCAGGCCGTAGCGCGACACCCCGCCGTAGGTGGGCTTCACCCCGACGGTGCCGGTGAACGCCGCCGGCTGGCGGATGGAGCCGCCGGTGTCGGTGCCTACCGAGAGCGGTGCCTCGAACGCGGCGAGCGCGGACGCCGAGCCACCCCCCGAGCCGCCCGGTACCCGCGTGCCGTCCCACGGGTTGCGGGTCACGCCGTAGGCGGAGTGCTCGGTCGAGCTGCCCATCGCGAACTCGTCCATGTTCGTCTTGCCCAGGATGGTGATGCCCGCGGCCCGCAGCCGGGCGGTGACCGTCGCGTCGTACGGCGGACGCCAGCCCTCGAGGATCTTCGACCCGGCGGTGGTCGGCATGTCGATGGTGGTGAACACGTCCTTGAGCGCGAGGGGCACCCCGGCCAGCGGGGAGGCCGGCGCGCTGCCCGCTCCGATGGCCTCGTCGACCAGCGCGGCGGAGGCCAGCGCCGCGTCGGCGGCCACGTGCAGGAAGGCGTGCACGCCCCGCCCGGCATCACCGTCCACCTCCGCGATCCGGTCGAGGTGGGCCTGCGCGACCTCGACGGCGGAGACCTCCCGCGAGTGGATTCCGGCGGCCAGCTCGGCGGCGGTCAGCCGGGTCAGATCCGTCATGCTTCCTCCCCGCTGATGCCCGATCCCGCAAGCGGTTCTTCGTCCAGGATCCTGGGCACCCGGAACCGGCCCTCCTCGACGGCCGGCGCTCCGGCGAGCGCCTGCTCCTGGTTCAGCCCGGGGCGCAACTCGTCCGGGCGGAACACATTGCTCAACGGCACCGCGTGCGACGTGGGCGGGATGTCGTCGGCAGCGACCTCGCCCACCCGGGCGACCGCGCCGAGGATGACGTCGAGCTGACCGGCGAACAGATCCAGCTCGTCCTCGGTCACGGCGAGCCGGGCGAGTCGGGCGAGGTGCGCGACCTCGTCCCGGGAGATGGCGGGCATGTCCCTCCTGGCAACCTGTGTGCGGCGGGCCCACGGTCGGCACCGCGAACGATGAGCCCGATGGCCGCGCGGTGGACGCCGCGGTGACGTCTCAGCGGGGGCGGCGGGCCGGACACCAGTGTATGACCGGGGGCCCGGCCCACCGCCGCCGGGCGCCCTCGGACCCGGAACAGGTTCCGTGGCCGGCGAATCACTCCCTGCCGCGCAACACAGGTCATCCTTGCCTGACACAATGCGCGGGCCGCGGCTCGATCAGATTGCCTGACCGCGAGCGGGAGGAGGCGGTAGGAGCGTGTCGTATCTGATCCGGGTCCAGGTCCCGGACCGGCCAGGCATGCTCGGAGCGGTGGCCACCGCGCTGGGCCACGCCGGCGTGGACATCCTCGCCCTCGACGTCGTCGAACGCGTCGGCCGGGTGGCCGTCGACGACCTCGCGGTCGAGCTGCCGGCCGGCCGCCCACCGGACGTGCTGATCACCGCCGTCGAGTCGATCCCCGGGGTGCGGGTGGAGTCGGTCCGGCCGTACTCCGGCAAGCTCGACACCCATCGCGAGCTGGAACTGATCGAGGAGGTCAGCTCCGATCCGGAGCACGCCCTGCAGATCTTCGCCGACGGCATCCCACGGATCTTCCGGGCCGGCTGGGCGCTGGTGGTGACCCAGGAGGGCAAGCGGGCGTTCCGGCTGGCCGAAAGCCAGGCCTCCCCGGAGACTCGGGCCGGCAGCCTGCCCTGGCTGCCGCTGGGCAAGGCCATCGTGCTCGACCCGGGCGTGCACTGGGTGCCCGAACCCTGGTACGAGCTGGACACCGAGCTGGCCGCGGCTCCGTTCATGGGGCCGGACAAGGCCCTGGTGGTGGGTCGGCCGGGCGGGCCGGCGTTCCGACCCTCGGAGCTGGCCCGGTTGGCCCACCTGGGCGGCATCGTGGCGACCGTACTGGGCACCTGACCGACGCGGCATCGCACGGACCCGTTCCGGCTGCCGCGGTGCGCGGCCCGTGCCGGTTACCCGGCAGTTCGCCCGCCGGCTCAGCGGGCGCCGCGACCGACACGTCGTCGCCGGGGCGTGGACTCCACATCCAGCGCGATCTGGATCAGGTCGTCGTTGCCCCGGGCCAACCAGCCGTCCCGGGCGAGCAGCGTGTCCTCCAGCCCGATCCGGGCCCACAGCTGGTGCTCGCGGGCGTAGTCGAACACCGGCCACGCTCCGGCATCCTCGCCGTGCACCAGCACCGGCACGCCGGGCTGGCCCAACGTGCGCAGGATCCGGATCGCATCGGCCACCGCGACCGCCGGACCGCTCACCGTCGGCTCGGCGACCAGCCGGACGGTGCCGGGTGGCAACCCGGCCTGCCGCAGGGTCACGGCGTCGCCCGTGGTCCAGACCCCCAGCTCCACGCCCATGCCGACCGAGTGCGCGGCGGCGCACACCTCACGCCATCCCTGGTCGTGCACGTTCACCGCGATCACGTCGGGCCTGCCCACGCCGAGCTGGCCCCACATGAGCACCGACTCGACCCGCGCCCGCCAGTTCGGCTGCACCCAGCGCGCGGCCGGCACACCGACCTCCATGCCCGGCACCTCGACGTGGACGGCGGCCACCGCGTCGCCGACATGCATCGGGTCGAGCGTCTCCAGGCCGGCGGCGCACCGGGGGTGGATGTGCACCGAGGTCACTCCGTAGCGGCTCATCACCCGCGCGTCCCGCGCCAGCTCGTAAGGGGTGACGGGCAGCGCGGGGTGCGCGTCCGCCGGACGCGCGCCGTTCAGGCAACCCTGCAGCATCGCGGTGACCTCCCCTGGCCCTCCGGAAAGACTACGGTCTGTTCGGTCGGTGGGTCCCACCCGATCGGTCAGCAATCGTTACCCGGAGCCCGACGGTTCGGACTCCGACCCAGGTCCGTGCTCCAGCAACCGGGTGAATCCCGACTCGTCCAGCACGGGCACCCCCAGCTCCTCCGCCTTGTCCGCCTTGCTCCCGGGGGAGTCACCGACCACGACGAACGTCGTCTTCTTCGACACCGATCCGGCCGCGCGCCCGCCCCGGGCCATGATCGCCTCTTTTGCCTCGTCCCGCGAGTAACGCTCCAACGAACCGGTGACCACGATCGACATACCCTCCAGCGAGCGAGGCACCGACTCGTCGTGCGCCTCGGCCAGCCGCACTCCGGCCGCCCGCCACTTGGCCAGCACCTCGCGGTGCCAGTCGTGGGTGAACCACTCGCGCACGGCGGCAGCGATGGTCGGACCGACGCCGTCCACCGCGGCCAGCACGGCGCCGGCCGGGTCGTCCTCGGCGGCCTCGGCGGCCCGTTGGATGGCGTCCAGCGAGCGGAACTCGCGGGCGAGTGCCCGGGCGGCGGTGGGCCCGACGTGCCGGATGGACAGCGCCACCAGCACCCGCCACAGCGGCTGTTGCCCGGCAGTCACCAGGTTGGCCAGCAGCTTGCGCCCGTTGGCGGACAACGCACCGGCCTTGGTGCGGAACAACTCCACCCGCAGCAGGTCGTCCTCGGTCAGCCCGAACACGTCCCCCTCGTCGGCCACCACACCGGAGCCCAGCAGCGCGGCGGCCGCCTCGTAGCCGAGCACCTCGATGTCGAACGCGCCCCGGCCGGCGAGATGGAACAGCCGCTCCCGCAGCTGCGCGGGGCAGGACCGCGCGTTCGGGCAGCGCTGGTCGATGTCGGCTTCCTTCTGCCGGACCAGCGCGGTGCCGCACTCCGGGCAGTGGGTGGGCATGACGAACTCGCGCTCGGCGCCGCTGCGCACGTCGATGATCGGGCCGAGCACCTCGGGGATGACGTCGCCGGCCTTGCGGATGACCACCCGGTCACCGATCAGCACGCCCTTGCGCACGACCTCGTCGGCGTTGTGCAGGGTGGCCATGCCGACGGTGCTGCCGGCCACCACCACCGGCTCGAGCACCGCGAACGGGGTGACCCGGCCGGTGCGCCCCACGTTGACCTGGATGTCGATGAGGGTGGTGGTGACCTCCTCCGGCGGGTACTTGAACGCGATGGCCCACCGGGGGGCCCGCGAGGTGGAGCCCAGCCTGCGCTGCAGCCCCATCCCGTCGACCTTCACCACGACGCCGTCGATCTCGTGTTCGATGTCGTGGCGGTGCTGGCCCCAGTACTCGACGTGCTCGACGATCCCCTCCACCCCGCGCCTGACCACGGTGTGCTCGGAGACGGGCAGACCCCAGGCCCGGATCGCGTCGTAGGCCTGCGACTGGCGCCCGGGGGTGAAGCCCTCCCGCCGGCCGAACCCGTGGCAGATCAGTCGAAGGTTGCGGCTCGCGGTGACCCGGGGGTCCTTCTGGCGCAGCGAGCCGGCGGCGGTGTTGCGCGGGTTGGCGTACACCGGCTTGCCCGCCTCGACCATCAACGCGTTGAGTGCCTGGAAGTCCTCCAGCCGGAAGTAGACCTCGCCGCGGACCTCCACGAGGTCGGGCACCGGGAACTCAGCGGTGCCGGTGAGCTGCTCGGGCACCTCACGCAGGGTGCGCATGTTGAGCGTGACGTCCTCGCCGGTGCGCCCGTCGCCCCGGGTGAGCGCGCGGGTGAGCCTGCCGCGCTCGTAGAGCAGGTTCACCGCCAGGCCGTCGATCTTCAGCTCGCACAGGTAGTGCAGCTCGGTGGTGACGGCGGAGCCGACCTCCTTCTGCACCCGCTCCACCCAGACCCGCAGCTCGTCGGCGGAAAATGCGTTGTCCAGGCTGAGCATCCGCTCCAGGTGGTCGTGCGCGGTGAACTCGGTGGCGAAGCGGCGCACCACCCGCTGGGTGGGCGACTCCGGGCCGACCAGCTCGGGGAGGCGCTCCTCCAGACCGACCAGCTCGCGCCACAGCTCGTCGAACTGCCCGTCCGAGATGACCGGCGAGTCGAGCACGTAGTAGCGGAACTGATGGTCGGCGACCTCCTCGGCGAGCCGAGAGTGCCGCTCACGGACCTCGACGGGCGCGGGCTCGCGCGCCTCGACGGCGGAGTCGGGAGGGATCTCGGCGGAGTCGGCGGACGTCACGGGCGCCAGATTAACCGGGCACCCCGACATGCCTTGGCGGCGCGGCGGACCACTCAGGTGGTGGTGGCGGCAGCCTCGACGATGCTGGCCGTCGGGCCGGCCGGGATCACCTCGGTCAACCGCGATCCGACGCGCTCGGTACTGGCGCTACCGGACCGGCGGCGGGTGCCCGGCCCGGGCCTGCACCATGGACACGACCTCCTTGCCCAGCGGCAGCAGCGACACCGGGATGAGCTTCAGGTTGGCCCAGGCGAGCGGGATGCCGATGACCCGTGATCGCCGCTGCCGACGGACGGTCAGACCCGGTCACCGGCCTCGGGCCGCGCATCGGCCGCGCCCGATCGGGCTTCGGCGGCGGCCTTGAGCTTGCCGAGGGTGTGCCGCATGGTCTCCATCAGCTCGCGGTGCCGGTTCACCGGGACGTCGAGGATCCGTGCCCAGACCGGGATGCGGCTCACCTCGTAGGACTCGGTGACCCGGGTGCCCTCGGCCACCGGCTCGAACTGGTAGCGCCAGATGGTGCCCTCGACGCCACCTTCTTCGGTGGCGAAGGCGAACTCCCGCCCCGGGTCGGCGATCAGCACCCGCCCGTTGCGTGAATAGCGGATCATCCTGCGCGGACCGACCTGGTTGTGGCCGACGAAGCGGGCGCCGGGTTCGGGTCCGGTCGAGCCGTCCACCCAGTCGACCCGGGCGCACTCGTTGCTCCACTCCCCCATCCGCGGCAGGTCGGCGACCAGCCTGTACACCTGCTCCGGGGCGGCGTTGACGATGATCTCAGCGCTGTCCGTGGTGAGCCACCAGCGCTGGTTCCTCGGGGTCATCGACGTCTCCTGTTCCTCGTGCCGGCCTGGCGTCGAGCGCCTCGCCGTGGACACCGCAAAGCTACGAGCATTAGCTAAAGCTGTCAATAGGAGACTTTGCTACTATCTAGTCCATGCGGACCGAGGGCACGACACCGGCGCGGACCGCGCCACCACCGGCCGGGCTCGACCGGCGCGCCCGCCGGCGGCAGGAGACCATCGAGGAGATCCTGGTGATCGCGGTCGAGGTGATGGCCGAGGACGGCGTCACCGGGCTCAGCCTGGCCGAGGTCGCCCGGCGCCTCGGGGTCCAACCGCCGTCGATCTACAAGTACTTCCCGTCCCTGATGGCCGTGTACGACGCGCTGTTCCGCCGCGGTCAGGTCGAGCACCTGGACGCCATGCGGGCCGCCATGGTCGGTGTCGAGCCGGGACTGCCCGCGTTGCGCGCCGCGCTCGAGGCCGCCGGTGGCTGGGCACTGGCCAACCGGGCACTGGCCCAGTTGCTCTTCTGGCGGCCGGTGCCCAGCTTCGTGCCGTCTGACGATGCGTTCGGCCCGAGTGTCGAGCTGTTCGAGCTACACCGGACGGCACTGGCCGACGCAGTGGTCGCCGGCCAGCTGGGTCCGGCCGCGGACTCCGACGAGGCGGTCTGGCTGATCTCCGTGATGATCAGCGGGGTACTCAGCCAGACGTTCGCGAACGAACCGGACGTCGGGTGGGGGCAGGGATGTTTCACCCCGCTGTTCCCGACGCTGATGTCGACGCTGCCCGTTCTCTACCCCGTGCCGGGACCGGGATAGGGACAACCGGCCCCGTCAGCCGAGCAGTTCGTCCACCGCGCCCAGCAGCGCCACCACCGAACGCTCCCGGGCCGCGTGCCCCATCAGCCCGATCCGCCAGGCCCGGCCGGCGAACTCGCCGAGCCCGCCACCGACCTCGATCCCGTAGCGCTGCAGCAGTGCCCGCCGCAGCGGTGCCTCGTCGAGTCCCTCGGGCAGCGTGGTCGCGGTGAGCTGGGCAAGCCGGTGGCCGTCCTGTGCGACCAGCCCGAAGCCGCGCTTGCGCAGCGCGTCCTGCAACCGGGCCCCGATCGCCGCGTGCCGCGCCCACACCGCCTCCCGGCCCTCGGCCAGCAACCGGGCCAGGCCGGCGTGCAGGGCGTAGGCGAGCGTCGAGGACGCCGTGTGGTGGTAACGCGGGGTCGACGCCAGGTAGTACTCCTGGAGCAGGCCCAGGTCGAGGTAGAACGACCGCACCGGAACCACCCGGGCCTGCATCACCTGCACCGCCCGCGCCGACAGGGTGACCGGTGCCAGCCCGGACGGGGCGCCCAGACACTTCTGGCTGGCCGAGTAGCAGGCGTCGATCCCCCAGTCGTCCACCCGCAGCTCGCTGCCACCGAGCGCGGTTACCGCGTCCACCAGCAGCAGGGTGTCGGTGTCGCGCAGTGCCCCCAGCGGGGCCACGTCGTTGCGCACGCCGGTGGAGGTCTCGGCGGCCACCACCGCGAGCAGCCGCGCGTCGGGGTGCGTGCGCCGGGCGCCCAGCAGCGCCTCGGGGTCCAGCGCCCGACCCCAGGGCGCCTCGACCCGCACCACCTCGGCGCCGCCCCGGGCGGCCACCTCGCACAACCGCTCGCCGAAGTAGCCGTTCACCCCGACGATCGCCTTCTCCCCCGGCTGCAGCAGGCTGGCCAGGCACGCCTCCATGCCGGCCGACCCGGTGCCGCTGACCGGCAGGGTCAGCTCGTTCGCGGTGCCGAACACCGTGCGTAGCTGCCCGGAAATCTCGGTCATCAAGGCCAGGTAGTCCGGGTCCAGGTGCCCCAGCACCGGCCGGCCCAGCGCCTCCATCGCCTCCGGATAGGGGTTCGACGGTCCGGGTCCGAGCAGCAGCCGATCGTTGTGCGTGATCACGACAGATGACCCTACCCAGCCGCGAGGCTCGTCGCGACCGTCACGTCCAGCTCTCCGGCGGCTCGATGAAGGCGCGGCCGAGCTCGCGGGTCAGGACGGTGGCGCGCCGGGCCCAGCCCGGGGTGGCACCGGCCAGACCGCAGGTCGGGGTGGGCACCACCAGCTCGGCCAGTCGGGGGCGGGCGAACCCGACCCGGTCGGCCAGCTCCAGCGCCGGGCGGGCCAGCTCGCGCAGGGTCGGCTCGTGCTCCGGACGCAGCACAGGAACCAGGCCGAGTAGCACGGGCAGCCCCGCGTCCCAGGCCTCGCCGACCGCATCCAGGGTCGCGGAGTCGGAGCCGAGCAGGCCGGCGTCCAGCGCCAGCGCCCCGGCCCCGGCGGCGCGCAGCAACCCGATCGGGGCATTCCGCGCGCAGCAGTGCACCACCACCGGCTCCGGTAGCGCGCTGATCACCTCGCGCAGCAACTGCTCGACCTCCGGTTCGGGGACCGCCGCGACCGTGCCGAACCCGGAGGCGGTGGGCAGGCTCCCGGCGAGCACGGCCGGCAACCCGGGCTCGTCGAGCTGGACCACCACCGCGGCACCGGTGCGTTCGGCGAACTCGGTGACGTGCGCGACCAGTCCCTCGGCGAGGCTGGCCGCGAACTCCCGCCGCGCGCCCCGGTCGGTGAGCACCCGGTGACCGGTGCGAAGCTCCACCCCGGCGGCCAGCGTCCACGGCCCCGCCGCCTGCACCTTCACCCGCCGCGCGCCGGCGGTGTCCAACGCCTCGTCGAGGGCGTCGAGGTCGGTCCGCAACAGGTCGACCCCCCTGCGGTGTTCGCGGCCGGCCCGGGCGGTCACCCGGTACCCTGACGGCATGACCTCGACGGCCAGGTCGACCAGCAGGGCGGCCGTGCGCCCGATCAGGTCTGCGCCGACTCCCCGGTCGGGCAGCTCCGGCAGGTAGGGCAGGTCGGGCAGTTCCCCGGCGACGGCGCGGGCGGCCTCCGTCGGGTCGGTGCCGGGCAACGAGCCGATGCCGGTCGCGGTGCCCGGCGGCCAGTGGCTCATGACCCGAAACATAGCCCCGGGGGCGCCGCCGGCGGTCAGGCGGCCCGGTACCGGGCGTCCATCAGGCAGTACACCCCGAAGCAGACCAGCCCGCCGGCCACCGCCAGCAGCAGGTACGGCCCGAAAGGCTGCGCCGCGAGCTTCTTGAGCGCCTGGTCCAGCCCGGCGGCCTGGGCCGGGTCGTACCGAACCGCGGCGATGATCACCAGCAGCCCGAAGGTGCCGTAGACGACGCCGAGCGCGGGCCAGCCGAGCTGCCCCGCCCTGGTCACCGGTGACCGCGTCCCGGGGCGGACACCGGCCAGGTCCAGGTGGCGCAGGAAGGACCGGGTGACCCCGCGGTAGACGAAGAATCCTCCGGCGACCAGTACCCCCGCACCGCCGGCCTGCTCCGCGTCGGAGGTGCCGGATCCGCCGGCCGCGAGTCCGCCGGCGGTGGAGGCCAGCAGGCCGAACAGCAGCGCCTCGCCGCCGCTGACCACGCGGCGGAGCACCTTGCGCCAGGTCGGGCGGACGTGGCGGCCACCCCAGATCGCCTCGGTGAGCTGCCAGACCACCAGCGCGATCAGCCCGATCGTGATCACCCAGAGCAGCGCGCGGCCGCCGCCGGTCTCAGCCCATGACCCAGCGGATACCGGCGACCGTGCCGCGCCCGGCCAGTCGGACGGCGGTGGCCTCGGTCAGCGGCAGGTAGGGCAGCCGCAGCGGGAGCCGGGCCCAGGCCGGCAGCATGGCGACCGCGCTGGCCGCCAGCAGCGCGTACGGGGCCCTGGCCAGCAGGGGCAGCGGGGGGTTCAGCACCAGGTAACGGGCCACATCCCGGGCGTCCGGCGTGCCCCGCAGCTCGGGGCGGTAGGCGGCGAGCTGTCGGGCCAGCTCGGCCTCCGACCGCGGCGGGTCCGGCACGCCCAGGGCCTCGGCGATGCGGGCGGTGTCGGCGACGTAGCCGTCCCGGCCCTCGGCGTCCAGCGGCTGGCGACCGTAGCGCTGGTGGCCGCGCAGGAAGCTGTCGATCTCGGCCACGTGCACCCAGCGCAGCAGGTGCGGGTCGCCCGCGTGGTAGGGCCGGCCGTCCGGTGCGACACCGCGCACCCGCCGGTGGATCCCGCGCACGGTGGCGACCGACCGCTGGGCGTCGTCGGCGGTGCCGTAGGTGGTGGTGGCCAGGAACAGGCTGGTGCGCTGCAACCGACCCCACGGATCGCCCCGGAAGTCGGAGTGGCCGGCGACCCCGGCCATCGCCAGCGGATGCAGCGACTGCAGCAGCAGCGCCCGCAGGCCGCTGACGAACATCGCGGCGTCGGCGTGCACCAGCCGGATGGGCCGGTCGGCGGCGAACCAGCGCGGGCCCGGGGTGTGGTGGATCCGCGCGCGGTGCTCGGGTCCGTCCGGACCGGCGACCTTGCTGAACAGGCTGGCACCCAGCTTCGCCCGCCACGCGGCCAGGTCGACCGGGGATACGCAGCTCGCCACCGCCATCGGCCCAGCTTAGCCCCGACGAGGGCGGCCGACCCGGCTCAGCGGGTGGCGGTGATCGTCGCCGAGCCGAGCACGATGTCGCCGGCCGGGTCGGGTCGGTACAGCGCGACCGCCTGTCCAGGGGCCACCCCACGCAGCGGGGTGCGCAGGGCCACCCGCAGCCCGCCGGCGCCGTCGGGCGAGGCCACCGCATCGGACAGCCCGCCGTGTGCCCGGACCTGCGCCACGCACCCCAGCGGGTCCTCGGGCGCCCGCCCGGATGCCCAGACCGGGCGCTCACCGGTGATCTCATGGACGTCCAGCGCCTCGGCCGGGCCGACCCGGACCGCGCCGCTGACCGGCTCGATCCCCAGCACGTAGCGCGGCCGGCCGTCCGCCGCCGGCGCCGTGACCCCCAGGCCCCGGCGCTGGCCGACGGTGAACCGGTGCACCCCGGAGTGTTCGGCGAGCACCTCACCGCTGGCCGCGTCGACCACCGCGCCCGGCCGGGCGCCGAGCCGCTGCTCGAGGAATCCGGCGGTGTCGCCGGTCGGGATGAAGCAGATGTCGTGGCTGTCCGGCTTGGCCGCCACCGACAGTCCCCGCCGCGCCGCCTCGGCCCGGATCTCCGGCTTGGGCGTGTCGCCGACCGGGAACATCGCGCGCGCCAACTGCTCCGCGTCCAGCACCGCGAGGACATAGGACTGGTCCTTGCCCGCGTCCACCGCACGGCGCAGCACGGCCGTGCCGTCGACGTGGGCCAGCCGCGCGTAGTGGCCGGTGCACACCGCGTCGAACCCCAGCGCCAGCGCCTTGTCCAGCAGCGCCGCGAACTTGATCGTCTCGTTGCAGCGCAGGCACGGGTTCGGGGTGCGGCCCGCCGCGTAGTCGGCGACGAACGCCTCGACCACCTCCTCGGCGAACCGGCCGGCGAAGTCCCAGACGTAGAACGGGATGCCCAGCACGTCCGCCGCCCGGCGGGCGTCCATCGCGTCCTCCCGGGAGCAGCAGCCCCGGGAGCCCGAGCGCAGCGCGTCCGGGGTCTCGGACAGCGCCAGGTGCACCCCGACGACGTCGTGCCCGGCATCCACCGCCCGGGCGGCCGCGACCGCCGAGTCGACCCCGCCGCTCATCGCGGCGAGCACCCGTACGCGGCCCGGTCCGCTCACCGCGCCCGCCGTGCTCACGATCCGCCCACCATGTTCACCGCTCGCCGGCACCGGCCAGCGCCTGGCGCACGGCACCGGGCCGGCGCGGCGCCCCGGCCGGACCCCGCTGACGCCCGCCCGGGTGCCCGGCGCGTCGGGCCCTCGCGACCACCGGCGCGATCGCCTCCACCACCGCGTCGACGTCGGCGGCGGTGGAGGTGTGGCCCAGCGACAGCCGCAGCGACCCGCGCGCCACCTCCTCCGGCGAGCCCATCGCCATCAGCACATGGCTCGGCCGGGCAACGCCGGCGGTGCAGGCCGAGCCCGTGGAGCACTCGATGCCCCGCGCGTCCATCAGCATGATCAGGCTGTCGCCCTCGCACCCGGGGAACGACAGGTGCGCGTTGCCCGGCAGCCGCGACGGCCCGCCGCCGATCGTGGCCAGTCCCGGATCGCCGTTGAGCACCGCGTCCGGCACCGCGGCCACCACCCGGCGCACCAGGTCCTCACGCAACGCGGCCAGCTCGACCGCCCGGCGCGGCGCGTCGGCGACCGACTGGCGGACGGCCTCGGCCAGGCCGACCACGGCGGGCACGTTCAGCGTGCCCGAGCGCACGTCCCGTTCCTGGCCGCCGCCGTGCAGCAGCGGCTCGCACGCCGTGTCCCGCCCCAGCAGCAGCGCGCCCTGACCGTAGGGACCACCGAGCTTGTGGCCGGTCACGGTGAGCGCGTCGGCGCCGCTGGCCGCGAAATCGACCGGCAGGATGCCGGCGGCCTGCACCGCGTCGGTGTGCAGCGGCACGCCGAACTCGTGCGCCACCCCGGCCAGCTCGGCGACCGGGTTGACCGTGCCGACCTCGTTGTTCGCCCACATCACGCTGACCAGGGCGGTGCGCTCGGCACCCGTGCGCAGCGCCGCCCGCAACGTGTCGGGCCGAACCCGGCCGTACGGGTCCACGGACAGCCGGACCAGTTCGGCGCCCTCGTGCGCCACCAGCCACTCGGCCGCCTCGAGCACCGCATGGTGCTCGACCGCGGAGACCAGTAGCCGGACCCGGCGCGGGTCGGCGGCCCGGCGGGCCCAGTAGATGCCCTTGACCGCGAGGTTGTCGCCCTCGGTGCCGCCCGCGGTGAACAACACCTCGGACGGACGGGCCCCGAGCGCGGCGGCGATGGCCTCCCGGGACTCCTCCACCGAGCGGCGCGCCGACCGGCCGGCGGAGTGCAGCGAGGACGCGTTGCCGGTGCACGACAACGCGCTGCTCATCGCGGTCGCCGCGCCGGGCAGCATCGGCGTGGTGGCCGCATGGTCGACGTAGGTCATAGCGCCCGCCAGGTTAGTCGCCCGCGGTCGGCTCGGCGCGGGGACGTCCGGCCGGGCCGGGCCCGGGGTGGGGTCCGCCGGCGGTCAGGCGGCCACCCGGGCCATCGCGACCGGGACCGGTCGGGTCGCCGCCACCGGCGCGGGCACCCCGGTGGCCGCCGCGACGGCGAGTTCGGCGCGCCGGGCGAGCTGGCGCCGGTCGGTGCCCGGGCCGGCCGTCAGCAGCGGCAGGACCCGTACTTCGATCACCAGGCCCGGCAACCGCAGCACCCGCAGCATCGAGTCCAGCAGGGTGTCCTCGCCGATGAACGATCCGACCGTGGTGGGAGTGCCGTCCGACAGCAGCATCCGCTGCGCCACCGGACGCACCGGTACGCCCGCGTCCAGCGCGGCCTGGAAACCTGCCCGCCGGAACGCGCCGGACGCCGAGCCGCACCAAGTGGTGCCTTCCGGGAACAGCCCGACCGTGGCGCCGGACCGCATCGCCTCGGCCGCCTGCTCGACCACCGCGGGCAGCGAGCGCAGCCCGGTCCGGTCCACGAACAGCGTGCCGATCCGCTCCGCCAACGACCCGATCACCGGCCAGCCTTGGATCTCCCGCTTGGCGACCATCCGCATCGGCTGCACCGCGCCGAGCGCGAGGATGTCCAGCCAGGACAGGTGGTTGGCCACCACCAGGACACCCCGGCCGGTGCCGGGCGCCGGTCGGTCCGCCGCGCCCGACTCAGCCGCACCCGGCTCAGCCGGCCCGAGTTCGGCCGGGCCGATGTGGGCCACCCGCACTCCGGCGGCCCGCAGCAGCGCCCGGAACAACCGGCGCATCACCTCGGTGCGCCGCCGGCGCCCCAGCAGCGGCAGCAGTACGCAGGCGAGCACCGCGGCGCCGGCCAGCACCGTCGCCAGGGCCACCAGCCGCTGGGCCACCCGCAGGCGACCGACCCGGGGCAGCGTCTCCGGGGCCGGCAGGCAGCCGGGGGTGCAGACCGACACCGGCTCCCACGCGTGCCCCCGCTGGGCGACCGGCGGTGCCGACGGGTGCGCGCTCGTGGCCAGCTGCGCGCTCATGCGCCCTCACCGAGGAAGAACCGCAGGTACCGAGGGTCGATCCGATCCAGCGGCAGCAGGACCAGCAGGTCCGCCGCGTCGAACTCCGGATCGTAGGCCGGTGGCCCGCACACCCAGGCCCCCAGCCGCAGGTAGCCGCGCAGCAGCGGCGGCACCACCGCCCGGGCGGCCTTCGGCGCGGACTCCGGGTCCCAGGGGGTCCACGGCCGCGCGCGCAGCTCGGGCGGGCTCAGGTGCTTGGCCTGCGCCACGTCCCACACCCCGGCGGCGACCGTCCCGCCGTCGACCAGGGGGATGCTCGCGCAGCCCATGAGGTGCGAGTGCCCGGTCAGCAACAGGTAGCGCGCGATGCCGGCCCAGACCAGGCTGACCACGGCGCCGCTGCGGTGCTCCGGGTGCACGCACGCGCGCCCCGCCTCGACCAGCGAGGAGCGCAGCCCGGCGAACGCGGCCAGGTCGAACTCGGTCTCGGAGTAGTTCCCGCCGGCGGCGGCCACCCGCTCCGGCGGCAGCATCCGATAGGTGCCGACGATCTCGCCGGTGCGGTCGGCGCGGACCACCAGGTGGTCGCAGTGCTCGTCGAACCGGTCGACGTCGAGGCCGGTGCCGAGGTCGGGCAGCCGGGCACCCATCTCCCCGGCGAAGACCCGGTAGCGCAGCCGCTGGGCGGCCTCGACGTGCGCGTCTTCCCTGGTCAGCAGCAGTGAGTACCGGGCCGTCGGCCCGGTCTGGTCGGTAGGCGGGGTGGAGACCAACAGCTGCGACTGCGTCATGCCCCGGTTGTAGCGACCACGGGCGAACCGCCCGCCCCAACGGGGCGGCCACCCGATTGCCGATGGGTGAACATGCTCGCCCGACACGAGGAAGGGCCGGCCACCGTGAATCAACACAGTGACCGGCCCCCGCCGGCGGGTGGTCCGCTCAGCTCTTGCGCTTGACGACCTCGTCGGTGAGCTGCGGGGCGACCTTGAACAGGTCGCCCACCACGCCGTAGTCGGCGATCTCGAAGATCGGCGCCTCGCCGTCCTTGTTCACCGCGATGATGGTCTTCGAGGTCTGCATCCCGGCCCGGTGCTGAATCGCGCCGGAGATGCCCAGCGCGACGTACAGCTGCGGGGAGACGGTCTTGCCCGTCTGCCCGACCTGGAACTGGTTCGGGTAGTAGCCGGAGTCGACCGCCGCGCGGGACGCACCGACGGCCGCCCCCAGCGAGTCGGCCAGCTTCTCCACGACCTCGAAGTTCTCCGCCGAACCGACGCCGCGCCCGCCGGAGACCACGATGCTGGCCTCGGTGAGCTCGGGCCGGTCGCCGCCCACGATCGGCTCCCGGCTGAGCACCTTCGCCTGCTTCGCGCCGTCCAGTGCGGGGACCTCGACGGCCTCCTCGGCGCCGGCCCCGTCGGCCTGCTCGGCCTCGACGGCTCCCGGCCGCAGGGTGATCACCGGGTGCCCGGTGTTGGGCTTGGCGGTGACCACGAACGCGCCACCGAAGATCGAGTGCTCGGCCGAGCCGTCACTCACCCCGACCGCGTCGGTGAGCAGCGCCGACCCGGTGCGGACCGCCAGCCGGCCGGCGATCTCCTTGCCGTCCGCGGTGGCCGCGATCAACACCGCCGCCGGCGACGCCGACCCGATCAGGGCCTCCAGCACGGCCACCTGGGCCGAGCCCTGGTAGCTGTCGACCTCGTCGGACTCCGCCACGTAGATCTTGGCCGCCCCGTACGCCTTCAGCCCGTCGGCCAGCTTGGCCGCGGTGCCCGGCGCCGCAGCCACCACCGCGGCCGGCTCGCCCAGGGCGCGCGCCGCGGTGAGCAGCTCGTAGGTCACCTTCTTGATCTCGCCGTCGACCTGGTCGACGAGAACCAGAACCTCGCTCATGTCCGTTCTCCTCCGTCGATCCGGATCAGATGATCTTCTGGCCGACCAGGTACGCGGCGATCTTCGAACCGCCGTCGCCCTCGTCCTCGATCTTCTCGCCACCCGACTTGGGCGGCTTCGGCGACGCCTGCTCGACCGAGGTCAGCGCATTCGCCAGGCCGACCTCCGAGGGGTCGATGCCGGCGTCTGCCAGGGTGAGCGTGGTCACCGGCTTCTTCTTCGCCGCCATGATGCCCTTGAAGGACGGGTAGCGGGGCTCGTTCAGCTTCTCGCCGGTGCTCACCAGCGCGGGCAGTTCGGCGGTCAGCTTGGTGATGCCGTCATCGGTGCCGCGGGTGACGGTCACCGTGGTGCCCTCGACCGCGAGCGCCTGGGCGTGGGTCAGCGCGGGGATGCCCAGCACCTCGGCCACCATGGCCGGGACGGCGCCGGTGCGCCCGTCACTGGCCTCGTTGCCGGCGATGATCAGGTCGACGCCCTCGACCGTCCCGATGACCTTGGCCAGCGCCTTGGCGGTCTGCACCGCGCACGAGCCGTGCAGCGCCTCGTCGGACAGGTGGACGGCCTTGTCGGCGCCCATGGACAACGCCTTACGGATCGCCTCGGTGGCCCGGTCCGGACCCATGGACACCACCGTGACCTCGCCGCCCTGCGCTTCCTTGAGCAGCAGTGCGGCCTCCACCGAACGCTCGTTGATCTCGTCGATCACGGCGTCCGTGGAGTCCCGGTCGAGCGTGTGGTCGGAGTCAGCCAACTTGCGCTCCGAGTACGTGTCCGGAACTTGTTTGACGAGCACGACAATGTTCATCGGTCCCCTTCGACCTCCTACCTTGGGTTGGGCCGTCGACGCAGACCCCGACGGCCCCGGGCACGCGGTGCGGCCCTGCGGGGTTCGCGGCGACCCTACGCGGGAAGCTGCCACCGGGCGACTCGCCATCCCTCGTCCACGTGCCGCGTCGGAGGAACTGCCCTCATCGTGGCCGAGCTGGGAGATCAAGACCGCTCTTGACGTGCGTGATCCTTCTCACCCACGGCTGTTCACCCGGGTTTCGGACATCCTCCGGTCGGGTAACGAGGTGGTGAACGGGCGCTCCACCGACGTGCGCTCGACTCCAGGAGGAGAACATGGCGGGAATCATCAACCGGATCAAGGCCTCCCTGCGCTCGCCGCGCGGCCAGCAGATGGTCCGCGACCCGCGCAACCGGCAGAAGGCCAAGGACATGTGGAACCGCCGAGGCGGTCGCGGCGGCGGCCACCGCTAGTACTCCAGCCGTAGATTGTGATCTACCTCCGGCGTGGCGGTCCCCGATGTAGGGCGGCCACCGCGGATCATCGTCGGTTGTGTCGACTTCAGATGATCAAGCGGTGGCCGTGGGTCACAGCGTAGGGCCTGCGCGATGGCAAGCCGAGACCGACAGGCTGCTCGAACGGATGGCCGGTCGGTTCGC
>JAJCYC010000091.1 GCA_029263115.1 Pseudonocardia sp. | reverse complement strand
AGGTCGCCGTGCTCGTTGGCGTAGTCCAGCGCCTTGGCCAGGTCGGAGACCCCGTTGGTGCCCGGAGCCGGAGCCAGGTTCAGCGTGCTCAGCACGCCGAACGCGCGACCGTCGGAGTCCAGGTAACCGCTGCCGGAGTCGCCCGGGACACCGGGGCTCAGGGTGGCGATCTCATGGGTGAAACCGTCGCCGCCGTCACCGAGGTTGATCCCCTGCTTCGGGGACAGCAAGCTGAGGCCCTGGCGCAGCCCGGAGTTGCCGTAGGTGAACACCTGGTCGCCGGCGGCCAGCCCGTCGGTGCGCAGGGCGACCGGTCCGCCGAAGTTGGGCACCGACGGGTTCACCTTGTCGACGTCGTCCTCGTCGATCTCGACCAGCGCGAAGTCGTTGTACGCGCAGGTGTTCTCGTCGTCCTCGCCGTTCTCCCGCATGGTGATCCACGAGTTGTAGACCAGCTTGCCGGGGTTGTCGGCGCCGTCGATCTTGACGTCGGAGCCGATCGGGTCGGACTCGGACTCGCAGCCGTCGGTCTCGTTCGGGCTGCCCTTGCCGGTGCAGTGCGCGGCCTGTCCGATGAGGACCTTGTCACCGCTGGTGAAGATGAAGTTCGCGGTGCATTGACCCTGCTCGCTGTCGATCATCACACCGGGGTGGATCGTCGCGTCGGAGACGGAGGCCCACCCGTCGTCGGCACTCGCGGAGCCCGGCAGCGCGACCGCGCCGGCGGTGGTGGCGCCGGCCACCAGCACAGCCGCGGCGAACAGACGGGGGACGCGGCCACCTCGGGCCACGCGGGGGACGGTCATGGGCGCTCCAGCCGACGTACGGGTGACATGCGGAGTCACCGAAAGGGGAGGTTCTCACATCGCCCAACGACGTGCGAGGCTCATGGTTACCGATCCGATCCGATGACGGCCGCGATGACCTGCTCCGGCGGGTCTCGGGTGGCCGGTCGACGCGGCCCGGGCACCGCCGGGTGCACCGGCACGCGTTCCGGTCGCCGGGCCGGTAGGCTGGTCCTCTCGGGCGTACGCCGACCGGCGCGGATGTTTCAGATCAGCGCGACGTGTCGGGTTGACGTCGGTTCCTGCCCGACACGATCAGGGAGGGTAGAGGCCCCCGGAGGCCGTAGCTGTATGGACCGCAAGCGCCTGCTCCGTAACCCGCTGACCTGGATCCTGGCGGCGTTACTGCTCTACGTCATCGTCAGCCAGTTCTTCGACGACACCCGGGGCTTCACCCAGGTGCCCACGTCGCAGGCGCTGGCCCAGGTGTCCAGCGGCAACGTCGCCAACGCGACCATCGAGGACAAGGAGCAGCGGCTACGCCTGGAGCTGAAGAGTCCGATCGGGGCGAGCAACGGCAACCGGGACTCGGTCTCCACCAACAAGATCATCACGCAGTACCCGATCGGGGGAAGCTCCGAGGTCTACACGGCGCTGGTGGAGTCGAAGTCCAACTTCACCACCCGGGTGCGCCAGGAGTCGTTCCTCACCCAGCTGTTGATCTACATGATCCCGCTCGGCCTGGTCCTGCTGCTGCTGTTCTGGATGATGAACAGCCAGGGTGGCGCGGGCAACCGGGTGATGTCGTTCGGGAAGACCAAGGCCAAGGCACTGACCAAGGACATGCCGACGACCACCTTCGCCGACGTGGCGGGCGCCGACGAGGCGGTCGAAGAACTCTACGAGATCAAGGACTTCCTGCAGAACCCCGGCCGCTATCAGGCGCTTGGCGCGAAGATCCCCAAGGGTGTGCTGCTCTACGGCCCGCCGGGCACCGGCAAGACGCTGCTGGCCCGCGCGGTGGCCGGCGAGGCGGGGGTGCCGTTCTACTCGATCTCCGGGTCGGACTTCGTGGAGATGTTCGTCGGCGTGGGGGCGAGCCGCGTCCGCGACCTGTTCGAGCAGGCGAAGAACAACGCGCCGTGCATCATCTTCGTCGACGAGATCGACGCGGTCGGCCGCCAGCGTGGCGCCGGCCTCGGTGGTGGGCACGACGAGCGCGAGCAGACGCTGAACCAGTTGCTGGTCGAGATGGACGGCTTCGACGCGCGGGCCAGCATCATCCTGATCGCGGCGACCAACCGGCCGGACATCCTCGACCCCGCGCTGCTGCGCCCGGGCCGGTTCGACCGGCAGATCCCGGTGGTCGCCCCCGACCTGGCCGGCCGCCGGCACATCCTGCGGGTGCACGCCAAGGGCAAGCCGTTGGCCGAGGACGCCGACCTGGACGGGCTGGCCAAGCGGACCATCGGGATGTCCGGCGCCGACCTGGCCAACGTGCTCAACGAGGCCGCGCTGCTCACCGCCCGGGAGAACGGCACGCAGATCAACGCGGCCGCGCTCGAGGAGTCGGTGGATCGGGTGGTCGGCGGCCCCCGCCGCAAGAGCAAGATCATCTCCGAGGAGGAGCGCAAGCTCACCGCCTACCACGAGGGTGGCCACGCGCTGGCCGCCTGGGCGATGCCCGACCTCGAGCCGGTCTACAAGCTGACCATCCTGCCCCGCGGTCGCACCGGTGGCCATGCGCTCGTCGTCCCGGAGGACGACAAGGGCCTGATGACCCGCTCGGAGATGATCGCCCGGCTGGTGTTCGCGATGGGCGGGCGCAGCGCCGAGGAGCTGGTGTTCCACGAGCCGACCACCGGCGCGTCCAGCGACATCGACCAGGCCACCAAGATCGCCCGGGCGATGGTCACCGAGTACGGGATGAGCGCCAAGCTGGGCGCCGTGCGCTACGGCTCCGACCACGGCGACCCGTTCCTCGGGCGCACCATGGGCACCGCGCCGGACTACTCGGTGCAGGTCGCCCAGGAGATCGACGGCGAGGTGCGCAAGCTCATCGAGGCGGCGCACACCGAGGCCTGGGAGATCCTGAACACCTACCGGGACATCCTCGACGAGCTGGTCTTCGAGCTGTTGGAGAAGGAGACGCTGACCCGCAAGGACCTGACCCGGATCTTCTCCAAGGTGGAGAAGCGGCCGCGGATCACCGCGTTCAACGACTTCGGCGGGCGCACCCCGTCCGACAAGCCGCCCATCCAGACCCCGGCCGAGCTGGCCAAGGAGCGCGGCGAGCCGTGGCCCCCGGTCGTCGAGGGGGAGCCCACGCCGGTGGGTTCGCTGCCCGGCGGTGGTGGCCCGACCGCACCGCACGGCGCCGGTCAGCCCACGCCGCACGGTGGCGCCCAGCCCGGCCCTTACGCCGGCCGGAACGAGGGGCCGCACGGCGGCCAGAACGGCCCGGGCCAGCACAGCCCGAACGGCGAGCAGGCCGGTGCGTACGGCACGCAACCGGGAGCCAACGGCGGCCAGCCACCAGGCGCCAACGGCGGCCAGCCACCAGGCGCCAACGGTGGGCCGGCGCAGCACGGGCCGACCCCCGGGTACCCGCCGGTCGCGTACGACCCCGGAGCGCACCGGGGCGACCGGCCCAGTGCGGTCCCGCCGAACTACGGTGCCCCGCCGAACTGGCGGCCGGCGATCACGCCGCGCGAGCGCTACCCCGACCTCAAGTGGGAGGAGCCACCGGCCGACTCCGACCCCGGTGCCCGCCGGGCCGGTGACGATCCGCGTGAGGACGGTGGGCGCTGAGCACTGGGGGTCGCGAGGTACCGCTGCGCGGCCCGGACGTGCCCGGGCGGGGTGCCTTCGACCAGGCCAGGACCGAGGCTGCGGTGCGCGAGCTGCTCCTGGCGATCGGCGAGGACCCGGACCGTGAGGGCCTGCAGGAGACCCCGCGCCGGGTTGCGACCGCCTACCAGGAGATGTTCGCCGGGCTCTACCAGGACCCCGACGAGATGCTGGCCAAGACTTTTGCCGAGGACCACGAGGAGCTGATCCTGGTCCGCGACATTCCGATGTACAGCGTCTGCGAGCATCACCTGGCTCCGTTCCACGGGGTCGCGCACGTGGGCTACATCCCGTCGGTGGATGGCCGGGTCACCGGGCTGAGCAAGATCGCCCGGCTGGTCGACCTGTACGCCAAACGTCCACAGGTTCAGGAGCGGTTGACCGCGCAGGTCGCCGACGCGCTGGTCCGTCGGCTGGCCCCGCGCGGGGTGATCGTGGTGCTGGAGGCCGAGCACCTGTGCATGGCGATGCGTGGCATCCGCAAACCCGGATCGAGCACCGTCACCTCCGCGGTGCGTGGCCAGTTCAAAGGCAACGCCTCCTCGCGCGCGGAGGCGCTCGCCCTGATCCGGGGTCGGTGAGCGTGGACTGGACCAGCGGTGTGCCCCGCCCGGATCGGTGTCTGGTCGTCGGGGTACTCAACGTCACCCCCGACTCGTTCTCCGACGGCGGGCGCTACCTGGACGTCGACCACGCGGTGGCGCACGGGGTTCGGCTGCACGCCGAGGGTGCCGACCTGGTGGACGTCGGCGGTGAGTCGACCCGCCCCGGCGCGCACCGGGTGCCGGCCTCGCAGGAGGCCGACCGGGTGCTGCCGGTGATCCGGGCGCTGGCCGCCGAGGGGGTGCCGACCAGTATCGACACCATGCGCTCCGAAGTGGCCGAGGCGGCGCTGGGGGCCGGCGCGCGGGTGGTGAACGACGTGTCCGGCGGGCTGGCCGACCCGAGGATGGCCAAGCTGGTGGCGACGGCCGGGGTGCCGTGGATCCTCATGCACTGGCGCGGGCACAGCGCGCGGATGGCGGAGCTGGCGCACTACGGCGACGTGGTGGGCGACGTGCGCGCCGAACTGCTCGCCCGGGTGGACGGCGCGCTGGCCGCGGGGGTCGACCCGGCGAAGCTGGTGATCGACCCGGGGTTGGGGTTCGCCAAGCGCCCCGAGCACAACTGGGTGCTGCTGAACCGGTTGGCGGTGCTCGTCGAGCTGGAGTTCCCGGTGCTGGTGGGAGCCTCGCGCAAGGGATTCCTCGGTGCGCTGCTGGCCGGCGACGGCGGCGCGCCCCGGTCACCGGACGGCCGCGAGGTCGCCACCGCGGTGATCTCCGGGTTGGCGGCGGCGGCCGGCGCCTGGGGGGTGCGGGTGCACGACGTCGCGGCGTCCCGGGACGCGGTCGCGGTGGCCCGCGCCTGGCGGTCCGGGACGGCGGGTTCCGGGACGGCGGGCGCTGGTGGCTGAGCCGGCCGGTGACCGCATCTCGCTCACCGGGCTGCGGGTGCGCGGCCACCACGGGGTGTTCGAGCACGAGCGCCGCGACGGGCAGGACTTCGTGGTCGACCTCACCGTGTGGCTGGACCTGACCGCCGCCGCCCGCACCGACGCGCTGGCCGAGACCGTCGACTACGGCCGGCTGGCGGGGCTCGCGGCCGAGGTGGTGGCCGGTCCGCCGGGCGATCTGATCGAGGCGGTGGCCGACCGGATCGCCGGGCGGGTGCTCGCCGCCGACGCCAGGCTCGCGGCCGTCGAGGTGACCGTGCACAAGCCGTCCGCGCCGATCCCGCTGACCTTCGCCGACGTCGCGGTGACGTTGCGCCGGAGCCGCCCGTGAGCGCACATGATCACGATGGCGCCACTTCCGGCTCACGGGCGGTGTTGTCGCTCGGGTCGAACCTGGGTGACCGGCTGGGGTACCTGCGGGCGGCCGTGGCCGGCTTCGCCGACGACGCGGACACCGAGGTGCTCGCGGTGTCCCCGGTGTACGAGACCACGCCGTGGGGCGGGGTCGAGCAGCCGGATTTCCTGAACGCGGTGCTGATCGCGCGCTCGGCGGGACTGGACGCCCGGGGCTGGCTGCGGCTCGGGCAGGAGCTGGAGGCCGCCGCCGGGCGCCGCAGGCAGGTGCGCTGGGGGCCGCGCACCCTGGACGTCGACGTGGTCGTGGTGGCCGGGCCGGACGGCTCGCCGGTGCACAGCGACCACCCCGACCTGCTGCTGCCCCATCCCGGGGCGGCCGAGCGCAACACCGTGCGGCGGCCGTGGCTGGACGTCGACCCGGACGCGGTGCTGCCCGGCCACGGCCGGGTCGACGCGCTGCTCGCCCGGCTCGGCGAGCACGGGCTGCGCCGCTACGACGAGCCGGGCCGCCGTGACGCGTTCACCCCCGGGGGCCGTCGGTGAACGCGCTCGGCGCCCGGCAACTGGTGCCGCCGACGCTGCTCGTCGCGCTGCTGGCCTATCTCGGCGCGCGGTTGGCGTACGCCGCATTGCCGGCGCTGCCGCTGCTGGCCGGGGTCACCCTGCTGGTGCTCGCCGCCGCCGAGGCGGTGCTGGCGCTGGGGTTGCGGGCGCGGATCGAGCGGCGACCCGGCACCCGGCCGGTGCAGCCGCTGGTGGCGGCCAGGGCGGTAGCGCTGGCCCAGGCCTCGGCCCTGGCCGGTGCGGTCATGGGTGGGCTCTGGTTGGGGCTGCTCGGTTACCTGCTGCCGCTGCGTGCGGACCTCGCCGCGGCCGCCGAGGACACCCCGGCCGCCGCGGTGGGCCTGGCCAGCGCGGTCGCCCTGGTCGCCGCCGCGCTGTGGTTGCAGCACTGCTGCCGGGTCCCGCCGGAGGACGACGACCGGCGCTGAGCCACCGGAGGGGGCGCGGCTGACCCGCGCGGCGGCCCGGCGATCGCTAGTCTGACCGGGCCATGACCTTCCGCCAGTCGACGTCCGGCGCCTCCGGGCCCGTCGTCCAGCCACCGACCTACCCGCTCGGCGCGCGCCACCAGCGTCGAGGTGTGCTCGCGCCGGTGCTCGGGCTGGTCGGGCTGGGCATCTGCGGGCTGCTGGTGGTCGGTGTGCTGCTCAGCGACATCGGCACCGGCGGGGTGGTGGTCGGCACGCTCGGCGCGTTGCTGCCGGTCGGTCCGGTGGTGGCCGCGTTCCTGTGGATGGACCGCTGGGAGCCGGAGCCACCGAGGATGCTGCTGGTGGCTTTCCTGTGGGGCGCCTGCTTCGCCGCCCTGGCCGCGCTACTGATCAACACGGGCGCGGAGCTCGCGGTCCGCCCGGCGCTCGGGGAGTCGAGCGCGATCCTCGGCGCGGTGGTGGTCGCCCCGTTCGTCGAGGAGACGATGAAGGGGCTGTTCCTGCTCGGGCTGTTCTGGTTCCGCCGCCGCGAGTTCGACGGGGTGCTGGACGGCATCGTCTACGCCGGGCTGGTGGCCGCCGGGTTCGCGTTCACCGAGAACATCCTCTACCTGGGCGCCACGTTCGCCGAGGGGGCGCAGACCGGGCAGAGCGGCGCGGTGCTCGTGGTGCTGCTGCTACGTGGGGTGTTCTCCCCGTTCGCGCACCCGCTGTTCACGGCGATGATCGGCATCGGGCTCGGGTTGGCGGCGAACGCCCGCGGCCCGGTGGTCCGTGTCGCCGCCCCGGTCGGGGGATACCTGCTGGCGGTGGTCCTGCACGCGCTGTGGAACGGGTCGGCGTCGCTGGCCGACGGCCAGGCGCTGGTGCTGGTCTATCTGCTGGTCATGGTGCCGATCTTCGGTTTCGTGCTGCTGGTCGTGTACTACCAGCGGCGCCGCGAGCAGCGGGTGATCGCCGCCGAGCTGCCCGGGTTCGCGCACGCCGGGTGGATCGTGCCGAGCGAGATCGGCCTGCTGCAGAGCCTGGCCGGCCGCCGGGGCTGGCGCCGCGCGGTGCGCCGGCGGTCGGGTCCGGCCGCGGCGAAGGCGGTCGGCCAGTACCAGGGCGCGGTCACCGAGCTGGCGTTCCTCCGGCACAAGATCGCCCGGGGCTCGGTCGGGCCGTACGGCCGGCAGTGGCACGACGACCTGGTCCGGGAGGTGGTCGACGCCCGCGCCCGGGCGGTCGGCATGCCCGGAGCGCTGAGCGCCGCCTGGTCCCCTCGGATGCCCCCGCCGGGGTGGGCACCGCCCGTGCCGCGCTCCGGCCCCGGCGCCGAACCGGGTCGGTACCCGCGGCCCCCGGGGTACGGGCGGGCACCGACCCCGTGGCTGCCCAGCCAGCACCCGGGTCCACCGCCGGTGCCGCCGCCCCGACAGCCTCCGCCGCAGTACTGATCCGCCGCAGTACTGGTCCGCCGCAGTACTGGTCCGCCGCGCCACGGAACCGCCGGCGGCACCGACCTGGCCGCGGCACCGACCCGTGCGGAATCGTTCCGGTGTCGGCTCTCCCGGCCGACACCCGACTTTGATGTGCCGATTTCGGCACATGCACGCCGAACGCCCGGGGGAGAGGTGCACGACGCCGATCCGCCACGCCCGGTTCCACCGCCGCGATGCGCGGCCCGCCGGGACCGCGCCGTGAGGACCGTCACCCGCGCTGGCGCCCGACCGTGATCGGGTCCTACCGTTCCCCCGTGTCCGCTGCCCGACAGCACGGCGCGACGTCTGGTACCCGACCGGCTCGGGACTGGAACGACTGGAGAATCGCGGATGGATGGCAATGTCGCCTCGGGTACCCGCCCGGCCAGGCTGGCCGTGGGTGTGGTGTCGTCGGGTCGGGCGGGCGCGGTGCTCGGTGCCGCGCTGGCCGGCGCCGGCCACCAGGTGATCGCCACCGCTGCCATCAGCCGTGACTCGCTTCGGCGAGCCGCCGTGCTGCTCCCCGGTGCCGCCGTCCTGCCGCCCGACGAGGTCGTCCAACGCGCAGACCTGGTCCTGCTCGCGGTCCCCGACGACGTGCTGGCCGGACTGGTGCGTGGCCTGGCCGCCGCCGGCTGCTTCCGGCCGGGACAGATCGTGGTGCACACCTGCGGCGCGCACGGGGTCGCCGTGCTGGCCCCGGCCACCGAGCGGGGGGTGCTGCCGCTCGCGCTGCACCCGGTGATGACGTTCACCGGCCGCCCGGAGGACCTGCAGCGGCTGGGGTCCTGCCCGGTCGGGGTCACCGCCCAGGACGACACCGAAGCCGCCTGGAGCGTGGGTGAGGCGCTGGTCGTGGAGATGGGCGCAGAGCCGGTGCGGGTGCCGGAGGCGGTCCGTCCGCTCTACCACGCCGCCCTGGCGCACGGCGCCAACCACCTGGTCACCCTGGTCCGGGACTGTGCCGACCTGCTGGAACGCGCCGGCATCCGACCGGCCGAGCGGCTGATCGCACCGCTGCTGTCGGCCGCGCTGGACAACGCGCTGCGCCACGGCGACCGGGCGCTGACCGGTCCGGTGGCCCGCGGCGACGTCGGCACCGTGCGCAGCCACCTGCGGGTGCTCGCCGCCGCCGCCCCGGAGACGACCCCGGTCTACCGGGCGCTGGCCGCGCGTACCGCCGCCCGGGCCGGCGCCGCCGGACTGCTCGGTGCCGACGCGGCCCGCGAGGTCGAGGCCGTGCTCCGCGACGCCCCCAAGGAGGCCTGATGACGACCCCACCGGTGAGCCGGGCGTACACCCCCGGCGAGCTGACCGTGCACACCGACCCGGCCGGCCTCACCGCGGTCAGCGCGACCCTGCGCGCCGCCGGGCGAAAGGTCGCGCTGGTACCCACCATGGGCGCGCTGCACGAGGGCCACGTCGAGCTGCTCCGGCACGCCCGGCGGGCCCCGGGCGCCACGGTCACCGCTGTCTCGATCTTCGTCAACCCGCTGCAGTTCGGGCCGGCCGAGGATCTGGACCGCTACCCGCGCACGCTGGAAGCCGACCTGGAGCGTTGCCGGAGCGCCGGCGCGGAGCTGGTGTTCACCCCGCCGGTCGAGGCGGTCTACCCGCCGGGGCACACCGACATCCTGGTCGACCCGGGCCCGCTCGGCGCTGAGCTGGAGGGCGCGGTCCGGCCGGGCCACTTCCAGGGCGTGCTGACCGTGGTGGCCAAGCTGTTCGGCATCGTGCGCCCGCAGCTGGCCTACTTCGGCGAGAAGGACTACCAGCAGCTGGTGCTGATCCGCCGGATGGCCCACCAGCTCAACCTCGGCGTCGAGGTGATCGGGGTGCCCACGGTGCGCGAGCCGGACGGGCTGGCGATGTCCTCGCGCAACGCCTACCTCGAACCCGACGAACGCCGCCGGGCCCCGGTTGTCTCGATGGCGCTGACCGCCGCCCGGGACGCCGCCCGGCACGGCGCGGACGCGGTCCTGGACGCCGCGCACCAGGTACTGGCCGCCGACCCCGGGCTGGCCGTGGACTACCTCGAGCTCCGCGACCCGGAGCTCGGACCGGCACCGGAGCAGGGCCTGGCCCGGCTGCTGGTTGCCGCCCAGCTGGGCAACACCCGGCTCATCGACAACATCGGGCTGACGCTCAAGGGCGCCATCCCAGGAAGGTACTGAGAACGATGATCCGCACCATGCTCAAGTCGAAGATCCACCGGGCGACGGTCACCCAGGCCGACCTGCACTACGTCGGCTCGGTGACCGTCGACGCGGACCTGATGGACGCCGCCGACCTGCTCTCCGGTGAGCAGGTGGCGATCGTGGACATCACCAACGGCGCCCGGCTGGAGACCTACGTGATCCCGGGCGAGCGGGGCAGTGGGGTGATCGGCATCAACGGGGCCGCCGCGCACCTGGTGCATCCCGGCGACCTGGTCATCCTGATCTCCTACGCGGCGATGGACGACGCGGAGGCGCGCGAGTACCTGCCGCGCATCGTGTTCGTCGACGCGCTGAACCGGGCGCTGGAGCACGGCACCGACCCCGGCCACGCCCCGGAGGGCTCCGGGCTGTTCTCCGGCGCCCTGGTCGACCACCGCGTCGGCGCGTAGCGGCGGGAGGAGGCCGGGCCGTGCTGCTGTGCATCGACGTCGGCAACACCCAGATCGCCCTCGGCCTCTACCCGGGCCCGGAGACCGACCCGGACTCCGACGACCCGCGCCCCAAGCTGGTCCGGGACTGGCGGATGCGCACCGACACCCGGATCACCGCCGACGAGCTCGAGGTGGCGGTCCGGGGCATGCTCGGGCGGTGGTCCGACCAGGTCACCGGGGTGGCGGCGCTGTCCACCGTGCCCAGCGTGCTGCGCGAGATCCGGCTCATGCTGGACCGCGACGCCGGCCGGGAGCGGGTCGTGCCGTCGTTGATCGTCGAACCGAAGGTGCGCACCGGAGTGCCGATCCTGGTGGACAACCCCAAGGAGGTCGGCGCCGACCGGGTGGTGAACACCCTCGCCGCGCACCGGCTGTTCGGCGGCGCGTGCGTGGTCGTCGACTTCGGCACCTCGACCAACGTCGACGTGGTGTCCGCGCGGGGGGAGTTCCTCGGCGGCGCGCTCGCCCCGGGCATCGAGATCTCGGTCGAGGCGCTCACCGCCCGGGCCGCGCAGCTGACCACCGTGGAACTCGTGCGGCCGCGTTCGGTGATCGGCAAGAACACCGTGGAATGCCTGCAGTCGGGCATCCTCTACGGCTTCACCGGCCAGGTCGACGGCCTGGTGCGACGGATCCTCGCCGAGCTGACCCCCCGCGAGCGGGGCAGCGGGCCGGTCACCGTGCTGGCCACCGGAGGTTTGGCGCCGCTGGTGTTCGGGGTCTCCGACACCATCACCGAGCACGTCCCCGACCTCACCCTGCTGGGCCTGCGGCTGGTCTACCTGCGCTCCCTCAAACGCAGCGCCGTGCGCGCGGCCACCCCCTGAGTCGTCGGTCCCGACCTCACCGGCGCACCGCGCGCACGACACGTCCGCGACCGGGCGCGGGTCGGTGAATTCCGCGCAACTAGGCTTCCCGGCCGTGACCAACGAGCCCAGCGCCGCACCCGACCAGGACCTTCCCGAGCAGATCCGGGTGCGCCGGGCCAAGCGGGCGGCCATGCTCGCCGAGGGGGTGGACCCCTATCCGGTCACGTTGCCCCGCACGCACACCCTCGCCGAGGTGCGCGCCGCCCACCAGGGGTTGGACCCGGACGTCAGCACCGGCCAGCGGGTCGGCGTCACCGGACGGGTGATGTTCCTGCGCAACACCGGAAAGCTGTGTTTCGCGACACTGCGCGAGGGCTCGGGTGAGCAGGGCAGCACCGAACTCCAGGCCATGATCAGTCTGGCCGGGGTGGGCGAGGACGAACTGGCGCGGTGGAAGGCGTTGGTCGACCTCGGCGACCACGTGTTCGTGCACGGCGAGGTCATCACCTCGCGGCGCGGCGAGTTGTCGGTGATGGCCGACCGGTGGGCGATGGCCGCGAAGTCGGTGCGCCCGTTGCCGGTGGCGCACAAGGAACTGTCCGAGGAGACGCGCGTCCGCCAGCGTTACGTCGATCTCATCATGCGCCCCGCGGCGCGGCAGACCGTGCGGATGCGCGCCGACGTCATCCGCACCTTACGCTCCGCGCTCTACGATCGCGATTTCATCGAGGTCGAGACACCGATGCTCCAGTTGCTGCACGGTGGTGCCACCGCGCGGCCCTTTGTCACGCACTCCAACGCACTCGACACCGAACTGTACTTGCGGATCGCTCCGGAGCTGTACCTCAAGCGAAGCGTG
>JAJCYC010000090.1 GCA_029263115.1 Pseudonocardia sp. | reverse complement strand
GACGCTGGACCGGGTGGCCTACCGCACCACGGTGATCGCCTTCCCGATCTGGACCTTCGCCATCATGACCGGCGCGATCTGGGCCGAGGCGGCCTGGGGCCGGTTCTGGGGCTGGGACCCCAAGGAGACCGTGGCGTTCGTCGCCTGGGTGGTGTACGCGGGTTACCTGCACGCCCGGGCCACCGCCGGCTGGCGCGGGGGCGGGGCGGCATGGGTCAACGTGTTCGGGTTCGCGGTCATGCTGTTCAACCTGTTCTTCGTCAACCTGGTGACTGCGGGGCTGCACTCCTACGCCGGCGTCAGCTGACCGGGCGATGACCTACTCGACCTGGGGGTGACCGCCGGGCTACCGTCTGCGCAACGAACCGCGGTAGGGAGAACGGTGGAGCAGGGGGATCAGGAGTACCCGCCCGGGACGGTCGGCCACCTCGCCCAGGGTCAGGGTTGGTCGCGTCCGGCCGCGGACGACTCGGCGGAGGCCGAGCGCCCGGGTGGGGACCAGCCCGGTGACCGGCCGGAGCCGCCGCTGCGTGAGGCCAGGCTGGCCACGCCGGTGTCCGAACCCACCGGCGGCGAGCACCCCGGCGACGTGCACACCGACGAGGACGACGACGAACCGGCCCGGCCCGAGATCGGTGCGGCCGGCGCCGCCGCACCCGGCGTGGCCGGCCGGGACGGGGCGAACGGGCACGACCGGCCGGATGCCGGGTCCGCGCGGGCCGATGCACTGCTGGACGAGTTCGGCGAGCTGGACGAGTTCGGCGAGCTGGACGGGTTCGCCGGGGACGATCCGGGGGAGCTGACCGGTCCGGCGCCGGTCGCCTACCACCCGGCGAGGGCCGAGTCACGGTCGGCGGCGCGGTGGACCGACCCGGGTGCCTTGGCCGCCCAGCAGGCCCAGCGGGCCCGCAGCGGCGGGCCGGCCACCGGCCCGGACGCGTTGGCCTCGGCCCGGCTGCTGCGCGCCAGCAAGCCCCCGCCGCGCTCGGGTTGGCGCCGGATGCTGTTCCTGCTGTCCGGTCGGACGATCAACCTGGGTGAGGGCCCGGCCGACCTCAACGAGCGCGAGCTGACCGCGCGGATCAACCAGCCGCTGCACGGCTGCTACAAGATCGCGATGCTGAGCCTGAAGGGTGGCGTCGGCAAGACCACGGTCACCGCCACGCTGGGCGCCACCTTCGCCTCGCTGCGCGGCGACCGGGTGATCGCGGTGGACGCCAACCCCGACCGCGGCACGCTCAGTCAGAAGATCCCGCTGGAGACCAGCGCGACCGTGCGGCACCTGCTGCGCGACGCGGGCCGGGTCCGCCGCTACACCGACGTCCGGGCCTACACCTCGCAGGGTCCGTCCCGGCTGGAGGTGCTGGCCAGCGAGCAGGACCCGGCGGTGTCCGAGGCGTTCAGCGAGGCGGAGTACCGCCGCACGGTGAACCTGCTGGAGCACTTTTACAACGTGGTGCTCACCGACTGCGGCACCGGGCTGATGCACTCGGCGATGTACGGCGTGCTCGGGCTGGCCGACGGGCTGGTCATCGTCTCGTCTGGTTCGATCGACGGTGCCCGCAGCGCCTCGGCGACCATGGACTGGCTGGACGCGCACGGCCATCGCGACCTGGTCGCCAACTCGGTCGCGGTGATCAACTCGGTGCGGCGTGGTTCCGGTGGGGTGGATCTCGACCGGGTGGCCGAGCACTTCGCCGCGCGGTGCCGCGCGGTGGTGCGGGTGCCCCACGACGGCCACCTGGAGGAGGGCGCGGAGATCGATCTCGACCGGCTCTCCCGGCACACCCGCACGGCACTGCTCGAACTGGCGGCGGCGGTCGCGGACGGGTTCGCCGCGGGCGCCCAGGACAGCGCGCCGAAACCCGGATCCGGTCGGCCCGGTTGAGGCCCCGCCGCCGGGCCCGGCGGACGGCTCGCGGACCCGCGATCAGCGCCGGGCCGGACCGTCCTCACCCTCGCTGCGCAGCCGCTCGTCGAGCTTGCGCAGGAAGTCGGGGTCGTCGTCGGGCGTGGAGGGCCGCGGCGGAACCTGACGGGGGGCTGGTCCCGGGGGCTGCCGCGACGTCGCCTTCCACATCAGGTAACCGACCGCCATCGCCGCAGCCAGCACGATGAGGAAAAGCAGCATGGGTGACCACCTCCAGATTCCCAGGCTAGCTCAGCGGAGCACCTGCCGGTGGCTTGCCGGCCTGGATTGTCCCCCGGGGGGCGAATATTCAGGTTAACCGGCACTAGTGTGCTGCTGGTGAGTTCCGAGCCACCCGAGCCGGCTGCCCGGCCCCGGCCCCCGTCAGTCGGCGTCGCGGTTGCCCGCTACGGCGGCGCCCGGCTCGCGCTGGTAGCCCTGATCGCCGCTGGGCTGGTGATGGTCGGCGTGCCGCTGCTGGTGGCTGCGCTGGTGGCCCTGGTGGCGGCCGTTCCGCTGTCGCAGCTGCTGTTCGCCGGCCTCCGGCGGGATCTGGACGTGGCGCTGGCCACCGGCGGAGCCCGGCGGTCCGCGCACCGGGCCCGGTTGCGCGCGCAGTTGCGCGGGGAGCAGCCGCCCTTCTAGCGCGGATGCTTGCCCCGGCTGAACCGGCCGGGCTCAGGGCGGATGCTTCGCTGGCGACGCTCGGTCCGCTCCTCGCTCGCTGACGCTCGCTGCGATGCTCCCTCGCTGCCGGCTCAGGGCTGATGCTTCGCCGGCGACGCTCGGTCCGCTCCTCGCTCGCTGACGCTCGCTGCGATGCTCCCTCGCTGCCGGCTCAGGCCAGGATGCTCAGCGCGAGGCCGACCGCGGTGCCGATCGACCAGACCAGCAGCACCAGGCCGGTCTCGCCGAGCACCCCGATCAGCCGCCGGCCGCAGACCCCGCCGAGCACCGACCGCACGGGCGAGATCGCCAGCGGGACGGCGAACAGCCCCAGCAGCATCCACGGGTCCCTCGGCCCGGCCACCGAGCTGAGCACCATCGGCGCGGCGATCATCGCGGCGTAGAGCCGCCGGGTGGCGGTGTCGCCCAGCAGCACCGCCAGGGTGCGCTTGCCGGCCACCGCGTCGGTCTCGATGTCGCGCAGGTTGTTCGCGACCAGCACCGCCGCCGACAGCAGGCCCACACCGATCGCGGCGACCAGCGGCAGGGCGCTGGGCGGCCCGCTCTGGGTGTAGGCGGTACCCAGCACGGCGACCGGGCCGAAGAAGACGAACACCGCCACCTCGCCCAGCCCGAGGTAGCCGTACGGGCGCTTGCCGCCGGTGTAGAACCAGGCGCCGAGCAGGCACGCCGCGCCCACCGCGAGCAGCCACCACTGCCGGGTCAGCGACACCAGGGTGACACCGGCCAGTAGCGCCAGGGCCAGCCAGGCCAGAGCCATCGTGCGCACGGCCTCGGGTGCCGCGGCACCCGAACCGACCAGCCGCATCGGGCCGACCCGGTCGTCGTCGGTGCCCCGGGTGCCGTCGGAGTAGTCGTTGGCGTAGTTCACCCCGATCACCAGCGCGACCGCCACCAGCAGCGCCAGCGCCGCCAACCCGGGTCGAACCGAACCGGTCCCGACCGCCGCGCCGGTGCCCACGGCCACCGGCGAGATCGCGTTGGGCAGGGTGCGGGGCCGCGCCCCGGATATCCATTCACCGACCGTTGCCACCTGATCACGGTAGCGGCCCAACGGTGCCCGGTCCGGCCCAGCCGGATCGAGGTGTCTCCGTCGGGAGGTCGCTGGAATGTCGGCACACGAAGTGCATGCACTGCATGCGGATTGTGTACCTGTCGCGGAAACCACCCCGGTGGAGAGCATGCGCGACCGCGCATGCTCAGCTCAGCAAGCGGGCCACGGCGGCCCGATCAGGCTTGCCGACTCCGCGCAGCGGAAGTTCGCCCAGCACACGCAGTCGACGGGGGACCGCCGGCGGGCCCAGCGCCCTGCGTACCGCTGCCGTCCACGAGGCCGACGCGTCGTCCGGGGCAGCGCCGGAGCCGTCGTGCAGGACCACGGCGGCGGCCACGATCTGTCCCCACTCCGGATCGGGCAGTCCCACCACGCACGCCGCGCGCACGTCCGGCTGCGCGGCCAGCACCCGTTCCACCGCAGAAGGGTGCACCGACTCGCCGCCGGTGGTGATCACCTCGTCCGCCCGGCCGAGCACGGTGAGCCGCCCGCCGTCCCAGAGGCCGAGGTCGCAGGTGTGGAACCAACCGTCGACGAACGCCGCCGCCGTGGCCTCCGGCTCGCCGAGGTAGCCCCTCGCCACCATCGGCCCGGCCAGCCGGATCCGCCCGTCGCCCGCGCGGGCCACCCGCACGCCGTCCAGCGGCACCCCGTCGTACACGCAGCCGCCCGCGGTCTCGCTCATGCCGTAGGTGGTCACCACCGCGACGCCGGCCTCGCGGGCGGCGGTCAGCAGCGCCGGCGGGGTGGCGGCGCCGCCGACCAGCACCGCGTCGAAACCGCGCAGCGCGTCCAGCGCCGGTCCGGTTGCGGCGAGCATCCGGTGCAGCTGGGTGGGCACCAGCGAGGTGTAGCGGCGGGTGCCGGGCAGCGCGGCGGCCACCTCGGCGAACCTCTCGACCCGGAACCCGTCCCGGGTGTCCAGCACGGCCGGCGGCGTGCCGGCGAGCAGCGCCCGCACCAGCACCTGCGCCCCGGCCACATGGTGCGCGGGCAGGGCGAGCAGCCAGTGCCCCGGCCCGCCGAGGCGGGCGTGCGTCGCGGTGGCCGAGGCCCGCAGCGCGGCCGCGGACAGCACCACCTGCCGCGGCCGGCCGCTCGACCCGGAGGTGCGGACCACCAGCGCGACCGACCCGCCCGGCCCGAGCCCGCCGGCCGGGTCACCGCCGGGCCCGGCGGCCGGTTCACCGCCGGCCGGCACCGGGCGCGCGGCGGGTCCGCCGTCCAGCGCGGCCGCCAGCGTCGCGCTCAGCCGCCGTGCCGCCCCGGGGGACCCGTCGATCGTCACCGTCCGCACGGATCAGTAGTACCAGTCCGCCCGGACGGGTGGACCCCCACCGCACGGACAGGACTGACACAGCGGGCACACAGGAGTGGGGTTTACCGTCGTGCCATGCCGATCGATCAGCAGACCCAGACCGGGGAATCCCGGGTTCAGGAAGACCGGCTGCGGCGGATGGCCGCGAGGCAGGGACTCGCGCTGCACCGGATCGCTGCCGACGACACCTCCCCGACCTACCAACTGATGAGCCCGAAGACCCGTCGGCCGGTGGACTGGACCCCGGCCGACTGTGGCCTCAGCCTCGTCGAGATCGAGCGGGCGCTGCGCGACGACCCGCGCTGACCCGCCGCCGCTGGGCGACGGGTCCCCGGCGGCTCAGTAGTACCAGGGGTAGCCGGCCCAGTCCGGCGCCCGCTTCTCCAGGAACGCGTCGCGGCCCTCCACCGCCTCGTCGGTCATGTAGGCCAGGCGGGTGGTCTCCCCGGCGAACAGCTGCTGGCCGACCAGACCGTCGTCGATCAGGTTGAACGAGAACTTCAGCATCCGCTGCGCGGTCGGTGACTTGGACATGATCTCGGTGCCCCACTGGATGGCGGTGGCCTCCAGCTCGGCGTGCGGCACCACCTCGTTCACCGCGCCCATCCGGTGCATCTGCTCGGCGGTGTAGGTCCGGCCGAGGAAGAAGATTTCCCGGGCGAACTTCTGACCCACCGCCCGGGCCAGGTACGCCGAGCCGTAGCCGCCGTCGAAACTGCCCACGTCGGCGTCGGTCTGCTTGAACTTCGCGTGCTCGGCCGAGGCCAGGGTGAGGTCGCACACCGAGTGCAGGCTGTGCCCGCCGCCGGCCGCCCAGCCGTTCACCACCGCGATCACGATCTTCGGCATGAACCGGATCAGCCGCTGGCACTCCAGGATGTGCAGCCGTCCGGCGCGGGCCGGGTCCACGGAATCAGCGGTGTCGCCGCTGGCGTACTGGTAGCCGGTACGGCCCCGGATGCGCTGGTCACCGCCGGAGCAGAACGACCACACCCCGTCCTTCGGCGCCGGCCCGTTCCCGGTCAGCAGGACGCAGCCGACGTCCGGGCTCATCCGGGCGTGGTCCAGCGCCCGGTACAGCTCGTCCACGCCGCCCGGGCGGAACGCGTTGCGCACCTCCGGCCGGTCGAACGCGATCCGCACGATGCCCTGCTCGACGTGGCGGTGGTAGGTGGTGTCGACGAAGTCGAAGCCGGGCACCTCGCGCCAGGCGTCCGGGTCGAATGTCTCGGATACGGGGTTGGTCACGGTAGAAGACAATATGGGTGGCCGTGATCGCCCGCCCCGGGAGATCTCGATGGCGGTGGCCGCCCCGGGCTGGGAGGGTGGAGCGCATGCGATGGATCCGCGTGGCTCTGGTCGCGCTGCCCGGTCTGGTGCTCGCCGGATTCGCCCTGCACCACCCGGCGGTTCTGACACCGGCCACGGCTCGCGACTGGTGGACCATGCACGTGCTGCTGATCCCGGTGTTCCCGCTGCTGGCGGTGGCCCTGGGGGTGCTGCTGCGTGGCGACTCCGGTCCGCTGGCCTGGCTGGCCCGGATCGCCGGATACGGCTACGCCACCTTCTACACCGGGCTGGACGTGCTGGCCGGGATCGGCGCCGGGTTGGTGGTGGAGAACGACCAGCGCGGCAGCCAGAACATGCTGCGGCTGTTCGAGATCGGCGACCAGTTGGGGCTGGCCGGGGCGTGGATGCTGCTGGGCTGCGTGGTGCTGACCACGGTGGCCCTCGGGCTGCGGCACGGGCCGTGGGTGGTACCCGGTGGGCTGGTGCTGGTGGTGTCTGGCTGGTTCTTCCGGGAGAGTCACCTGTTCGCCCCGGTCGGGGTCTACGCGATGCTCGGTTTCGCGGTGGGTACCGCGCTGCTGGCCGCCGCCGCGCCGGCAGCCGACCGGTCCGGCACCCCGGCGACGCCCCCGCACGCCGCCTGAGATGCCGGGCCCGTCAGGGTCAGCGCCCGGTGGTGTCCGGGATGACCGTCGTGTCGGGGATGGTGTCGGATCCGGCGCGGGCCGAGCGGCTGGTGGTCGAGCCGGTGCCGCCGCTGCTCGAGGACTCCTCCTGTTCGTCGGACGAGGAGCCGGAGCGGGTGCTGCTCGCCGCGCGGTCGGAACCGCTCGAGCCGGAGCTACCGGTGCCGAGCCTGCCGTTACACGGCGACCCCCACAGCCCGCGGTCGGCCTTCTGTGCCTGCTTCTGCGCCGCCTCGATGTCGGCTGCCTGGGCCACCGGGCCGCCACCCTCGTAGTAGCGGACCATGCCCGCCTGGGTGGCCAGCGTGGCGTAGTCGAACCCGTTCTGGGTGCGCACCGAGGACAGCCTGCGGCCCGAGCGGTCGGTGGCCGGCTGCGCCGGGTCGGCGACCAGGGTGATGGTGCCGCCGGTGAGCGCGCTGGTCGCGAAGGCGAGTGAGTCCTTGGCCCCGCACTGGTCGCGGTCGACGCTGGGCGCGGTGATGCCGAGGATCTCCACCGGACCGGTCACCGGGCCACTGACCTCGATGCTGTCCGCGTCGAGGACCTTGGTGACCGTGACCACCTGGCCGGCCGACGAGTCGGCCGCGGTCGGCGCGGGGTTCACCGGGGTGCCGGAGTCTCCCATCACGCCGCGCGCGATGCCGTACACCGCGACCCCGACGAGCACCGAGGCGGCGGTCGCGCCGGCCCCCAGCAGTACCAGTTTCCGCCGGCTCTGCTCGCCCTGCCGGCCATCGGCCCGGCGAGCGGCGCGGCCGGTCGGCGGTGCCGTCCGGCTGGCCGCAGTGCGGGACCTCGGGTCGTCGTAGTTGGCGATCAGGTCGGCCGCCGGGTGCCCGGAGTCGTCGGCCGGACGCTCGGGGAGCGCGTTGAGCCCGCCGGTCTCCTCGGCGAGCTTGCTGACCGGCACCTCCCCGACCAGGGTGGTCGAGTCGGCCACGCCCCGGCCGGTCGCGGTGGACCGGCCGGACTCGTGGACGCCGTCGGTCGCCCGCTCACGGGCGGCCGAGGCTTCGAGCCGGGCCTGGCCGGTACCCGTGCCGGCGCCCGGTCCGGTGAGCGTGCTCACCGGCACGGCCCCGGCCAGCGCACCGGACACCACGGCCGGCTCCGGCGCGGCGTGCGCCCCCGACCGCTCGATGCGCGCGGCGCCGGCGCGGGCCGGCTGGTCCTCCCGGGCGGAACGCGAGCGGCGGCCGGTGGCCGCCACGGCCTCGTCGGGGCGCCCGTCGGCGGCGTCGCCGGTCGGATCGCCGGTCCCGGACGCCCGGGACACCGCCTGGGTGGGCACCGAGTACCGGGACGCCGACTTCTGCACGGGGACCCGGTCGGAGGTGCCCGACGGGGCACCGCGGGGGGTGTCGCGGGGGGTGCGGACCTTCATCCGCACCGCGTACGGGCCGGTGCGGGACACGGCGGCCACCGTGCTGGTGGCGGCCGCACGGGCGGTTCCGGACTTGTGGGTGATCAGCCCGTCGTCGTCCCATTCGCGCTCGTCGGCGGGGTCGGCGTCGTCGTCGTGTCCGTTCGACGGGTCCTGCTCGACCAGCTGCTCGTCAGCCGGGGTCATCGAACGGATCAGGGCCACCGCGGCGGCACCCTCGCCGGGGTCGACCTGGGAGAGCTCCGCAGTGGTGTGCGAATCGCCGACCAGGATGGTGCCGAGCCCGTCGCCGGGCAGCCACCGCACGGACGTGACCCGCTCGAGCGGGAAGCCCTCGCTGGCCTGACCGCTGCGCCCGTCGCGCAGCAGCAGCACCCGATGGTCGGTGACGGCGAGCAGCCCGTCGCCACTGCCGTACACGCCGGCCGCGAGCCGCCGCACCCGCTCGCCCTCGCGCAGGTGCGCGGCGAGCCCGCGCAGTTCACGTTCGACGTCGTAGCCGCCGGCGAGTTTGGCCGCCGCCGCTCCGATGTCTGGCCTGATATCCACCGCGACACCCCTCATCGCTGTCGTCTGGCCCGGTGTCGTCTCCCCACGGCACCGGTGCCACTCGGAGGGCTTAACGACCAATTGAGGGGTGCGGTACTGGAGCATCGCCGGTGTTCATCAGGGGATGCGGTGCGACACGTGTCGCACTTGATGCTGCTCCAGATGGCCCATTCGAATGACATCGATGGCATTTGGCGCGGACAATCGGACGTTTCCGCTGCCAGGGGCACAGTGCGCAGTCAAACTCTGGCTTGAGTCATGTAGCCCATTCGGCCCTATCCCTGGCTCGACGGGACTGCGCCGCTCGGGGAGTAATCACCCTAATGGGCGTGTGTCGTTGCGGTATCCGTGCGACCCGGGGCGCTCGGAGGGGCCCCATTTGACCCGGTCCCGGAGGCTTGACAGGGTCGGCCCCATGGGGCACCGAACGGGACACGGATCGTCGCGACGACCGGCCTCGGGCCGGGACGGCGGGCCCGCCGGCGACCTGGCCCACGACCTCGCCCGGGCGATCAGCGGCGAGGTGCGGTTCGACGCCGGCAGCCGGGCGATGTACGCCGCGGACGCCTCGAACTACCGGCACGTGCCGATCGGCGTGGTCCGGCCCCGGGACCCCGGGGAGGTGGCCGCCGCGGTCGCGGTGTGCGCCGAGCACGAGGTTCCGGTGCTGCCCCGGGGCGCCGGCACCAGCATCGCCGGCAACGCGGTCAACGTCGCGGTGGTGCTGGACCTGACCAGGCTGGACCGCATCACCGACCTCGATCCGGCGGCCGGCACCGCGCACGTCCAACCCGGGGTCGTCTGCGACGCGCTGCGTGCCGCCGCGGCGCCGCACGGGCTCACCTTCGGCCCCGACCCGTCCACCCACAACCGCTGCACGCTCGGCGGCATGATCGGCAACAACGCCTGCGGCTCGCACTCGGTGGCCTGGGGCAAGACCGTCGACAACGTCCGCGAACTCGACGTGCTCACCTACCGCGGCGAGCGGCTCACGGTCGGCCGCGGCGGGGTGACCGGCGCTCCGTCCGGTGGGATGCCCGCCGGCACCGAGAGCGCCGCCGTGCGGGAGTTGCGGGCGCTGGCCGCCCGGGTGGCCGACGACGTGCGCACCGGGTTCCCGGACCTGACCCGCCGGGTGTCCGGCTACAACCTCGACCAACTGCTGCCCGAGCACGGCTTCGACCTGGCCAGGGCGCTGGTCGGGACCGAGGGCACCTGCGTGACCGTGCTCGGCGCCACCGTCGAGCTGGTGCAGGCTCCGCCGGCCCGGGCGCTGGCCGTACTCGGGTTCCCGGACGCCTACGCCGCGGCCGAGCACGTGATGGCGATCCGCGCGCACGCCCCGCTGACCATCGAGGGCATGGACAGCGGCCTGATCGCGGCGCTGCGGGCGGCCAGGCCCGACGACCGCACCCACACGATGCTGCCCGAGGGCGGTGGCTGGCTCTACGTCGAGACCGGCGGCGCCACCCGGGTGGAGGCCGAGACGGCCGCGGCCGCGGTGGCCCGCGACCTTCAGCGCCACGGCGGGGCGAGCCACGTCGTGGTGTCCGACCCGGCCGCGATGCGGGCGCTGTGGCGCATCCGGGAGGACGGCTCGGGCATCGTCACCCGTGGCCCCGGGGGTACCGAGGCCTGGCCGGGCTGGGAGGACGCAGCGGTCCCGCCGGAGAAGCTCGGCTCCTACCTGCGGGAGTTCGACCGGCTGCTGGCCGCGCACGGCCGGCACGGCGCCTACTACGGCCACTTCGGCGACGGCTGCCTGCACGTGCGGATCGACTTCGACTTCACCACCCGCGCCGGGATCGCCGACTTCCGCCGGTTCATGGAGGAGGGCGCCGACCTGGTGGTGGCGCACGGCGGCTCGCTGTCCGGCGAGCACGGCGACGGGCAGGCCAGGGCCGAGCTGCTGCCCCGGATGTACCCGCCCCGGTTGATCGAGGCGTTCGGCGAGTTCAAGGCGGCCTGGGACCCGGACGGCCGGATGAACCCCGGGCGGGTCGTCGAGCCGGACCGGATGGACGAGGACCTGCGGGTGTTCGTCGGGCTGCCGACGCTGCCCGACCGCCCGGCGCTGGCCTTCACCCACGACAAGGGCAGCTTCACCCGGGCCACCCGCCGCTGCCTGGGGGTGGCCCGCTGCGTGGTGGACGGCGGCGGCGTGATGTGCCCCAGCTATCAGGTCACCGGGCGGGAGGAGTACTCCACCCGGGGCCGCGCGCGGCTGCTGTTCGAGATGGCGGCCGGGTCGGTGGTGCGCGGCGGCTGGCGCTCGCCCGAGGTGGCCGACGCGCTGGACCTGTGCCTGTCCTGCAAGGGCTGCAAGCGGGACTGTCCGGTCGGGGTGGACATGGCCGCCTACAAGACCGAGTTCCTGGCCCAGCGCTACCGCCGCCGGCTACGGCCGCGCGCGCACTACGCGATGGGTGCCCTGCCGCGGTGGCTGCACGCGGTAGCCCGGTTCCCCGGGCTGGCGGGCGGGCTGAACGCCGCAGCCAAGGTGCCGGCGATGGCGGCGGTGGCGAAGTGGCTCGCCGGCATGGCCCCCGAGCGCGACATCCCGCCGCTGGCCCCCCGCCCGTTCCACCGCTCGCACAAACCCGCACGACCCCAGCAGGGCAATGAGCCTGCTCATTCGGCCTCGGGCGCGCCCCAGCAGGGCAATGAGCCCGCTCATTCACGCGCCCTGGGGGCGTCGGGCGGGCAGCGGCTGGTGTTGTGGGTGGATACGTTCACCGATCACTTCGATCCGGCGATCGCGCATGCGGCGGTGGCGGTGCTGGAGGCGCTGGGATACCGGGTTGAGCTGCCGGACCGGCCGGTGTGCTGCGGGCTGACCTGGTATTCCACCGGCCAGCTCGGTGCGGCGCGGCGGGTGCTGCGCCGCTCGCTGGCGGTGCTGGGACCCTGGCTGGCCGACGCCGTGCCGATCGTCGGGCTCGAACCCAGCTGTCTGGCCGCGGTGCGGGCCGACGCCGCCGAGCTGCTGGCCGGTGACCCGGCGGCCGAGGCCCTCGCCGGGTCGGCGCGGACCTTCGCCGAGCTGCTCGCCGGGCACACCGAACAGCTGGCGGCCCTGCGGGTCGGCGCGGGACCGGCCGCGCTGGCCCAGGTGCACTGCCACCAGTACGCCGACCTGGGCGTCGACGCCGACCGCGCGGTGCTGGCCGCGCTCGGGGTGGATCTGCGGGTGCTGGACGCCGGCTGTTGCGGGTTGGCCGGCAACTGGGGCTTCGAGAAGGGCCACCACGAGGTGTCGATGGCCTGCGCCGAGCGGGTGCTGCTCCCGGCGGTGCGCGCGGCGGGCCCGGACGACGTGGTGCTGGCTGACGGTTTCAGCTGCCGTACCCAGCTGCGCCAGTCCGGGGTGACCGGCCCCGGCGCCGAGCCGGTGCACCTCGCCCAGCTGGCCGCCCGGATGCTGGGCCTCACCGGCGGCGAAGCCGCAGCACCGTGTCCCGGACGGTGAACGGGCGGCCCTCGGCGTCGACGGCCGGGCGCGGCGGGCCAGCGCGCGCCCGCGCCGCAGCCGAGTTCGACCGCGGTGTCGGGTGGCAGCCGGTCGATCTCCCGGACCAGGGCGGGATTCGGGTCGCCGCCCCAGACCCGGTCGGCGCCCCAGACCCGGTCGGCGCTGCCGTAGCGGTCGTCCCAGAACCCGCGGTGGCCGTCGATGGTCATCG
>JAJCYC010000089.1 GCA_029263115.1 Pseudonocardia sp. | reverse complement strand
CGCTGCCGCTCGTCCAGATACGGACGCAACACCGCATACCTACGCGCTACCGACTGCCCGACCTGCCCATCGATCGCCATAGCACAGACGGTAAGTCCCCGGACCCGAAAACCTACGTTACTTCGTCGTGAGTCCTAACCGCTGGTGCCGAACAGGTGTATCTCGGCGATCGCGTCCTGGGCCCGCCGCCGGGGCCGGAAACCGTAGGAGACCGGCACGAAGTCGGCCTCGAAGATCGGTTCCAGCACCAGCTTCAGCGCCGCCTGCACTACCCGGTCGGCGACGGTGGGGATGCCCAGCCTGCGCATCTTCCCGCCCCCGCCGGGCTTGGGGATCATGCGCTCACGCACCGGCATCGGCCGGAACATCCCAGCCCGCAACTGCGCGCGCAGATCGTCCAGAAACGCCTGGACCCCAACGTCCTCGACGTCGGTGGCACGACGGCCATCGACGCCAGCGGACCTGGCCCCGGTGTTACCCGCGACCCGCTGCCACGCCACGATCAGCGTCGCCGGGTCGTGCACGAGGTTGAACAGGTCGTCGAAACGGCGGCCAGGCTCGGCCGTCGCCCAACGGTGCAGCTTGGTCTGCATCCCCGATACCCGCGAGAACGGCGCGAGCTGACGCTCACCGTGTTCGGGCGGAGCGTCGGTATTCACCGGCGCGTCTTTCAGCATTGCAGCCTCCGTGCTGCTCGTGACCGCTGCCGCCCTTCGCCCTGTGACCGGCTCTCCCGGACTCCGACTACTACGGCGGCTCCGCCCCGTCCCGATCCGATCGGCCGACGGTGGACCCAACCCGAAGAGGTCACGCTGGCCGCGTGACACTGGGGCGAGGACCGGGACGGTTCCCGTGTTCACTGCGATTCGCTCGACGAAGGAGGAGCCCGACTTTGTCCCTGCGGCATCGCCACGGCTACCCCGCAGCACTTCACCGTGGCCTCCGACCGAACCACCCATGGATCGATCCGGAGTTCCCCGAACCCCGCAGCCCACCAGGCCGGCGGGACGACGATCGGGTGCGCGCCGCTCCCGGCCCATGTCCGCCAGGTTTCGGGCCGGTTCGGTCTTGAGGGACTTTGAGACGCCGGTTCCTCGCGTACTCCTCTCCGTCACGCTTGCCGGACCCGCACCGTCTGGCAGTGCCAGCACGCCCCGGCGTTGTCAGGACTGCTCCCACCCTCCCCGGCACCTCCCGGATCAGGCTGTCCTCAGCTGCACCGCCCTGCTACGACAGGACGGCGGCGGGGGTCTCTCACCCCCGCTCGAATCGTTCAGCGCCTCACGGCGCACCGGGTGGAAACCGAACGCTACCTGCGGGCCCTGTCGCCCTGAGTGCCCGCGCGGCCCGCGACGGACCGCGGCGTCAGCTCTCCAGGGTGCGCAGCAGGGCGTTGACCATGTTCGGCGCCAGGTCGGGGTGCTCGACCAGCTCGTCGGGCTCGTCGTCGGCCCCGCGCAGCCGCAGCAGGCAGCAGTACCCACCGGTGCGCAGCACCCCGACCACCAGCCGGGCGTCCCGGCGGTCGGGGTGGCTGTGCGCGAACCGCACGGCCACTTGGTCCAGCTCGCCGGGGGAGTCCTCGGCGGTCGGCCCGGCGCCCTGGACCGCGCGGTCCAGCTCGGCCTCGGCGGCGGGCGGGAGCACCACGATGTCCTGGGCCAGCGCGCACCCGCTGACCCCGTCCGGCCAGCAGATCCCGTCCAGGGTGGTGGCCAGGTCGGCCGCGCCGATCGGGTCCTGGGCGACCGGCGTCAACCCCTGCCCGACGGCCAGCGAACCGGCCAGCCCGGGCTCGGCGGCGAGCAGCTCGGCGGTCGGGACCAGGGCGAACAGTTTGGGCGGCTGGTCCCAGCCGGCCTCGGCGAGGAAGTCCTCGACCTCGCGCACCGCGACGGGCAGGGCCGAGGTCAGATCGGGCTGGGCCGAGGGGGGAGGTTCGGTCGAGTGGTTCATCGGCGACATCCTCCCATCCGCTTCGGGAACTCGGAGCGCCCTCCGTAGAGTTGGGTGAATAACCGGGTGTGACCTGTGAGACCCTCAGGCCCCGCATGGCGCACCCTGCACCATTCGACTTCTGGAGCGTGTTTCGTGGCGATGCCGCCCCCGACCGGGGCACCAGCGATGTCTCCTCGGTCCCGGATTCTTCTGATCGTGGGCGGGGTGGTGCTGGTCGCGTTGCTCGCCGGTTCCCGACTGCTCGACTACTACGTCAACTGGCTGTGGTTCGGCGAGGTCGGCTACCGCGGCGTCTTCAACACGATCGTGCTGACCCGGGCGATACAGTTCGTCCTGGTCGCCGTGGTGTTCACGGCGCTGGTGGCGGTCACGCTGGCCATCGCGTTCCGGTCCCGGCCGGTGTTCGTCCCGGTGACCGGCCCGGAGGACCCGATCGCGCGCTACCGCACGGTGATCATCCAGCGGCTGCGGGTCTTCGCGATCGGGATTCCGCTGACGATCGGGGTGCTGGCCGGGCTGGCCGCCCAGGGTGACTGGCAGATCATCCAGACGTTCGTCAACAGCACGCCGTTCGGCGTCACCGACCCGGTGTTCGAGTCCGACGTCAGCTTCTACGCCTTCGAGCTGCCGTTCTACCGCTGGGTGCTGGACCTCATGTTCACCGCCGTGGCGCTGTGCTTCCTGCTCTCGCTGGGCACGCACTACGTGTTCGGCGGGGTGCGGCTGACCGGTCGGGCGGGCCAGATCTCGTCCGCCGCGCGCGCCCAGCTCGCGGTGCTGGCCGGCGTCTTCGTGCTGCTCAAGGCGTTCGCCTACTGGCTGGACCGGTACTACCTGCTGTTCTCCACCCGCAGCAACGTGTTCAGCGGCGCCAGCTACACCGATCTCAACGCGGTGCTGCCGGCCAAGCTGATCCTGCTGTTCATCTCGGTGATCTGCGCGGTGGCGTTCTTCCTGGCGGTGTTCCGGCAGAACCTGCAGCTGCCCTCGATCGCGGTCGCGCTGCTGGTGCTGTCCAGCGTGCTGGTCGGCGCGGCCTGGCCCGCGGTGCTCGAGCAGTTCGTGGTCAAGCCGAACGCCAACGAGCGAGAGTCGGTCTCGATCACCCGCAACATCGCGGCCACCCAGCAGGCCTACGGTCTCACC
>JAJCYC010000088.1 GCA_029263115.1 Pseudonocardia sp. | reverse complement strand
CGGATCACGGCCTGGGACGGCACCACGGAGCACCACGCAGCCCAGCTGAACCGCATCCCGACCCCCTCCAGGAGCCCGCATGACCCGCCTACCGAGCAGATCTCAGTCCCGAACCGGCTGTTCGACACCGGCCACCTAGGTCGCCGATAGTCCCGCAACTCCGGAGCGGAAGTCGCCGCAGCCGCAGTGGCCTCCGCTCCGGAGTTGCCATCCCCCGCGCAGCGCGTACGCGCCGACCGTCGGACCGACAGTTCTCGCTGTGCGAGACTCCCGCTCCGATGACCGCACCGATGAGCCCACCGACCAGAAACGCCGCCGCCGAGCTGCCGCTGACCGGCGAGCGCACCGTGCCGGGCATCCCGGAGGAGAACTACTGGTTCCGCCGGCACGAGGCCGCCTACCTGGCCCTGATCGGGCACTGCCGGGGAGCGTCGGTGGTGGAGGCCGGGTGCGGCGAGGGCTACGGCGCCGACCTGGTGGCCGGCGTCGCGCGCGTCGTGGTCGGGCTGGACTACGACCCGCTCACCGTCGCCCACGTCGCGGCGCACTACCCGGGGGTGACCGCGGTACGGGGCAACCTCGCGACGCTCCCGCTGGCCGACGCGGCGGTCGACGTGGCGGTGAACCTGCAGGTCATCGAGCATCTGTGGGACCAGCCGGGGTTCCTGGCGGAGTGCCTGCGGGTGCTGCGCCCGGGCGGGCTGCTGCTGGTCAGCACGCCCAACCGGATCACCTTCTCCCCCGGCCGCGACACCCCCCTCAACCCGTTCCACACCCGTGAGCTCGCCGCCGGTGAGCTCACGGAACTACTGGTGGCGGCCGGCTTCACCGTGCGGGAGATGCTCGGGCTGCACCACGGCCCGGCGCTGCGGGCGCTCGACGCCGCGCACGGAGGTTCGGTGATCGACGCCCAGGTCGCGCTGGCGGTGGCCGGCCGGGCGTGGCCGGCGGATCTGCGCCGGGACATCGCCGGGGTGCGGGCGGGCGACTTCGAGATCCACGGCGACCGGGTGGACGAGAGCCTGGACCTGATCGCCGTCGCCGACCGTCGGTGAACGGGGGCCGAGCGGGCGGGGACCGGCGCGAACCGGTCGGGTCGTTCTGCCTGGTGCTGCACAGCCACCTACCGTGGTTGGCCCGGCACGGCGCGTGGCCGGTCGGCGAGGAGTGGCTCTACCAGGCCTGGGCCGGGTCCTACCTGCCGGTGCTGGAGCTGCTGCGCAGCCTGGCCGACGAGGGCCGGCGCGAGGTGCTGACCCTCGGTGTGACCCCGGTGCTCGCCGCGCAGCTCGACGACCCGTACTGCCTGCGCGGGATGCACGACTGGCTGGGCGGCTGGCTGCTGCGCGCGCAGGGGGCGGCCGGGCGGGCCAACGGGCGCTGGCCCGACCCGGCGCTGGGCGCGCTCGCCGTCGACGAGCACCGGCGGGCCACCCACGCGCTGGCCGACTTCGAGGGGAACTGGCGGCACGGTGGTTCGGCGGTGCTGCGCCCGCTGATCGACTCGCGCGTGATCGAACTGCTCGGCGGGCCGGCCACCCACCCGTTCCAGCCGTTGCTCGACGAGCGGGTGCGGGCGTTCGCCCTGCAGGCCGGGTTGGCCGACTCCGCCCGGCGGCTGGGCACGCGGCCGGCCGGGATCTGGGCCCCGGAGTGCGGCTACGCACCGGGCATGGAGCGCGGCTACGCCGAGGCCGGGGTGCGGCGGTTCCTGGTGGACGGCCCGGCGCTGCGCGGGCGGACCGCGTTCGCCCACCCGGTCGGCGACAGCGACGTGGTCTGCTTCGGGCGTGATCTGCCGGTGACCTACCGGGTGTGGTCGCCCCGCTCCGGCTACCCGGGTGGCCGGGACTATCGAGACTTTCATACCTACGACCACCCCTCCGGCCTCAAACCGGCCCGGGTCACCGGGCGCGGTGTGCCGCCCGAGGGCAAGAAGCCCTACGACCCGGACCTGGCCGCCGCCGCGGTGCGCCGCGACGCCGCCGACTTCGTCTCGGTGGTCCGGGACCGGCTGACCGCGCTGCGCCGCGAACACGGTCGACCGGCGCTGGTGGTCGCCGCCTACGACACCGAGCTGTTCGGGCACTGGTGGTTCGAGGGTCCGGCCTGGCTGGCCGAGGTACTGCGGGCGCTGCCCGGGGCGGGGGTCCGGGTCACCACGCTGCGCGGCGCGCAGGAGGCCGGCGCGCTGGGCGGTCCGGTCGACCTGCCGGCCTCGTCCTGGGGGTCGGGCAAGGATTGGCGGGTGTGGGACGGCGAGCGGGTGGCCGATCTGGTGGCCGGGGGCCGGCAGGTGCAGCGCGCTCTACTGGCTGCGGTCGACACCGCCGACCCGGGTCTCACCCGCGACCCGGTGCTCGACGGCCTGGCCCGGCAGGCGTTGCTCGCGCTGTCCAGCGACTGGGCGTTCATGGTGACCAAGGACTCCGCCGCGCGGTACGCCCGGGACCGGGCCGACAGGCACGCCGGGGACGTGCACGCGGTGGCCGACCTGCTGCGCGGCGGCCGGCGGGAGCAGGCCGCCCGGCTGCTGACCGGGCTGGCGCGACGGGACCCGCTGCTGGGCGGGCTCGACGCCCGCGGGTTGCGCCGCACCGAACGGGTGCCCCCGGCGAGTGGTCGCGCGGTCGTGAACGGCACTGGCCGGTCGCGGTCGGTGAGCGACCCGGCGCACGGTGCGGTCAGTTCCGTGCGATGCGGCCGGTAAGTTGACGCCATGCGCGTGCTGATCGTCTCCTGGGAGTACCCGCCGGTGGTGGTGGGCGGCCTCGGCCGGCACGTGCACGCGCTGGCCGGTCGACTGGCCGCCGCCGGACACGACGTGCGGGTGCTCTGCCGCCAACCGTCCGGAACAGACGCGGGCACCCACCCCACGGTCGACGAGATGCACGACGGCGGAGTGCGGGCGCTGCGGGTCGCCGAGGATCCGCCGCACCTGGAGTTCGACCAGGACATGGTGGCCTGGACGCTGGCCATGAGCCACGCCATGGTGCGCGCGGTGCCGGCCTGGCTCGGCACAAACGGCACAAACGGCACCGCCTGGCGCCCGGACGTGGTGCACGCCCACGACTGGCTGGTGGCGTACGCCGCGATCACCCTGGCCGACGTGCTGGAGGTGCCCCTGGTGGCCACCCTGCACGCCACCGAGGCCGGCCGGCACTCCGGCTGGCTGTCCAGCGCGGTCAGCCGGCAGGTGCACTCGGTGGAGTGGTGGCTGGTCCAGCGCGCGGACGCCCTGATCACCTGCTCACACGCGATGCGGGCCGAGACCGCCGGCTTGTTCGACCGCGACGAGTCCGACATCACCGTGCTGCACAACGGCATCGAGCCGCGCCACTGGCAGGTCGACGCGGACGAGGTGGACGCGGTCCGCGCGAGATACGCGCCGGACGGGGCGCCGCTGCTGCTGTACTTCGGACGGCTGGAATATGAGAAGGGCGTGCACGACCTGATCGCCGCCCTGCCCCGGATCCGACGGGCGTTCCCCGGTACCCGGCTGCTGGTGGCCGGGCGGGGCACCCAGGAGCAGTTCCTGGTGGAGCAGGCCCGCACGCACCGGGTCCGCCGCGCGGTGCGGATACTCGGCCACCTGCCGGACCGGGAACTGACCGCCACCTTGGCCGCCGTGCGCGCGGTGGTGCTGCCCAGCCGTTACGAGCCGTTCGGGATGGTCGCGCTGGAGACGGCCGCCGCCGGCGCCCCGCTGGTCGCCTCCACGGCCGGTGGGCTGGGCGAGGTGGTCCGGGACGGGATCACCGGGGTGTCGTTCGCGCCCGGCGACGTGGCGGGTATCGCCGGGGCGGTGGGCGCGGTGCTGGCCGACCCCGCCAGTGCGGCGATCCGGGCCGCCGCGGCCACGGCCAGGCTGAGTGCTGAGTTCGACTGGGATCGGATCGCCGCGGGCACGGCGGCGGTGTACGCCGGCGCGCGCCGACGCCCGGCCGAGCACCTCCCCCGCCCGAAGATCCCCACCGGCAACGCGTTCGGTCCCTGACCGCCGCCACCCGCCCGGGTACGCCACGGCGCACTGACTTTCCCGCGGTGGCCAAAGCCCTTCCCTCTATATTCTCAGTTGGCTATATCGCCGATATGGCATCTGCGTTCGAGGCACTGGCCGAGCCTCGCCGGCGGGAGATCATCGACCTGCTGCGCAGCGGTGAGCGCCCGGTCGGCGAGCTCGTCGGTCGGCTGGGACTCGCCCAGCCGACCGTGTCCAAACACCTCAAGGTGCTGCGACAGACCGGCCTGGTGGAGGTCCGGCGCGACGCCCAGCGCCGCTGGTACCGGCTGCGACCCGAGCCGCTCGCCGAGATCGACGCCTGGCTCGCGCCCTACCGGCGGCTCTGGGAGAGCAGCCTGGACGCCCTCGAGCGACACCTCGACCAGATGCCCCAGGCGAACACCCAGGACGGAAGGACGACACCGTGACCGAGTACCCCGATGCCGAGCTCGAGACGCACGGCCCGGACGCCGTACCTTGAACGGTCGGCTGGGACGGCTCAGCGCCGGGCACACCTCGAACGGCTGGAACGAGTGCCTGGCCGCGCTGGATGCGGTGCTCGACGGCTGCCCCGCCGCCCCGCCGGCCCACCGGCTGGACGCGACCGAGCACTACCTGCGGCGGTTCGGGCTCGACCGCGGCGACGTGCGCGCGGAACCGGACGGCTGGCGCCTGGCGTTCACCCGCGACCTGGTGTGGCACCGGGTCGAGCAGGCGTGGACGGCGCTCGCCGGAGACCGCGGAACCGAGGTCGGCGGCTCTCCCCCGCCCGGGGCGACCACCGATGCCGCCGAAGCCGGCCGGGTCACCGAGATCGACGCGCCGAACCTGCTGGAGTACGAGTGGCTGCACGGGGGCACTCCGGCCGGCCGCGTGCGCTGGGAGTTCGTCACCGACCCCGAGTTCGGCACCCGGGTCGAGCTGACCCAGACCGGACCCGGCGCGCTGTCCGGGCTGCGCGTGGCCGCGCTCGCCGCCTGGCACGTCCGTCTGGAGCTCTACTTCGCCGCGCTGCACGGCGAGGTCGGCCGCCCGTGGCCGGCGGACCGCTTCGAGGAGCTGGCCGCCGACTACGCCGAGCGACTCGGCTGACCTCCGGCACCGGCATCCGGGATCGACGCTCGCACCGCCGCCGCGGTCTTGCGGGCGATGTCGGCGAGCGCCTCCCGACGCGTGGCGTCGGCGGCGTAGTCGTCCGCGCGGTTGCGCACCACCCGGGCCGGGGAACCGACCGCGATCCCGTAGTCGGGGACGTCGCCGCGGACCACCGCATGCGCGCCGAGAACGCAGCCCCGACCGATCCGGGTACCGCGCAGCACCGAGACCTTGGTGCCGATCCAGCAGTCCGGTCCGATCCGCACCGGCGTCTTGACGATGCCCTGGTCCTTGATCGGCAGGTTGATGTCGGTGATCACATGGTCGAAGTCGCAGATGTAGACCCAGTCGGCGACCAGCGTCGCTGCTCCGATCTCGATGTCCAGATAGCAGTTGACCGTGTTCTGCCGACCCATCACCACCTTGTCGCCGATACGCATCGACCCCTCGTGGCAGCGCAGGCAGTTGCCGTCGCCGATGTGCACCCAACGCCCGATCTCCAGCCGACCGTAGCCGGGCCGGGCGTGCAGCTCGACGTTCCGGCCGAGGAACACCATCCCGCGCAGGATGACGTGCGGGTTGGCCAGCCGGAAGCGCAGCAGCCGGGCGTATCGCACCAGGTACCACGGGGTCCAGGCTCGGTTGCGCAGCACCCAACGCACCGAGGTGACGGTCAGGAACCGGGCCTGGCGGGGATCACGACGCGTCCGGCGCCACGCCGACCATCTGGTCCGCAGCGGGGCTCCCCACATGCTGGTCACGGCCGGTCAGCCTAGTCGCCCGAGCACCGCCGCCGACGGAGCCGGTGGGTGCGACGGGCCGGCCGGCCCGGGTCTCACGCGGGTTCCAGCTCGACCATCAGGCGGGCGGCCTCGTCCGGGTAGGACGCGACGACGCAGTCGATCAGGTCCTGGTGAACCGGGAACGTCACGCAGATCACCCGGCACGGCGGCGGACGTGCCAGGCTGCCGTGATGGGCGCCCAATCCGCCGGACCGTCGCGGGTCCCCCTGGTGATCGACACCGATCCCGGGGTGGACGACGCGGTCGCGCTGCTGCTGGCGATGGCCAGCCCCGAGATCGATCTGCGGGCGGTGACCACGGTGTTCGGCAATGTCGGGCTGGAGACCACCACCGCGAACGCCCGCCGGCTACTCACCCTGGGCGGGCGCCCGGAGGTTCCGCTGGCGGCCGGCGCGGCACGCCCGCTGGTGCACCCGCAGGCGATGCGCGCCGACGACTGGCACGGTGGCGACGGCCTCGGCGGGCGGGCCGACACCCTGCCCGCACCCGGCCCGCTGGACCGCCGAGGCGCGGTGGAGCTGCTGGCCGACGTGCTCCGGGCCACCGACACCCCGGTGACGCTGGCACCCATCGGCCCGCTGACCAACATCGCGCTGCTGCTGGCCGCCCACCCGGAACTGCGCCCGAAGATCGGCCGGATCGTGGTCATGGGCGGCGCGCTGACCGGCGGCAACACCACCTCGACCGCCGAGTTCAACGTGCACTGCGACCCGGAGGCGGCACACCGGGTGCTCGCCGGGGAGCCGGTGCCGCTGACCCTGGTGCCGCTGGAACTCACCATGGGCTGCGCGGTGGACGGCCACTGGCTCGACGAACTGGCCGCCGGCGGGCCACGCTGCGCGACCCTGGCCGGGGTGATCGAGCACTACCGGGCGCGATCCCGCACCGCGCACGGGGTCGACGGGGTGGCGCTGCACGACGCGGTCGCGGTGCTGGAGTCGGCCGTCCCGGGCACCCTGCGCACCGAACCGATGACGCTGCGGGTGGACTGCGCGCCCGGCCCCGGGCGGGGCACCGTGCTGCGCACCGAAGGGGCCGACGCCGCCGGTGCTCGCCCGGTCGACGTGGCACTCGGCACCGACGTGCCGGCGCTGCACGCGGAGATCCTGCGCCGGCTGCGCACCCTCGACCAGCGCTGAACCGTCCGGCGCTGGCCCGACCGGCGCTGAAAGCCGGACGGAGCGGCCGACGCAGCGCACTGGCCCGGACGGCGCAACCTCCGCCGGCCGGGCGCCCGCCCACTTGACAGGACGAGCCACCCGGGCCGGGATGAGTGATGTCAGTCACGCACCAGTACAGGGGATGCCATGACTCTGGACGAGAGCAAGCTCAACGAACTGCTGGGCAGGTTCGTGGTGGATACGGGGGCCGCCTTCCACGCGATGAGCGCGGTCATCGGCGACCGCCTGGGTCTGTACCGGGCACTGCACACCGTCATGCCGGCCACGCCGGGCGAGGTCGCCGAGGCGGCCGGAGTCGGCGAGCGCTACGTGCGGGAGTGGCTCAGCGGGCAGGCGGCCGGCGGCTACCTGGAGTACGACCCGGACAGCGGGCGCTTCTCGCTCACCGCCGAGCAGGCGTTCGCGCTGGCCGAGCCCGACGGGATGCAGATCGCAGCCGCGTTCCACATCCCGATCGGCGCGGCGCGCAACATCGACCGGATCACCGAGGCGGTCCGGACCGGCACCGGATTCGGCTGGCACGAGCACGACCCGGAGCTGTTCGAGGGTACCGAGCGGTTCTTCCGACCGGGCTACGTGGCGAACCTCGCGTCCTCCTGGATTCCCGCGCTGGACGGGGTGCAGGAGAAGCTGCGGGCCGGGGGCACCGTGGCCGACGTGGGCTGCGGCCACGGCGCGTCGACCCTGCTGCTCGGCGAGAGCTATCCCCGGTCCCGGATCACCGGGTTCGACTACCACCGGCCGTCGATCGAGCAGGCCCGCAAGCGGGCCACCGACGCCGGACTGGCCGCCCGGGTGTCGTTCGAGGTCGCCGCGGCCGCCGACTTCCCCGGAACCGGCTACGACCTGGTCGCGGTGTTCGACGCGCTGCACGACATGCCGGACCCGGTCGGCGGCGCCCGGCACATCCGCCAGGCACTGGCCCCGGACGGGACCTTCCTGCTCGTCGAGCCGTACGCCGAGGACCGGCTGGCGGACAACCTCAACCCGGTCGGGCGGCTCTACTACGGCGCGTCCACGGTGATCTGCGTCGCGCACTCGATGACCGAGCCGCCGGCCACCGCGCTGGGCGCCCAGGCCGGCGAGGCGCGGCTGACCGAGGTACTGCGCGAGGCCGGCTTCACCCGCGTGCGGCGGGCGGCCGCGACACCGTTCAACCTGATCCTGGAGGCCCGCCCCTGATCGACGCCCGTCACCGGCCGGGCAGCGGCGTGGGTGCCGACCGGGTGCACGACGCCGACCTGTGCACCTGCCGGCACCTGGGCGCCCGGGTCGCCGGGGTGGCCGCGCTGCTGGCCGGGCTCAACGGTCCGGGTCGTCGGCGGCGAGCCCACGCTCGATCGCGTAGCGGGCCAGCTCCACCCGGTTGTGCAGCTGCAGCTTGCGCAGCGTGTTCTGCACGTGGGTCTCCACCGTGCGCGGCGAGAGCACCAGCCGGTCGGCGATCTGCCGCGAGGTCAGGCCCTTGGCGACGAACCGGAGCACCTCGGTCTCCCGCTCGGTCAGCCGCGGCGTCGGGCCCGCAGCGCCCGCGCCGGCGCTGACACCGGCCAGCCGGCGGTACTCGCCGAGGACCAGCCCGGCCAGCCCCGGGGTGTAGACCGCCGCACCGGCCGCCGTGCGCCGCACCGCGTCCACCAACTCGGTCACCCCGGCGGACTTGACCAGGTAGCCATTGGCACCGGCCTTCACCGCGGCCAACACGTCGCGCTGCTCGCCGCTGGCCGACAGCACCAGGATCCGGGTGCCGGGTACCGCCGCCAGGATGCCCTCGATCGCGCTCACCCCGCTGCTGGCCCCGAGGTTGAGGTCCATCAGCACCACGGCCGGGCGCACCGTGGTGGCGATGCGTACGGCGGCCGGCGCGTCCGGCGCGGTGGCCACCACCCGCAGTCCCCGCTCCCCCAACTCGCGGGCCACCCCGTCGCGCCACAACGGATGGTCGTCGACGACCATCACAGTGATCTCCGGCCCGGTGACGGTCACCGCGCCACCACCGGGATCTCGAAGGTCCACTCGGTGCCGCGTCCGGGTTCGCTGTCGCACAGGGCGGTGCCGCCGAGCGACTCGACCCGGCCCCGGATGCTGCCGGTCACCCCGAGCCGGCCCGCCTCGGCGGCCTCGGCCAGCCGACCTTCGGGAATGCCCGGTCCGTCGTCGCGCACGCTCACCACCACCCGCCCCCCCAGATCCTCCAGCAGCACCCACGCCGGCTCGGCCGGCCCGACGTGCTCGACGACGTTCGCCAACGCGGCCCGGACCGCCGCCGACACCTCCGCGACCAGGTGTGCCGGGAGCACCACGGGCTGTCCCGGCACCGACACCGTGACCCGGGTGGTGGCCAGCCCGGACAGCGTCGTCGCCAGGTCGGCGCGACCGGCGGCCAGGATCCCCGGTGATCCACCACCGATCAGGCCGCGCAGCGCCACCTCCTGCTCACCGGCCAGCTCGCCCAGCTCCGCGGCCGCCCCACCGGCCTCACGGCCCCGGCGTCGGACCTGGGCCAGCACCTGGAGCACCCCGTCGTGGATGGTGCGGGCCAGCCGCTCCCGCTCGGCCACCGCGGCCCGCAGCTCGATGGCCCGGCGCATTTCGCTCGCCGAGCGGCGCAGCACGGTCCCCGCGTAGCCGACGGCACCGGCCGCCGCGACCATCAGCAGCAGGTCGGTGAGCTCGGTCTGGCCGAGGTAGCCGCGCACCAGCACCACCGAGCCCTGCATCGCCAGTGCCCCGGCTACCCCGACGCCCGCGCCGAATCCCAGCGCGAGCGCCAGCGGCGCGCCGGCCACCCACACCGTGGGCAGCAGGGACCCGCCGGTGACGCGCTGCGGGGTGTCGATCAGCGGCGTGACCAGCACCGTGGCCAGGGTGACGACCAGGTCGCAGCAGGCCAGCGGGCGGGCGGCGGGCAGTCGGGCGGCGACCGCCGGCCTGAGATAGCCCGCCGCGCAGACCCCGCTCCACACCGCCATCGTCGCCAGCACGGCCAGCGCACCACCCGGAGAGCGGAAGCTCGGCAGCTCGATCAGCGCCAGCACCCAGGCGACCCCAGGGCCAGCACCCGGTAGCCGACCAGGCCACGCCACAGCGGGGCGAGCACCCTCGGCGCCAGATCGACCTCGGACCCGATCACGTCACCACCTGGCATCCCTGCTCGGCTCCTCTGCGGCCGGCTACTCGCCTACTCGGCGAGGCCCCGGGAGATGGCGTAGCGGACCAGCTCGATTCGATTGTGCAGGTGCAGTTTGCGCAGGGTGCTCTGCACGTGGTTCTCCACCGTCCGGTGCGACAGCCCGAGCCGGGTGGCGACCTGGCGCGCGGTCAACCCGGTGGCCACCAGCCTCAGCACCTCGGTCTCCCGCTCGGTCAGCCTGGGCCCCGCTGATCCGGCCCCGGCGGCTCCGGCGCCGGCGGCTCCGGCGCCGGTGACTTCGGCGCCGGCGGCCCCGGTATCGGCGGCCCCGTTGCCGGTCGTGTCCACCCCCACGCCACCGGAGGCCCGCCCGCCGATCGGCACGACGCCGGAGACCGCCGGCTGGCGGGTCAGCCGCTGGAACTCGCCCAGCACCAGGTCGGCCAGCCCCGGGGTGAAGACCGCGTCGCCATCGGCGGTGCGGCGCACGGCGTCGATCAGCTCGCCCGGGCTGGCCGTCTTCACCAGGTACCCGGCCGCGCCGGCCTTCACCGCGTCCAGCACGTCGCGGTGCCCCGCCCGCTCGGACAGCACCAGCACCCGGGTCTCGGGCATGGTGTTGGCGATGGTGCGCACCGCCTCCACGGCGGCCACCTCGGCCAGGTCGAGGTCGATCACCACCACCCGGGGCCGGGTGGCCGCCGCGATCCGCGCGGTGAAGCTGGAGTCGGCGACCGTGGCCACCACGGTGAACCCGCAGGTGGCCAGGTCGCGGGCCACTCCTTCGCGCCAGATCGGGTGGTCGTCGACGACCACCACGGTCACCGCGCTGAGTTCCTCGTCGGCCTCGGGCAGGCTCACCGCTGGTCCGGCCGCGACCCCGGGCCCAGGTCCGGGCCACCTCCGCCGGCCACCCCGGTGATCAGCGCGTTGTAGAAGAACCGGCGCGGCACCACCCGGGACAGCACCCGGGCGTCCAGCCCGGAGAACCGCTCCCAGGTGCGCCAGGCGAACATCGCCCACCCGATGCCCAACCGCCCGGGCGGGACGGCCGCCTCGAAGGTGCGCACCGGCCAGCCGAAGAACGCCGCCGACAGCTCCTCGGTGACCGCCCGGACCTGGAGCGCGCCGGCCGCGCGCGCGGTCGCCTCCAGCTCGTCCGGGTCGAAGGTGTGCAGGTCGACCAGCGACTCCAGCGCTGCGGCCCGTGACGACTCGTCCAGCTCGGCCTGCGGCCTGCGCCAGTCACCCAGCCAGCCGCTCAACAGCGGCAACCGGGTGATCCGGGTGGTCACCCACCAGGTGGCCTGACCGAGCCGGCGCGCGTACCGGTCCCCGATCCGGGTCGGTTCGCCGGCGAACACGAACCGCCCGCCAGGCTTGAGCACCCGCAGCACCTCGCGGAAGGTGGCGTCCAGGTCCGGGATGTGGTGCAGTACCGCGTGCCCGACCACCAGATCGAAGGTGTCGTCGTCGTAGGGGATGCGCTCGGCGTCGGCCACCCGGCCGTCCACGTCCAGGCCCAGCCCGGCGGCGTTGCGCAGGGCGACCTGCACCATCCCGGGTGACAGGTCGGTCACCGAACCCGAGAACGCCACCCCACCCTGCATCAGGTTGAGCAGGAAGAACCCGGTGCCACAGCCCAGCTCCAGCGCCCGACCGTAGGGGGCGGCCGGCCCGCCGGCGGCCAGCTCGAACCGCCCCACCGCGTAGTCGATGCAGCGCTCGTCGTAGGAGATCGACCACTTCTCGTCGTAGGAGCCGGCCTCCCAGTCGTGGTAGAGCACGTTGGCCAGCTTGGGGTCGGCCCGCGCCGCAGCCACCTGCTCGGCGGTGGCGTGCGGGTTGGGCGCGGGATCGTCGGAGCCGGTGCCGTCGCTGGTCGTGGAGAGATCGGTGCTCGTCATCGGGTCAGCGGCCGGTGAACGTGGCCTTACCGGGCCCGTTGGCCATGAACGACTCCATGCCTGCGGCGCGGTCGTCGGTGGCGAACAGCCCGGCGAAGACCTCGCTCTCCAGGTCCAGCCCGGTACGCAGATCGGTGTCCAGGCCACCGTCGATGGCCTTCTTCGCGGCGGCCAGTGCCTGCGCCGGGCCGGCCGCGAACTGCTCGACGTAGCTGCGGGCGGCGGTGTAGACGTCGTCCGGGGCGACCACCTCGTCGGCCATGCCCAGGGCCAGCGCCTCCTGCGCGCCGATGAACCGGCCGCTGTAGATGACGTCCTTGGCCTTGGCCGGGCCGATCAGCCGGGCGAGCCGCTGGGTGCCGCCGGCGCCGGGGATGATGCCGAGCAGGATCTCCGGCTGGCCGACCTTCACGTTGTCCCCGACGATCCGCCGGTCGCAGCACAACGCCAGCTCGTAGCCACCGCCCAGGGCGTAGCCGGTGATCGCGGCCACGGTCGGCTTCGGGATCGCGGCCACCGCGCCGACCGAGCTGGACAGCGCCCGGGCCCGCGCGGACATGTCCACATAGGACATGTCGGCCATCTCCTTGATGTCCGCGCCGGCGGCGAACACCTTGGGACCGCCGTAGACGATCACCGCGCGGATGTCGGCACGGTCGGTCGCCTCGTGCGCGGCGGCCCGGATCTCCTCCTGCACCTGCTTGTTCAGCGCGTTCATCGGCGGCCGGTCCAGCCGGATGGTGCCGATCGCGCCGTCGACCTCGAGCCTGACGAACTCACCCATGTTGCCTCCCTGGCGGTCGGCTCAGACCCTACCGGCGGCGCGCGCTGTAGCGCCCGTCGTCGAACCGCACGGCCAGGGGTAGCCCGAACGTGGCGGACAGGTTCTCCTCGGTCATCACACCGGGCAGCAGGCCCTGCGCCACGACCCCACCGTCGCGCAGCAGCAACCCGTGGGTGTAGCCGGGCGGGATCTCCTCCACGTGGTGGGTGACCAGCACCGATGCCGGGGCGTCGGCGTCCAGCGCCAGCCCGGACAGCCGCGCCACCAGATCCTCCCGCCCGCCCAGGTCCAGCCCGGCGGCCGGCTCGTCGAGCAGCAGCAGTTCCGGGTCGGCCATCAGTGCGCGGGCGATCAGCACCCGCTTGCGCTCGCCCTCGGACAGCGTGCCGAACCGCCGCCCGGCCAGCGCCGCCATGCCCAGGGTGTCCAGCAGCCCCTCGGCCCGGTGCAGGTCGAGCACGTCGTACCGCTCGCGCCAGCGGCCCAGCAGCGCGTAGCCGGCGCTGACCACCACGTCCCGCACGATCTCCTCGCCGGGCACCCGGGTGGCCAGCGCGTAGGAGCAGAACCCGATCCGGGTCCGCAGCTCGAACACGTCGGTCCGCCCGAGCCGCTCCCCGAGCAGGTGCACCGAGCCCTCGGTCGGGTGCAGCTCCGCCGCGGCCAGGCGCAGCAGCGTGGTCTTGCCGGCGCCGTTGGGGCCGAGCACGACCCAGCGCTCGTCCAGCTCCATCGCCCAGTCCAGGGCGCGTAGCAGGGTGGTGGGTCCCCGGCGCACGCTGACCCGGTCCATCCGCACCACCAGGTCGGCCGGATCGGACCACGGTGCCGCAACGGTCTGGCCGATGATCGGGTCGGGCGCGCTCACGCCCCCTATCCTTACCGATGATGCTCCCCGAGGAACGCACCGTGGTCCACGCCGCGCCGGCCGGTCCGGTGTTCCCGCTGGGCGCGCACCT
>JAJCYC010000087.1 GCA_029263115.1 Pseudonocardia sp. | reverse complement strand
CAGCAGCAATGTGCTGCCGGCCTCCGGCACCAGCCCGAGCGACACGAACGGGTACTGCAGCCTCGCCGAGCTGTCCGCGACCACGAAGTCGCAGTGCAGGAGCATGGTCGCCCCGACCCCGACCACCGCGCCGTGCACCGCGACGACGACGGGCACCGTCATCTCGGTCAGCGTCCGCAGGAACCGCGCGACCGGAGTCTCGTCACCGGGTGCCGGTCGCGAGAAATCGTCCAGGTCGTTGCCGGCGCAGAATCCACTGCCGGCCCCGCTGAGCAGAACCGAGTTGACCCCCGGGTCCGCCTCAGCGGCGACCAACGCATCGGCCAGGACGGTGTACATGTGCTGGGTGAGGGCGTTCTTCTTGTCCGGGCGGTTGAGACGGATCTCAACCGTCGGGGCTGACGCGGTGACCTCGACCAACTCTGACATGCCGCTCCTCCGTGTGCCCATCCGGTTTCGCTCACTCAACGCCGGGCTGATGGTGGACACGGTATGCCCCCAGGGCCGGGTGTCGGGCTCGGGTGGTCGGGCCGAATCCGGCGGCCCGCGCCCACCGCTAGCCGGGTGATGCCGGGCCGGCCGGGTCGACCGCGGCGGTGCCCGAGGGCGAGAGCCGGGTGAGCAGCAGCACCGGCACCAACCCGGCGACCACGATCAGCAACGCCGGCAGCGCGGCGACGTCGAACCGGGCGTCCTTGGTCGCCTCCCAGGTCATGATCGCCAGGGTGTCGCGGCCCAGCGGGCGCAGCAGCGCGGTGGCCGGCAGCTCCTTGATCACCTCCACCATGACCAGCAGCGCGGCGGTGGCCACCCCGGGCGCCAGTAGCGGCAGGTGCACCCGGCGCAGCGTGCGGGCCCGGTCGGCGCCCAGTGCCCGGGCGGCGTCGTCCAGGTTGGGGTTGATCCGGCCCATCCGGGCGTCCAGCGAGAAGTACGCCTGGGCGTGGAAGCGCACCACGTACGCCCCGACCAGGCCGGCCACCGTGCCGGTGAACAGCAGCCCGATGCCGACGCCGAACACACCCTCCATCCCGGCGATCAGCCGGCGGTCCAGCCACACCAGCGGCACGTACACCGCGACCGCGACCACTGTGCCGGGCACCGCGTAGCCGACCGAGGCCAGCCTCGCGGCGACCGCGCCGAGCCGCGACGGCGCCACCCGCTGGCCGTACACCACCGCCGTCGAGGTGAGCACCGCGATCACCGCCGCGGCCACCGCCAGCAGCAGCGTGCTGAACACCCCCTCGCCCAGCCGGTCGGCCACCTGGCCGTCCAGCACGGTCTCCACCGACCAGGCCAGCAACTGCAGCACCGGGAACCCGAACACCACCACCAGCCAGGCGCACGGCAGCACGGTGGCCGCCGCCGAGCGGGCCCCGCGCAGCCGGACCGGGACCACCGCGTCGCCGTGCGCCAGCGTCTGGTGGAAACGCGCCCGGCCGCGCAGCAGCCGCTCGGCGACCACCATCAGCAGCGCCAACCCGACCAGCACCGAGGCCAGTTGCAACGCCGCCGCCTCGTCGTAGGCGCCGTACCAGACGCGGTAGATCGCGTCGGTCAGCGTCTGGTAACCGAGCAGGTTGACCGCGCCGAAGTCGGCCAGCGCCTCCATCACCGCCAGCGCCGCTCCGGCGGCCAGCGCGGGCCGGGCCAGCGGCAGCGCCACCCCCCACACCGCCCCGGAGTAGCTGCGCCCGAGGCTGCGCGCGGCGGCCAGCGACTGCCGGGACTGCCCGAGGAACGCGGCCCGCCCGAGCACGTAGACGTACGGGTAGAGCACCGTGGTGAGCGCGCCGATCGCACCCACCGGGCCGCGCAGCCCGGGCAGTTCCAGCCCGCCGCCGAACAGGCTGCTCTGCAGCGGGTTGGCGTAGCCGGCCTGCCCGACCAGCACGAACACCAGCACGTAGGCCGGGATCGCCATCGGCAGCACCAGCGCCCACTGCAGCCAGCATCGGCCGGGGAAGTCCCAGAACGACACCAGCAGCGAGAATCCGCCGCCGACCACCAGCGTGCCCACCGCGACCCCGACGCCCAGCAGCAGGCTGCGCCCGAGCGCCGGGGGCAGCAGGGCCAGCGCGATCGGGTCGAGCAGTTCACCGCCGGCGCCGGAGTCGGCAGCCGGCAGGAAGCTGAGCGGGAGCACCACCAGCGGCCCGATCACCGCCAGCGCGACCAGGAGGCCCGGCACCGCCCAGGCCCGCGACGGGCCGACGCGACGGGCCCGGCGACCCTGCCGAGGCGCGGGTCCCCCGGGTCCCCCGGCCGCCGGCTCCGCGTCCGGGGGGGCCGCGTCTACCGCCATCCGACCTTCAGCATCATCGCCACGGCGTCGTCGAGCAGCGGGCCGGTCCGTTCGGCGTCGATCGGGTCGATCTTGATGTTCGCCCAGTCCTGGATGTGCGCGGCCGGTGCCACCGCCGGGTTCGCGGAGAACTCGCCCTGGGAGACGATCTCCCGCTCGGCCGGGGCCGAGGTGAGCCACTCCATCAACGCCACGGCGGTGGGCACCGCCTTCGAGCTGGCCACCACCCCGACCCCGGAGACGTTGGCGTGCGCGCCGGCGCCGTTCTGGTCCGGCCAGGCCGGGGCGACCGGGAAGGC
>JAJCYC010000086.1 GCA_029263115.1 Pseudonocardia sp. | reverse complement strand
CCGGCGCAGCACCGAGCTGACGAACGACCCGCTCTGCGACACGATGCCCACCGGGCCGGCCAGCAGCGGGCCGTCCTCCAGGAACGGGTGGAAGCCCAGCGTCAGCCGCTCCCGGGCGGCGATGAAGCCGTTGCAGTTGGGTCCGGCGACCCGCAGGCCGCTCTCGCGGGCGAACGCGCCGAGCCGCCGCTCGGCGTCCTCACCGCCGGGACCGGCCTCCCCGTAACCGCCGGCGGTGACCACCGCGGTGTGCACCCCGGCCGCCAGACACTCGGTGAGGGTGTCCAGCACCAGTCCCTGGCGGCGCAGTAGCAGGGCGGTGTCGACCGGACCAGGGACCTCACCGATGCTCGGGTAACAGGGGAAGCCGGCGATCTCGCGGTGGTTCGGGTTGATCGGGTAGACCGGCCCCGGGAAGCCGTACCGGCGCAGGTACTCCACCGGCTTGGAACCCAGCCGCCCGTGCTCGCCCGGGGCGACCGCCCCGATCACCGCCACACTCCCGGCCCGGTAGAGCCGGTCCAGGGGACCGCCCGCCCGCTCAGCCACCAGTGCTGCCAGCTGCGCCGCCGGTCAGGTCGGACGACCGCACGAGCGCCCGGACCCGATCCGCGACCTCGTCCGGCACGGTGATCTCCATGGTCAGCAGCAGGTTGCCCCACGACTTGCCGTGTGCGTCGAGGTTCAACGAGCGGGAGACCCCGCCGCTCAACGCCCGCTCCAGCACGAAGTTCAACGCCCGGATACCGGCGAACTCGTAGCGGCGCACCCCGCCGCGGACCAGCTCACCGAACAGGTGCGCGACCCGGACCTCACTGACCTCGCGGGCCAGCAGGTCGAAGTCGTCCTCGTCGAAGGGCACCAACCCGATGTTGGAGGTGTCGCCCTTGTCCCCGGACCGCGCGAACGCGATCTCGCGCAGGGTGATCGTGGCCATCAGCGGTTCTCCCCACTCATACGATCTCGACGCCTGTCTCGACCATCGACCTGGGCAGCGTGGTGGAGAAGACCGACAACGCCTCCTTGACCCGCCGCCGCACCCCGCCCGCGCCGGAGGGCCCGAAGAACTGCCACTCGGCCTCCCGCGCGATTGCCTCGGCCACCTCCGGGTCCCGACTGCGGGCCGCGACCCGGACCCGCACCTCCGCGGCCGGCACCCCGGAGTCCGGCGAAGCGCCGGCCAGCACCGAGTCGACCCCGATCAGGTCGAAGCGGACCTCGTCGTAGGCCCCGGCATAGCGTCGCTGCACCCGCGCGCGCAGCACCTCCCGGCACAGCTGGGCGCGGCTGTGCGCGCCGGCCCCGGCGAAGCTGACCTCGCCCTCGCCGACGAAGCCCTCCCGGACCCCGACCAGGACCTTCAGCTCGTCCGGACGCCGGTGGCCGGTGCCCCCGCTGACGCGGACCTGATCCGGCCCCTCGCCGTGCACCCGGACCGAGTCGAAGTCGCCGACCACGTCCGGAGTCAGGTAGCGGCGAGGGTCGTGCACCTCGTACACCAGCTGGCATTTCACCGTGTCGGTGGTGACGACGCCGCCGGCGTCGGCCAACTTGGTGATCACCGCCGACCCGTCTGGGCGGACGTGCGCGATCGGCATGCCGAGCCGGTCGAGGCCGGGCACCACGCGGTAGGGTGGGTCGGCGAAGTTGCCACCGGTGACGTGGCTGCCGCACTCCAGCACGTGGGCGATCATCGTGCCCCGGCCCAGCAGCGGCCAGTCGTCCTGGCGCCAGCCGAACTCCTTGATCATCGGAGCCAGGAACAGCGACGGGTCGGCCGCCCGCCCAGCGATCACGATGTTGGCACCGCGTTCGAGTGCCTCCACGATCGGGGCGGCACCGATGTAGGCGTTCGCGGAGACGATCTCCCCGGGTAGTTGGTCCACCGGCTGCCCGGTCTCCCAGACCACCGGGTTGCACTGCTTGAGCGCGTCGAGCACGTCGTCGCCCTCGACGAGCCCGACCCGGACCTCGGTACAGCCGAGGCGGTCGGCCACCTTGCGCACGCAGGCGGCACCGCCGCGCGGGTTCGCCGCGCCCATGTTCGTGACGATCCGCAGCCCGTCGCGTTCGACGAACGGCAGGAACCTGGCCGCGAACGCGTCCATCCGCACGTCGTAACCGCGCGCCGGGTCGTCGAGGCGCCGGGCCTGCGCCAACGCCATGGTCCGCTCGGCCAGCCCGTCGAAGCACAGGTAGTCGACCGCGCCCGCCGCGGCCAGCTCGTAGGCCGGATCCAGGTCGTCCTCGCCGTAGGCCGACCCACAGCCCACCCGCAGTTCACCGTTCGACATCCCGCACCTCCCACTGCTTTCCCACCGGCCGCGGCTTCCGGCCCGACCAACTACGTCCCGGCCGATCCGAGGTTCAGGCGCCCTGCCAGCGCGGCGGTCGGCGCTCGTGGAACGCCGCCGGGCCCTCCTGGGCGTCCTGGCTCCGGTAGACGGGCACGAAGACCGCGTCCGCGTAGTCCCACGCCGAGCTGAGCGACATATCCGGGGTGGACCTGATCATGTCCAGGGTGGCCCGCACCGTCAGCGGTGCGTTCGCGGCGATCTGCCCGGCCATCTCGCGGGCGCGCGCCATCAGCTCCGCACCCGGCAGCACCTGGTTGACCAGGCCTATCTCCGCCGCCCGCGGCGCCGGGATCGGTGCTCCGGTCAAGGCCAGCTCAGCCCAGTGCCGCCGCGAGACCATCCCGGCCATCGGCACCGACCACGGTGCGCCCCGACCCCATCGGGCCTCCGGCATACCGAACACCGCATTCTCCGCGGCGAGGACGATGTCGCAGGTCAGGGTCATCATCAGGCCGCCACCGATGGCGGGTCCGGTGACCGCGGCGATCACCGGCTTGTCGACCTCGATGTTGCGGCCGACCAGCGGCACGAAGTCCCTGGGTGGCACGGCGATGCCCAGTCGCTTCATCTGGTCGAGGTCCGCCCCGGAGCAGAACGCCCGGTCCGTGGAGCTGGTCAGGATGGCGACGCGCGCATGCTCGTCGGCCGCCAGCCGCCGGAAGGCACTCCACAGTGCGTCCCGCAGCTCCAGGCTCAGCGCATTGCGCCGCTCGGGGTCGTCCATCGTGATCGTGACGACCCCGGCGTCGAGCTCGTAGCGCACCAACTCCCGCGCCGCGCCCGGATCGGACAGACCGGGTGGTGGGTGGCTGTTCGCGGCCGGTAGGTGTGAGGTGGTCACTGCAGCGTCAGCCCACCGTCGATGGTGATCGCGGCCCCGGTCATGAAGCCCGACTCGTCCGAGGCCAGGTACACGGCAAGATGCCCGATCTCGCTCGGCTCGCCGATGCGGCCCAGTGGTGTGCCGTCGATGTAGCGGCGGCTCAGCGCCTCGTCCTTCAGCACAAAGTCGATCATCGGCGTCCGGATGATGCCCGGCACGATGACATTGGCCCGGACGTTCTCCGGCGCGTAGCTCAACGCCAGTGCGCGGGTGAACGCGACCACACCGCCCTTCGAGGTCGCGTAGGCATGCTGTGAGCTGCCCAGCACCACTCCCGAGATGGACGCGATGTTGATGATCGAGCCACCGCCGTCCCGACGCAGCATCGGCAGCGAGTACTTGACCATCAGGTAGGTGCCGCGCAGGTTGATGCCCAGTGTCCGGTCGAAGATCTCCTCGTCCAGGTCGGCGGCGGGTCCGTCGCCGAGGCCGCCCGCCAGGTCCACCCCGGCGCTGTTGAGCAGCACCGACAGCCCGCCGAAGCACTCCTCGGCATGCCGCACCGCCGCCTGCACCGCCTCGCTGGAGGACACGTCGCATTCCAGGGGGATCACCGAGTCGCCCACCTCGTCCGCCAACTGCTTCACCGCGGCGCCGTCGATGTCCAACGCGAGCACCCGGGCACCCTCGGCGACGAACAGGACGGTGGCGGCCCGGCCCTGCCCGGAACCGGCTCCGGTGACGATCGCCGACTTGCCGGCCAGTCGCCCGCTCATCTTGCGGCCCGGATCTCAACCATGTCGGCACCTCACAGACGCTGGGTCGGACGGAGCCCGGCTCGGCTGCACTCCGGTGCCCCGGCCCGACCGCTACCGCCTACTCGAAGCGGCATCATCGCTACGCCTGGGACCGCGTCGTCGAGACTCGACGCCGAGCCACACTCCAGAATTCGAAGATCATTCGAACATGTGCCCGGGCGGCTGTCAACCCGCCTCGCCCAGACGCTGTACGACGCTTGGCAACGCGGATCGCGTATGTAGAGTGGCATTCGACATAGCGCTCCAGCCTTGACCGAGCGCGCCCGACTTGAGCCGGGCTGTATCGAACGGCGGGAAGGGGGCACTCCGTGGTCAGCCCCAACGGCGCTGAGGCCCGCAACGGTTCCCCGGCCCACCCAGATTCCCCGGCCCACACAGATTCCCCGAGCCGCACCGATTCCCCGGCCCGCGCAGATTCCCCGGACCGCACCGACTCCGGAGCAACCCGGACCGCGCGTCGCCGCATGCGGATCGCGGCCCGCCGCGACCTCATCCTCTCCGCGGCCGCCTCGTCGATGGCCACCCATGGCTACGAGCGGGTCACCCTCGAACAGATCGGCGAGGCCGTCGGGCTGTCCCCCACCGGCCTCTACCACTACGTCGGCGGCAAGGAGGACATCCTGGCCCAGCTGATGGTCGACACCATCGAGGCGATCGCCCGCGACACCGACGCGCTGACCGGCGGCCATCAGGACGCCGGGATCAGGCTCTCGGCGATCATCCGCGCACACCTGCGGGTCTCGCTGACCACCGCCGCCGGCCGGGTACTGAGCCGCCACCAGGACATCGTGGTCAGCGAGACCTACAGCACCATCCTGCGCGACGCCCGGCGCGAACACGACAGACGCTTCGAGCTCATCATCGCCGACGGGGTGACCCAGGGCGCGTTCATCGCCGACGACGCCCGCACAACCGCCCGACTGGTACTCGGCGCCCTCAATGGCGTGCCGCGCTGGTGTGCCGACGACATCTCACCGGCAGAGGTGGACCGCATCGCTGACCAGCTCATCGACTTCGTGGTGACCGGAGTCGGCTCCGCACCCCGGCGGGCTCGGGTAGCCGCGTCGCCAACGGCCGCCGAGGCCGTCGCCGGAGAGCGACGGTGACCACCGCGGATGCGGTGTTCGTCCAGCTGTTCACCCGGGATCCGCTCGCCCGGGAATCCACCCGAGCCTTGGTGCTGGCCCGGCTGACCAGCCTGCTGCCGTCAGTCGGTACCACCTTGCGGCGCGACTTCCGGACCCGCCCGGAGCAGCCCTCTGATCGCCAGGACTTCCTCTGGAGCGGTGCGGGCGGGGCTCTCCAAGCCGCGGTCAACCCGATCTTCTACCCCTCCGACTCGCACAGCGTGATCTCCTTGGAGATTCCGCTGCACCTGGTAGATGCCGACGAACTGGTAGCGTTCATCCGCGAACTGGGCGAGCGCCTCGACGCCGACTTCGGCTACGCCACGATGCTCACCGAGCAGGACGGCGTGCTGCCGACCATGTATCTGACGCAGCGCGACCTGCGGCGCTGGCTGCCGGAGGTGTGGCACGGCCTGCTGCTCGGGGGGCCCTACGTCGATCTGATCGGTGCCGAAACAATCCGGAGCTCCCCGGCGCACACCGTCGCGCGCAACGGTCCACGCGGGTACTGGGTGCAGCTCGGGCCACTCACCCCGTCGCGCGGGGAGGCCGAACAGCGGGCCGAACAGCATCGTCGCGAGCTGGTGCGCGACCACCTCGGGCCCGACCTGTTCTGGCGCCCCGACCGACGGGTGTACCGCACGCCCGCCTTCGCTCAGCCGTCCGGAACCCGACAACCGGCCGGGACTCAGGCGCCGTCCGGCCCCCCCGCCAACGGAGCGCTCGCCACCCACTCAGCGACCCGCCCGGGAACCACCCGGCCGACCGACCCAGGGATGCCATGACCAGCGACACCCAACCCAGGGACATCAAGCCCGGTGACCGCGCAACCGGGGACCGCTTCACCGAGATGCTGTACTCGGTGACGGACGGCGTGGCCACCCTCACCCTCAACCGGCCCGCCGAGCTGAACTCCTTCAGCACCAACCTCTACGGCGAGCTGCGCGACGGGATCCGGCTGGCCAACGCCGACGACGATGTGGACGTCGTGGTCATCACCGGGACCGGCCGGGCCTTCGCCACCGGCGGAGACCTGCTGGAGGTGCTGGACTACCTCAAGCCCGACGCCGACCCGCTGGCGATCTACCGGTTCGAGGACAACCTCCCGTTCAGCGCGGTCCGCAACTGCCCGAAGGTGACCATCGCGGCGGTCAACGGCATCTGCATGGCCGGCGGGATGATCACCACCATGTCCTGCGACATCTCGGTGGCGGTCGCGGACGCGGTGTTCGCCGCGCCGGAGGGCCGGGTCGGGGTCGCCGAGGGCTGGATGCCGGCGGCGATGTTCGGCCGGGTCAGCCTGGCCAAGGCCCGCTACCTGCTGCTGACCGGCAAGTCCATCCCCGCCGCGCAGGCCGAGGCGTGGGGCCTGATCACCGAGGTCGTCCCCGACCATGCCGCGCTGGAGGCCAGGGTCGAGGAGATCATCAGGGAGGTGCGGGCCACCTCACCTACCGTGCGGCGGTTGTACAAGCAGTACATGAACGAGATCGCCCCCGAGGGCAAGCTGGGCGACTTCAAGGAGGGCACCGGCAGCGCGGACGGCGTCGAAGGCCTACGGGCTTTCGCCGAGAAGCGCCGACCCCGTTTCACCGGCCGCTAGCACCGGAAAGGACCGACCATGTCGACGAGCAGCACGACGTCCAAGAACTCCACGATGTCCAGGAACTCACTGACCGACGCCATCTCGATCGTCGGCGTCGGGGAGTCCACGTACCGCCGGCGATCGAGCGAGCCGGTCACCGGCCTGATCACCGGCGCCGTCAAGGCCGCGGTCGAGGACGCCGGGCTGTCCCTGGACGAGGTCGACGGGATCGTCACCGACTCGACCATCGGCCCGGTGATCATGCCGGCCGACGAGCTGGCCGCCAACCTCGGCCTGCCCGACCGGGTGTTCCACGCCCAGATGTCGACCGGCGGCTCCGGCGTGGTCGGCGCACCGATGCTGGCCGCCCAGGCGATCGCGTCAGGAATGGCCGAGACCGTGGTGTGCTACTTCGGGGTGGACTGGGGCTCCAGCGCCGGCGGCCCGTACCAGTTCCACGGCACCGATCCGTACAAGGCCACCTTGGAGATGCCGTTCGGGTTCTACGGCCAGCCGATCTACTTCGCCCCGGTGGTACGCCGCTACGCCCACCAGTACGGACTGACCGAGGAGCAGCTGGCGAACGTGGCCATCTCCACCCGGGCCTGGGCAGCCCTGCATCCCGGCGCGATGAAACGTACCCCGCTGACCCTCGAGGACTACCGGTCCTCCCCGGTGCTGGCCGACCCGCTGCGGGTGCTGGACTGCTGCCTGCTCACCGACGGTGGCGCCGCCTACGTGATGACCTCGACCGAGCGCGCGAAGGACCTGCGGCACAAGCCGGTGAAGGTCAGCGGAGTGTCGTTCAGCTCCTCCCGGGTGTCCAGCCACTCCTACCTGTCCCAGCACGAGGACTACCTGTCCACCCAGGCGCAGGTCACCGGGCCCCGGGCGATGGAGATGGCCGGCGTCACGCCGGAGGACGTCGACTTCCTGGAGATCTACGACTGCTTCACCATCAGCTGCCTGCTGCAGGCCGAGGACCTGGGCTTTGCGCCCAAGGGCGCCGGTGCGTCGCTGTTCGCCGACGGCAACGCCGCCCCGGGCGGTCGGCTGCCGATCAACACCCATGGCGGGCTGCTGTCGCACGCCTACGTCCTGGGCATCGCCCACGTGGTGGAGGCCGTGCGCCAATTGCGGGGCGGCTGCGGCGAACGGCAGGTGCCGGACGCGGAAGTAGGTCTGGTCTCGGGCTACTCGGGCTGGGAACACTCCAGCCTGGTGCTGACGGCATGAGCGGCGCAGCGCCCTCCGGCGCCACCCAACATCCCGGTTCGGACCACCCGTGGCTGCCGGACCTCAACTGGGCACCGGTCGCCCCGTTCTGGGCAGCCGCACGCGAGCAACGACTGGTCTTCCCGCGTTGCGGGCGTTGCGGCCGGTTCCAGTGGTACCCGCAGGACATGTGCCCGGACTGCCGGGTCATGGCCTTCGAGTGGGCCGAGGTGAGCCCGTCCGGCTACGTGTTCAGCCATACCACGCTGCGCCGCAGCTTCGTACCGCATTTCGACAACCTGCTGCCGCTGGAGATCGGTCTGATCAAGTTCGTGCACGCGCCCGGGGTCACGTTGGTCACCAACGTTCTCGACACGCCGGCGGGCGGGGTGCACATCGACGCCGAGGTGACGATCGTGTTCCCCGAGGTGGCACCCGGTGTCAACCTGCCGATGGCCAGGCTCTGCTAACTGCCGGGGTGACCGGGGTGGCACCTGCCCGGATCAGACCTCCAGCACGACCGTCCCGGTGACCTGGCGCTGGTCGATCCGGCTCAGCGCCTCGCCGGCCCGGTCCAGGGGATAGGTCCCTCGACCTCGAGCACCTCGTGCGCCCCGCAGGCGCGGGCGACGTCGGCCTTCGTCGAGGACGACACCACCGCCAGTACCCGCGCCCCGAGCGCGACGGCCAACTGGGTGACGGCGGTGCCGACCCCGCCGGCGGCGCCGTGCACCAGCACGGACATGCCGGCCCGCCAGCCGGGCGCGGGTGAGCAGTGCGAAGTGCGCGGTGAGGTAGTTCATCGGCAGACAGGCGCCCGCCGGGAACCCTACGTCGTCCGGTAAGGGCTCGCGCCGAAATAGTTTAGGTTGATGTCGGCGTGTCGTCCGTTGTCGGCGCGACGGTGTAGTTCCACTCTCCATGGAAGTCGTGCCTGGTGATCGGCAGGGCGTCGACCTGCTTCTTCGTGTATCTGATGCCGATCGGGTAGGTGCC